>JBHHYN010000145.1:0-6043 GCA_046757565.1 Gammaproteobacteria bacterium | reverse complement strand
GGGAATGACGGGCTACTGTTTATATATCAACCCACAGATTCTGCTGAAGACCCTGTTTTCATTTAGTAGTTCTTGCCGATAATGATACGATAAAGCGTGATCCATTGTTTAAGGATACTCCCCTCGGAAGAATGTTTGGTGTAATGAGAAAACCTGAAGACCCTGGCAAGGCCGGGATGTTGCGCCGCCTGCAGTCCGGATTAAAAAAAACACGCACACGACTGTTTGGCGGCCTCGCTGATCTGTTCGACAATAAAACGAAAATTGACGAACATCTGCTTGAAGACATCGAGTCCCGGTTATTGATGTCCGATGTGGGCGTCGAGGCCACCACAACCATTATGGATTCTTTAGTATCCGCGCTGAAACGGGAAAAACTCACAGCGATGGATCAGTTGTTGGCACTCCTGCGCAAGCAGATGTTACAAATACTGCTCCCTGTACAACAGCCATTAATCATCCCTGTGAATACACCATTTCCCTTCGTGATTCTGGTTATCGGCGTCAATGGCGCCGGCAAGACCACGACTATCGGAAAGTTAACGGACCGCTTTATCAACCATGGCAACAGTGTGCTGTTGGCGGCAGGCGATACCTTTCGAGCGGCCGCTATCGAACAAATTCAGTCATGGGGAACAAAAACCCACGTGCCCGTTATAGCACAACAGAGCGGCTCTGACTCCGCCGCAGTGATCTATGACGCCCTGCAGTCAGCTCGCGCACGCAGCACAGAAATAGTGATTGCCGACACGGCCGGGCGCTTGCATAACAAGAATAACCTCATGCAGGAACTGGATAAAATCAGACGCACTATCACAAAATTTGATGCGGCCATTGCCGTCGAGGTAATGCTTGTTCTGGATGCCGGCAACGGCCAGAACGCCCTTGAACAGGCCATGCAGTTCCACAAGGCAATTGGGATCACCGGGATAACGCTTGCCAAACTCGACGGAACCGCGAAAGGGGGGATCTTGTTTGCCCTTGCCAATGCTTTATCGATACCCATACGCTTTATCGGTGTTGGGGAACAAGCGGATGATTTGAAGCCTTTTGATGCAGCGTCATTTATTGATGCGTTGCTTGACTTTGAGGAATGATACATTTCACAGACGTCTACATGCGCTATGATAGCGGCAATGATGCATTAAAGCGTATTAATCTGCACATCGAACAGGGCGCCATGGCCTACGTGACCGGCCGTTCCGGCGCCGGCAAGAGCACGTTGCTTCGTCTGGTTGCATTGATCGAACGGTCTTCACGCGGACAAATTATCGTGAACGGACAAAATCTGGAACGTGTAACGGGCAGACGAATTCCCCTGTTTCGCCGTAATATCGGCTTTACCTTTCAGGACCACCGTCTGCTGAATGACAGGAGTATATTTGATAACGTTGCCCTGCCGCTGGTGGTTGCCGGTGGTTATCGCTACCAGGAAATAAAAAAACGGGTGCGTGCCTCGCTTGACCGGGTCGGTCTATTGTCAAAGGAACGGGTTGGCCCGATGCAGTTATCCGGGGGAGAACAACAGCGAGTCGGCATTGCCCGCGCCGTCGTCCACCGTCCGGCATTACTGTTGGCCGATGAACCCACCGGCAATCTTGACCCGGCCCTGTCAATGGAGATCATGAAATTATTCGAACGCTTTAACCAGGTCGGGGTTACCGTTCTCATTGCCAGTCATGATCTGGATATGATCAAGAAAATGAAGAAGCGCATTATTACCTTGCGGGAAGGGCGGTTGCTGTCCAATATTGGTCAAACACCGGAACAATGAAGAAACGTGCAACACGCCGCAGCCAACCGGTTACCTTTGGGCGCCTGATAAAAATCTGGTTAATCCAGCACGCACAGGCGTTCATTTTCAGTCTCGGGCAGATGTCTAAAAACCCCATTGGAAGCCTGCTTACCATCGCAGTGATCGGGGTCTCCCTGTCCCTGCCTGCAGGATTTTATCTATTGCTGGACAATGCCCACAGAATCACGGCAGGCTGGGCCAGTGTGACACAGATTACCCTGTTTCTGAAATACCAGGTCGATGAGAACCAGGCCCGGGCACTGGTGGACAGACTCTCCAGGCATGAAGATGTCGACACGATCAAGCTAATCGATCGAGACGCGGCCCTTGACGAATACCGGAACTCTTCCGGATTCAGTGAGGCCCTGGCCGCCCTTGATACCAACCCGTTGCCGATCGTTTTACTAATACAGCCCACCCAGCAAGCCATCTCGACCGGGCGTGGCGAGCGACTGCTTGAATCGTTACGCGCTTTAGATGAGGTGGAGACCGCCCAGTTCGACAGGCAGTGGGCCAGCCGCCTGTTTGCCATCATCGGGTTATTCCAGCGTGTCGTAGCCATCCTTTCTACCCTGCTGGCGTTCGCGGTGCTGCTCATCGTAGGAAACACCATCCGTCTCGCCATCTATAACCGCCGCCCGGAGATTGAGATCAATAAACTGTTTGGCGCGACAGACGGCTTTATCCAGCGCCCGTTCCTGTATAGCGGCCTCATCCATGGCATCAGCGGCAGTATTATGGCCTGGATTTTGCTTTCTGCATCGATAAAGCTGTTGGAAGAGCCCGTCATGCGTCTGTCCGGTCTCTACTTCAGCAACTTCAAGCTGATCAGCCTGAATACCAACGAAGCCTTGATACTGGTCGCCAGTGGAGGATTGCTGGGGCTGTTGGGTTCCTGGTTTGCGGTACAGCGCCATTTTAAGGCCATCGGTTTGACCTAAACAACGGCGGCCATGGAGCATTTCACCATGATAATCATGCGGATAGGGAATTTTACAGATGATTAGCAGTCTTATTAATAGAGTGCTAAAATTAGTCTATAATTATTAGTGGAGAAGCTATGAGCAACATTATGAACCTGCAACTTGCCCTGCCTACCGGTTCTCTGGAGAGCTATCTTCAGTCGGTCAACCGGATCCCGATGCTGAGCGCTGAAGAAGAACGGGAGTTGGCTACCCGTTTTCGCCAAACCGGCGACCTGGAGGCCGCCCGCCGATTGGTAATGTCACACCTGCGCTTTGTCGTTCGTGTGGCCCGAGGCTATAACGGCTACGGCCTGTCGCAAGCTGATCTCATCCAGGAGGGGAACATCGGCCTTATGAAGGCGGTAAAACGTTTCGATCCGGAAATTGGCGTTCGCCTGGTCTCATTCGCCGTACATTGGATACGGGCTGAAATGCATGAATTTATTCTGCGTAACTGGCGCATCGTTAAGGTCGCAACGACCAAGGCACAGCGCAAGCTGTTTTTTAATCTGCGCTCAGCGAAAAAACGATTAGGCTGGATGAGCCTGGGGCAGATCGATACCGTCGCCAGGGATCTGGGCGTCCCTGCCAAGGATGTGCTGGAAATGGAAAAACGTTTAAGCGCCCATGACGCCTCCTTTGACGGCCCGGCCACGGAAAGCGACGATGCAGAAACCTTCGTTCCGTCCGGCTATCTGGAAGATCAACGGCCCGGCCCGGAACAGGAAATTGAACAACAACAACACGAAAAGCTCACTCGACAGCACCTGCTTCAAGCCATGAGTAGTCTCGATGATCGCAACAGGTTGATCATCCAGCGACGCTGGCTGCACGATAAAAAATCAACCTTGCAGGATCTGGCAAACGAGTTTGGTGTATCTGCCGAGCGCATCCGGCAACTTGAAGAGAACGCGTTAAAAAAACTGAAACAGGCGATTGCCACCGCATAAACCAGGGCCTGTATCGTTACAGAGAAGACCGGGAGGTAACACCTGGCTTCTGGGTTACCCCTCATGTAAATTCATTACCGCTTGGAGACGCCTGCATCAGAAAGCACCTCCCCGGAGGAGGTTGTCCATTCACAATATCATTGCGGTAGCGTCGCCCCGGTATCGGACTACGCGCAGATGACTTAAATAAAGGACACGGTAGCAGGGGTTCAAGCAGGCGTCAGGACGCGCACGATCAAGGGCATGTAATGGTCGATCAGGAGGAATGAGAACAGGGACATCAAATAGACGATGGAGTAAGAGAACGTCCGCATGGCGAGCCGGTCGCCATGATCCCACATCATCCTGATAGCGTAATAGAGGAAGCCGCCACCCAGTACCAGCGCCCCGAACAGATAGGTCGGCCCGCTCATATAGGTGATGAAAGGAAGCAGACTGACGATAAATAACACGATTGTATATAACAAGATATGTTGCCGGGTAAATTCGACACCATGCGTCACCGGCAACATGGGAATATCCACGTTGGCGTAATCGTTACGCCGGTAGATTGCCAGGGACCAGAAATGCGGCGGGGTCCAGGCGAAGATGATCAGGAATAACAATAGGGCGTGCGGGTCCAGGTTGCCCGTAATGGCCGTCCAGCCAAGCACCGGCGGGGCCGCACCCGCGGCGCCGCCAATCACGATGTTCTGTGGCGTTGCCCGTTTCAGGTACATGGAGTAGATGAAACCATAACCGATCAACGACACCAGCGTGAGTATTGCCGTCAGCACATTAACAAAAAAAGTCAGCACGAACATTGACATGGCGCCCAGGAAAAAAGCGAACAGGATGGCCGACTGGGTTGAGACGCTGCCCTGGGGCAGGGGCCGGTTCCTGGTCCGCGCCATGGTTGAATCGACCTTTTGATCGACCACATGGTTTATAGCGGCTGCCGATGCGGCGGCCAGCCAGATCCCCAATGATCCCATTACCAATAACGGTAGCGGCGCCATGGCCGGAGTTGACATGAGCATGCCCACTATCGCCGTAAAGACTATCAAGGCAACGATCCTGGGTTTGCACAGCGCCAGGTAGTCACGCCAATGCGCTCTGGTGGCTGTCGATAACGCCTGATTTTCCAATCGGTCTCTCCTAATCAATAACGGATCTGGCGTAAAATAATAAAACGCCCATGCATAACAATAATAGCGCAGCGACGGCATTATGCGCCACTGCCAGGGGCAAGGGCAGCAACAATAATACATTCGCGATGCCCAACCCTGCTTGCGTTAACAATAATAATAGTAAAACCACTCCCGTTCGTTTTCTTACTTGTTGAGGGTCGAGCATTGCCCTGATGGCGACAGCACCGATGACGAGCAGCGTTACCAGTGCCCCGATACGATGGCCCATGTGGATGGCGGTGCGCGCCGCAACGCTTAACACCCCTCCCGAATAATCAGCAGTTAACCCGTGCCAAAGCGTAAAACCTTCCGTAAAGTCCATCGGCGGCCACCATTGACCCTGGCAGACAGGAAACCCTCCGCAGACCAGGGCGGCATGGTTGGCGCTGGTCCATCCGCCTAACGAGATTTGCAGATAAAGAATTACCAGGCCGGTGATTGCCCAGGGGGACATCTCCCTGGCCCCGGTCTTGCCTGGTGCGGTGTGCCCGGATGCGCGCTGGTTTAGCCATGCCCAGAACAGCAGCAACAGGATGGTCATGCCGCCCAGCAGGTGGGCCAGGACAATCAACGGTTTTAACAGAAGCGTGACCGTCCACATCCCGAGCAGGGCCTGAAAAATGACCAGGCCCAGGAGAATCACCGGGATCCATACCTGTTGACCGGGCAAGGAGCGACGTTTCCAGGCCACTGCTGCCAGAGAAAGGATTAACAGCCCCAGTGTTCCTGCCGCATAACGGTGGATCATCTCCTTCCAGGCCTTGTCCTGCTGCAGCGGACGCTGCGGATAAAGTTTGTTTGCCTGCGCTATGTCGCTGTCAGCGCCGGGGACCACCACCGCTCCATAACAGCCGGGCCAGTCCGGACAGCCCAGTCCGGCATCCGACAGGCGCGTGTAGGCGCCTAACACCACCACAATAAAAGCCAGCAGCAGGGCAACCGAGGTAAGCAAACGGAGGGTTTTATCGGTCATGAACCGAACTGGCCAACAGGGACTATGAACAGCTCGGACACAAGCGAACGAGCTTCAGTATAATGGTTATTCATATCACTTATCGCTATTCAACTCGGGAGCAAGCCCCCGAGGTTTTCGTTTGTTTTTTTTAACTTTTATGGGTCTTCAGCAGAATCTGTGGGTTGATATATAAACAGTAGCCCGTCATT
>JBHHYN010000144.1:0-6058 GCA_046757565.1 Gammaproteobacteria bacterium | reverse complement strand
TGACGGGCTACTGTTTATATATCAACCCACAGATTCTGCTGAAGACCCATAAAAGAAACGGCATCATGTACACGTCTTAAGACGTACCTCCGTACCTCGAAACACAATGAAAATCTTATAGTTATTTTTCTCCTTTACTACCATTGCCTGCATTCCAGTCCCTCGTTCATCAATGGCATCCAACAATTGATAACCTTCTTTATCCAGTTGTTTACGAAATTGCACATCGCCTCTTATGCTCAATACAGAGGGGTTTCGACTCATTTCTTCACCAGATTCTTCTTTTTCTGTCAGGCGGCCTCCTGTATAACCGAATTGTCGCGCTAATCTTTCTGTTTTACGATAAAGCGCAGTTGGCTGGAATTTTTCTCCTACATCACCAAACTCAGGGTCTTCATAATCTGCCTCGACAGCGGATTGCAATAGATTGATCGCAATCAATGTGACAAATATATAAAAAAAGATTTCATTATGTTATGCATATTCTGATCAAATCTACAATGTTATTCTCACTTTGGCGTACCAATAAACTGAAAACATAGATGTGTTTCGTAATCTTAAACAGAATGCCTGATAGCTTGAAGGATTAATTATACGGATAAACGTAATCATAACATCCCTGGATCAAACGGTTTCTTCCCAGACACCATTTCGGTGATTTTTGTGAGATCTTGAGTAAATATTACTTTTTTACTTTTTAATATTTGGAATACCAACCGTCTGGCCAGCATGTGCCGGATACGGGCATTGCCTATTGCACCTTCATTATGCATCTGGTCAAAAATACGGTGTTCACAGGAAGACGCTCAAACCGATGTAGTTACATTGATCCAGCGCTCGGACAATGCACTCGACCTGAATATCCAGTTGATGTGGATAAACGTGCGAATACGCGGGGGCACCGAAGTCAGTGGAGGTCATATATACCGGCATACAACCGCTGTATTGAGGTGAGGTACAGGATAGTATTGGGCGAAATTCACCCATTTGTTTGACAAATACCAGTACTGCGAACGTCAGGACAGATGTTTCTCGGTGAGTTCATGCTATATATAAACTGATTCATAACTAATGTAAAATCAGGAAAATATCATTACACCCTGGCCTCCAGGGTTTACAATAAGATCCATTCCAGATCGCGAACTATCAATGCAAACAGGAGGAGAACGATGAATGAAGATCACATAATTGCAGCGATTCTGACTGCCGGCCTGGTATCACGGAATACAGAAGATGAGATTCAACCCAAGGATATGGTGACATTATATGAATTGATGCTTACCGAGTTGCTCGCGGTAATACGGCCACCGAGGGAATCAGAGGGCTCCAGCTAACCCGTTATTACTGCGATTGCCGGGTAGTAAAAGGAAACTATTTCAACGTGTCTATCCCGACGCCGGTATAGTCCCCCTGAATCTCTATTCCCATGCAGTAAAAAGTAATGATTTAAACGCGTGATCATAAAGGTAAAGCTTCACTCTGTTCAGAGGAAGTGTCGTTCTCCTGTATGTCATCCGTAATGACGACGAGAATATCACGATCCAGGTTGTTAAGGAGCCATTCAGCCGTATTGCCAAACACCCTGTTTGCCAGCGTGCCCTTGGTTGACACCCCGATAACAATCAAATTCGCATTGATCTCTTCCGCGATCTGTTCGATAGCCTCCTCGGGCTTTTTCCCGACAACATGTACATGCGCAGTATCCAGACCGGTGCGTTTTTCCACATCCGTTACATGCATATAGTCATCCGGGTCCGGATAGGCGTAAACGGCGTGCAGTTCGCCATTGTCATTGGATGCCGCTGCAGCCCTGCCGTACGCGAGCACAGCATCAAACCTCCGTTGATACTTTTTACCATCTCTGCTGATATCTACAGCTATTAAAAATCTATGATGGTCATCATTCACTTCCGACTTGACCAACAAAACCGGGCAGTGTGCAGATTCGAACAGCGCCAGATCCGAAGATGACATCAACATACGCTTTGCAGCCGACCTCCGGCGAGAAGATTTTATTATCAGATCGCTGTTAGCCTTCCTCGCTGCCGGTCCAAGGACATTTCGCCAATCCCGATCCCAATCCATCTGTATATCGACATCGAAACCGGCCGCACGCACCGGTCCAACAACCTCCTCAAGCCATGGCTCATATCTTGACATCTCCACTTCCCTGAGCGCCTCCGGAGCATCAGTATCCATACTGGAATAGATACATAAGTAGGCATGTATCCTTGCTCCCGAAACTCTGGCAATCCTTGCCGCCCGTTCCAGTGCGCGTTGCTTTTGCCTGGTTGGGTCAATGACAACAAATATATTATTAAGAACGATCATGGTCTTGCTCCAAAATGCATTTATGTCACCCGCACGAAACAATATAACCTGGATGGAGTACCAGCATACTTGATATCGATCAAAAAAACGCCCGGATCAGGCAAAATGACAGTACTTGGGAAAGATCGCCCTGTTAATCCGTATCAGGGGGCAAGCCGCTGTATGGCCCAGTTACCGCCTTCTGCCCGTCGATACAGAAACCGGTCATGCAGGCGGTCTGCGCGGCCCTGCCAAAACTCAATTGTTTCAGGGGAAATCCGGTACCCTGCCCAATCCTCCGGCCGCGGTACATCGCCTCCTTCAAATTCCCGCTCCAGTAGACGTATTCGTTCTTCCATATATTCCCGGTTCTCAATGATACTGCTCTGTGGCGCAACCCAGGCGCTTATCCTGCTGGCACGTGGACGGGAAGCAAAATATTCATCTGCTTCTTCATCAGTCACCCTGTCTACCGTCCCTTCAATACGTATCTGACGGTCCATCCGGGACCAGTAAACTACCATGGCGGCATGGGGATTTTCCGCCAATTGCCGCCCTTTAACACTGGAGGCGTGGGTATAGAATACTAAGCCCTCTGCGCTGATCCCCTTCAAAAGCACATACCTGACAGTTGGCAGACCATCTTTTGATGCCGTGGCAAGCGCTGCGGCATTAGGCAGATCGACCCCTCCATGTACCGCCTGCTGCAGCCACTCTTCAAACTGCTTGATCGGATCGGCGTTCATATCCACCCTGCTCAGCGAAGCGTGTAAATATTCCCGCCTTATTTCTGAAAAATCGGTGTTCATCACTCTCTATCCCGGCTACTACTGCGTGCAATACCGTAAAATTATTCCAAAAAAACGCAGGTGATACGAATAACTTACCCGATCATTCCGGGCAAGGTAAAATCGATCATTGCGACTACGATATAATAGTTTCTTTTCAGCTCATGTATGCGTTACCATCATTAACGGTAATAGCGGACACTTTTCCCAGTTCACCGTAATCAACTTCGATAACATCACCACATTCCACGATCAAAGGCACGATATACGAACCTGAGATGATCCTGTCTCCCTCTTTTAAACACTCACCGTAGCGCCCAAGTGTCCCCGCCACCAGAACAAGCAGGGCGGGCAGATCATGAGGGATCATTGCCGGTTCCGGAGTACGCACACACTTCGTATTCCTGCGCCCAATCGGCCACAATGAAGCCTGCCTGGCAAGGACATCCGGGTCGGACTCTTCCCCAAAAATGACGGCATTATGAAAGATACTGTGTCCCAATATCACGGAAATATCGTCTGACGGCATGTTCAGGTCGATAAACTCGATGGCCGGACCAACGGTTTCTATTGCCGCACGCGCTTCGTCAACGCTGGCCTGTCCATCCATGTCCCTGTTTATACGTAAAGAGATCTCCGCTTCTGCCCGGATTTTCGCATCCTTCCTTAAAGAAACCTTGCTTTCTGTTGAATAAGTACGTGTCCCATCCAGACTGCCAATGACTGGGGATGACAGCCTGAATTTTTTCTGTGCTGCAGCAGTGGTAACACCGATTTTCCAGCCTATACGGAGTATGCCTTTGGCAGTTGCTTCATGAAACCGCTTGATTTGAATTTGCATTCCCTCATCTATCTGTTCCAGGACATGGCTATCAATCTGATCAGAGTAATTTGACATCATTAATATTCAATTATCGTGTAAAATCCATATCTGAACATGACTCAGCCCAAGGAAGTAAAGATTTTTTATCATGACATGCAAAGATCCGCGTTATAGTGCTATGCTCTAATAAAGTTATCTATATCCATGGCAATCAACCCGGCTTCATCGTTAACATGACAGAGATAAAACTGCAAAATGAACTGAAAAAACTTCGCCTAGAAGTGGACAACCTTGCCAGGGATAATATCGATGCGAGAGAGAAATTGAATTCTCTCATTAGCGAGATCGAAGAAAAGCTTGATGAACCAGACGACGGCACACATTACAAGACCCTGATCCAGAACATCAAGGGCAACATCAGTCAATTTGAAACCGAACACCCCAGAGCGACCGCCATACTCAATGACATCATGGTGACTCTAAGCAATCTGGGTATATGAGCTTTCTACAGGTTGGCGTAATTATCCACCGGCGCCTGCTACAATACCGATCAGGAGTCCGGCTCCGATTATTATACCAAACGGCGTTTTACGAAGAATTTCACCGATAGTTGGCCCTGCCGGCTCCTCTTCTGTAGCGGCCTCCTCCGCAGTGGCCTCTTCAGCAGCCGCTGCATCACCTTCATACGCGGTTTCCGTTGCAGCAGTATCTTCGTCGTTTGCACGGTGAACATAATAGTGTTGCAAATAATCGACTCCGGAGATATACAAAGCATCGATACCATCATGCCCCATTTTCAAATCAAACACCGCCGGTTTCTTAAGAAGTTGCTGATAGGCAATCAGCTGTCCTGATCCGGTATGCGTCAGATCCATACGAAAACCAAAAGTGTGCTTGTATTGCCTGTGATCGCTTCCACCAAACGGAATCTGGTAATAAAGCATCGCTTGCGGTTCAACGAACGGCTCTGCGGCATGACTGTTAAAGGACAAAAGGGATGTTAACATGAACAGGGACAACGGAAGAGCGCGCATGATGTTCCCTCCGAAAATCTGTTTCTTATCGATTAAGCATGGAGAATAATCAAATTTACCGGGAATGTAAATATTTAACCGGATTTAGCAACAGGATAGTCAACAACTTTAACCAGCCTTAACACTCAATACTCGATGTTGTCACTGCTTACATTCAATACCGCCTTGCAAAATGTAAGGATTCTGAATCATTCGGCCTACTGCCCCATTAAGTACGTGAATGAAAGGCTGTTTGCACTGACCACAGCGTTATTGGAACTCAATGCCGATATTATCGTTCTGCAGGAACTGTTTCATCGCGATTTGCAAGGGATATTTTATAAGATGTTGAAGAGGCGCTATCCCTATGTGTCCGGTTTTGCCGGTACCGGCCTTAAATTCAGGGTGGATAATGAATTACTGACGTTGTCGCGATATCCCCTTGGCCGGGGCAGGCTCGTTCGCTTCCGTTCAGCAGTCCTGGAAGAAAAAATATTCACCAATAAGGGCTTCTTCCACACCCCCGTATCCCTGCCCGGCATGGGCAACATTGATCTGATCAATTTTCATACTACGGCGGGTGGCTTAATCGCCCATCCTGAATCGGCACGAGTGAATACCATTCGCGCACAACAAATCGACCAGATCCTGGATTACGTTAACATGTCAAGGCCCGTGATCCTGGCAGGTGATCTGAACGCCGGGCCCCAGACATCGACAATAAATTATCGACAGGTAATCAGCGCCGGGTTTATCGATACCTTTTCTGTATCAGCAAAACCGGCAATTTCCTGGGATCCGGGAAACCCTCTGGTTGCTGCTGGTAAGGAACGGCATCTTCCGGCACAGCGTATTGACCATATCTTTGTTAATGGTCCATTAACCAGGTTGCTCAGCCCGGTTGAAGCGCGGATTGTACTCAATAAAACCCGCCTGACAACGGCCAGCGGTGCAATACCCCTTTCCGATCACTATGGTGTCCTGGCCGTAATGCAACCGGTTGCTGAATAGGATAAAACGGCTTGCCTCTCTTTTTATCGATGCCATATTGACAATGACAGGCACTATTATAATTGGCTCTTCAGCAGAATCTGTGGGTTAACAAGAAAGACTTTTGAATAAAA
>JBHHYN010000143.1:0-6143 GCA_046757565.1 Gammaproteobacteria bacterium | reverse complement strand
GGAATGACGGGCTACTGTTTATATATCAACCCACAGATTCTGCTGAAGACCCTTAATTTATGAAAGATTAATTTAATCGGTATTTTTTCTATTCTTGGACAGGCTCCTGGAAGGTCCATATCCAACCCCGCCAGCAGTGGGGATTAGGCCCGGATTTTCTGGATCCGGTGATTTGAATCCCCCCGGGCTTTTTGTTATAGTTGCCGGTGCTGTAGCTAATAGCAACAACAAAGCAGGTAAACTTTTTATATGGCCCCGTCCAGGCGGGGCCCTTTATTTTAACCGTTTAATCCGATTGGGCACCCTCAACCATGGGTGCATTTACTTTCCTGTCAACCCGTGAAACAATCCCGGACGCTAGCAGTCTGTCGGACTTAGGGCATCGTAGCGAGGAAAAGTCCGGTTTGAGTCAGGTTTTTCACTATTTTGAGAGTAATAGCCGGTGCTATTGGTCGAAAAATAGGGGAAAAGATGGCCAAATCCGGCTTTTTTGTAGTACGCCTGCATGGATATGCAGGTGTTAGAGTCGAGTCTGGAACAGAGACCGAGATGATCCTAAGTCTGACAGACTGCTAACCCATACAGGAAAAACTTGATGAGAAAAATTGGTATATCCCTGCTGCTGTTGCTTTTATCAATACCCGTCAAGGCCGACTTCAATGATGGCGTGGCCGCTTACTTGATGGGTAACTATGAACAGGCTTATTCAATCATGCGGCCCCTTGCAGAGACCGCCAATCACCCTTATGCGCAATATTACCTTGGGATGATGTACTACCAGGGCCAGGCAGTGGATCAAAACTACGAAGAAGCCGGAGAATGGTTCCGTAAGGCCGCCGAACAAGGCATCCCCCATGCCCAATATAAACTGGGTAACCTCTACATGAAAGGTCTGGGTGTACCGAGAGACTATGAATACGCCTATGCCTGGTACCGCACCGGCGCAGAATTTAAGCACAAGCTGTCGATGACCGCAGTCCACAAGGCCAGGGAGCAGTTATCGAACGAAGAACTGAAAGAAGCGGAGAAATTATCTGCTGAATTCATTAATAAATACGGACCGAAAGAAAAGGATCTGGACAAGCCGAAACAGGTCAGGAACAGATAGCGGCCGGCGCCTGCAAGGCGCTCTCCTCAAATTACGAAATCAAATACCCGGCCTGGCCCGGTATGGACGCCACTGCCCCCCATCTTGTTAATCAATTGCATCAGGACTCCGGCTCCGGATACGGCCGGGCGCTCATTCACCTCGTCCAGTGTGCGCTCCCCGCTTAATTGCTGCCGGCTGCCAGACTGATTGAAAACAGATTCGGGCGCCAATATCGCGTTGACATGACGGGCCGTCCGCCGGTCGAGGTTAGCGCTGTCTGCCGCCTTATCCTCCACATCCGCCGATGCATACCGGTAACGGACTGAGTCCTGACTGTTCAGGACCAGCCCCGGATAGGGAGATAACCTGGTGATATGGGCATTCATAATCTGTTAGACACTAATCTGGAATTTCTGTGCACTTTTTATCATCATCCACACGGGAATACCGTGAGCCAGTTCACATTATAGTTCATACCACTGCTTTCCCGTTAACATCTAACGTCATGCCGGAAACCGCAAAGCGGTTATCCGGTATCCATGCAAGTGCTTGAAATCGCCGGGTTCCGGATGAGTGCGGAGTTTATACCCGGATGGGTGCACTTTCCGGAAAGACGACACTCGTAATTCATTTTCATATCTCGGATCTTGATACAATACGTATAATCAATGACATTAACGCATTTAGGTCCAGGTAGTTATCTTTAACGGGACAACAGTGAGTACATACGGTTAATTCAGTTTATTTATCAAGGCCGTGACGTTGTTCAGGGACAACAGGTGGGCGTAGATCAACTCCATCTGCCCGCTTTTGACCAGGTCTGCAAGCTCCCCGGGCGCCAGGGCCATGAGCTTGTCACGGCTGACACACTGAAAGCCGCCAATGGCGAGTTTTTCCCCGTCCCGCATCTCGATATTGGCCTGCATGGGCTCAAGCAGTTCGAGTTCTTTCAGGTTTTTACAGAAGGCCGTGGTCAACTGCACGTGGTTCTGATAATCCTGTAAAAATTCCACGGCCTGTCGCAGGATCCGGGTCTGTTCTCCCTTTTTATCAAAGAGGGGTTGCCCCTCCTTCGCGGTATTAAACCCCGCATAGCCCTCATCGACACACACGGTAAACTGGTCGCTGCTCCCATCGGGACTGGCGAGAATAAACGGGTAACGGCGCGCGTAAGCCGGGATGTAATCCGCCACCCACTCCCCCCGGTCATTCACAAACAGGTTATGGTTGTTCTTCAAGCCAAGCAGCGCTACCGGAAAGACTGTATCTTCGGCGCCGCTCCCGAAAACAACGGGATACTCTCTCGCGGCCTTCGCAAACTCCACCGCTGCAATATAAAGGCTGTTTGTCCCGGCAGCGAAGTCGTAGCCTTCGACCGGTTCGAGATACAATTTTCCATGTTGTTCCTTATTTAATGGAACAACCTTCTTGTAAAACAGGGGTTGGGTATTCATAGAAGATGATTCGTAGCGTTGTTTCCAGTCGAATCGTTCTGTTCATTCAGGATCGAAATTGCCCTCCTATTCCTCATCGCCCGCCTCATCCTCACTGAAATCCTTGAACACATCAGTGTTTTCCCCGCCGGCGGCGTTCCCCTCTTCTCCCTCACCCGGAAGCTCCTCATCAGAAAAGAGATCTTCCTCCCCGCCTGCCCCCTCTTCCGGCGCCATCTCTTCCAGCTTTACCATAAATTGTGAATAGGCATCACGAGTGCCGGCATAAGCGATGAGGACCTCCTCCAGATCCTTTTCGCCCGTCTCGTCATGGCGCTGGCTGATAGTGGTGATGCGGCTATCCAGGGTGTTGACGATGCGCTCCAGTTCATCCCTGTTCACTGCAGGCACGCACAGTTCAATGCCTTCACACCGGGCGAATGAGAGGGCGATACCCTTGCGCAGCGTCTCGAACAGGTTTTCCTCCGCCATTAATGCCGACGCATCGGCCCCGGCAGCGACATCATCGGTGAGGATCTCCCCCAGTGCCGCAGCAGCAGTCCCGGCTGCAAAGGACAATAACATCACAAAGAGACAATGCCGTATGCAGGAGATCAATCGCATCATCAGTACCAGCGTTCGTTCACGGCGAATAATTTCTCATCCGGTATGAGTAAGGAGCGACCATAACCGGGATGCAGGCTCCTCTGGTGATCACCGGATTCCGCCCAGAAAGGCAGGCCGGGTCCATGCTCCGCCTGGTTTCCTTCCAGTAACAATTTAATCTGTGTTTCAATCGACTGGATCTCCTTTTGGGTCGCTTCGATAATCTCATCCAGGGCCTCGATGGTCAACTCAATACCGGTCGATTCACTCAACTTCGCCCGCGCATCCGCGTCCGCCTTTAACTCCTCGAACCAGTCAATACGCTGTTTCGCTACCTCCAGGATGCCACTGAGGGTCTTGACCTGCGCGGCGACAACATCCGGGGCGCCAAACTCTTCCGCACCCAACTCCTCTTCTTCGAACCCCTCTTCCTCTTCTCCACCGGCATTGAATTCCTGAAGTTGCTTCTGATAGCCCTGGAAGTTCTCGAGTTCCTGCCTGTAACCTTCCAGCAGCTCTTCCAGCTTGCTCCGTTTCGCCTCCTTCTCCTCCTCGCCCAGACGCCTCTCCAACTCATCGATACGCGCCTGTAAAGCGCTGATCAACTGGTCCAGCTCCTCTTCCGTGACATTCGGCGCACACCCCTCCACCTCCTCGCACTGGGCCAGGGCCAGGGCAATACCATGACCGATCACACCGAACAGGGACAACTCTTCCTCAAACAGGCCGACATCGATAAAGGCCAGTTGTTGCAGACCGATCAGGTTACTGGCGAAGACCGTCTGGATCGCAGTGGCGGCCTGGACATTGGTCCCCAGAGTGAACTGGTTGGCGACACCCAGTTGATTGACGCGGGTAATCTGAACTTGATTAAGAAATGCCTGGGTATCGGCGGTGGGCTGGATGGCGGTGGCATCCAGCAATCCGAATTGGGGATCCGCCTGGCCCTGCCCAACGATGGTCTGCACATCGCCACCACCCAGTTCCAATTCGATATTTTGCGCATTCTGTATAGTACTCGTGGTGATAAACAGTGCACTGCCACCCTTGATGTTGGTGGGGATGGCAAGGGCGTCAATATTCCCGCCGGTGGTGCCGTCACCGGATGCCACCATGGTGACCTGGCTGCCGCCAATCCCTCCAGCGCTGATGTTGTTGTTCAAATCAATGTTGGTGGCAATCAGTGTGATATTGCCATTGGTCACGATGGGTGCATTCATGGTCAACAGGTCGGTGTTGACGGTCATGTTCGTGTTGCCGTCCAGTGGCAACGTCGGCGGAACAATGGTGCCGCCGATTATCAGGTGACCGGCATAGCTGTTCATTGCCGGCAGGGTCAGGTCCGTATTGTCGATAACGAGATCACCGAGACCGGCATTGGGGACCGTCAAGGAGCCAGCACCGGTAACGGTGCTGCCCAGGCTGACACCGGCTGCATGGTTCCAGGTATCGTTACCGGCAATTGTGACGGTGCCCGTCGCGGTACCACCGTTAAAGTTATAGATATTGTTACCGGTGCCGGCAGCGAGATTGCCGGACAGGTTCGCTGCATTGAAATTGAAGGTGTCATTACCGGCAGCCGTGGTAATACCGGCCGTAACGTTGGCACTGATATTGACGGTGTTGTTACCGCCGCTGTCCGCGAGACTTCCCGTAATCGTGTTATTTATCGTATAGGTATCGACACCTGCTCCACCATTTACATTACCGTTGACCGGTCCGTTAAAGGCAAACGTATTTACTCCCCCTGCGTCGGTAATAGAGCCGTTCACTGCTGCCGTGGTAGTAATCGTGTCGTTACCGGCCGCCGAATTTAAGTTACCGGTTAAAACCCCACCGATAGTAAATGTATTCACTCCCCCTGTGTCGGTAATAGTACCGTTCACCGCCGCAGTGGTAGTAATCGTGTCGTTACCGGCCGCCGAATTGATATTACCCGTGAGCGCGGCATTGACATTAACCGTGTTATTCCCTGCTGCTGCGGTAATATTCCCCGTATGCACCTGATTAACTGTAAAGGTGTCATTACCGGCGCCATTGCCCGTCAGATTGTCCAGCCCGTTAAACGTCAAGGTCACGCCTGCAGTCACGAACGTATCGTTACCGGCTTGCACCGTAAACGTATTGTCTGTCGCGATGTTTGAGATCAGGGAATCTGTCGTCACACCAGTACCTGTCAAATCATTGATATTATCAAACGTACCGATGATGTTATTAGCCGTACCCGTAAATCCATCCACGCTGCCTGTTGCCGCCAGGGTTGTTGTGATCGGCCCGGCCAGTGTTGCATAATCCAGGGTGTCAATTCCGGCCTGTCCGTTCACATTGCCGCTGACTGTACCACCGTTAAAATCGAACAGATCCGTATTCGCATTACCCGTCAGGTTCTGAAAGTTGGTATACCCCGCAGCCGGTGCACCACCGCCATTAACCTGGAGATTGGAAAGTGTGCCGATATCCGCTCCTGTAATCGTCCAGGTATTGGCGAGGTTCTGCGCAATCAGTGTATCATTGCCGCCGCCATTGCCACCGGTCAGGTTAATCGCAGTACCTGCCGTCAGTGTGCTGCCACCGAGATCCAGTTGTGAAACCTGCGTATTCCCGCTGTCTACCCGTAAATTGATAGTTCCCCCGGCGGCACTCACTGTGATGGCGCCAAGCGTTATATCATCTGTAGCCGTTATATCTGTTTGTATGCCACTTCTCACATCAGCGTTCAGGGTCGTCACATCAAAACCGGATAGTGCAACTAATCCTGAGCCACCATTCCCTATCCCTGCGGTATTACTCAGGATACCTGTTTCTCCCGCGCCCAGTGCAGCATCAACATTAGCACTGATACTGATCGCGCTGGTTCCTGCCGCACCCACCGTTGCGCCAATACTGACGTCATCATCCGAAGTCAGTGTGATCTGCCCGGAACCGGAGACAATCGTCCCGGAACCGCTTGATGTTAGATCCGATTGATTCCCGTTCGCGTCCAGCGTCACCGTCCCCGCACCGTTCGCCGTCAC
>JBHHYN010000142.1:0-6374 GCA_046757565.1 Gammaproteobacteria bacterium | reverse complement strand
AACCTTGAACCTTGAACCTTGAACCTTGAACCTTGAACCTTGAACCTTGAACCTTAATAACAGTAACCTTACCGTACATCAGGTGTCAACCATTGCCCGGCTTTCCGGCATGTGTACTGACCACGGCCCTATCAAACCAGAAGGTGTCGATTATCAACATCATGGCGCCCACGGTTATGGCAGAGTCGGCAATATTAAACGCCGGCCAGTGCCAATGCCTGTAGTAGATATCTATGAAATCAATCACATAGCCAAGCATTACCCGATCCCAGAGATTGCCGATCGCCCCTCCCAGGATCAGCGCCAGGCTACAGGCCAGCCATCTTCTGCGCGCCGGCAGGGTGTATAACCATACCAGTATGGCAAAGCTTACCCCAATTGAGAGAATGCTGAAAAACCAGCGCTGCCAACCACTGGCATCACGCAGAAAACTGAATGCGGCGCCACTGTTATGCACCAGGGTCAGGTTAAACCCGGAAACGATGACGACCGCCTCATGGTATTGCAGCAGTTGAGTTGCCATCGCCTTGGTCAGTTGATCCAGCAACACCACCAGCAGAGAGAGCCACAACCATTTCAATGGCGTTTACCCCCTGTTGCCGGATACCATACAAGACCAGCCATTCGCATTTTCACCTTGCTCTCATCGGTTATGAGCGCTTATACGTATTTTCGCGACTCCCCGCCACCTGCCACATTTTCAATACAGCGGCCGCACAGGCGGGGATGCTCCGTATTCTGTCCGACCTCTTCGCGGTGGTGCCAGCAGCGGACACACTTCTCGTGAACGGAGGGATAAGCCCGGATCCAGAGTCCATCTGTATTACAGGCAACGGCATCATTGCTCCGCTGGGTATCCGAAAAGACCCTTGCATGGGAGGTAATCATAACGAAATGCAATTCATCCTCAAGCCCATCCAGCGGTTCCTTGATGGTGCTGTTGCAAAAGATGTCCACTTCAGCATCCAGGGAAGAACCGATGGCGCCGGCGACACGCAGTTTCTCCAGTTCCCTGCTCACTTCATTGCGCACTGCAATGATCTGCCGCCAGTTCCGGTCGCGTTCCCGTGAAGACAAGACCGGAAACCCGTCATACCACTCTTCAAAAAATACAGAATCGCTGTGTTTTCCCGGCAGATACCGCCATATCTCGTCAGCCGTAAAACTGAGGATAGGGGCCAACCAACGGACAACAGCTTGCGCCATATGATACATCACCGTCTGGGCCGAGCGGCGGGCCAGAGAGTCCGCCCTGGTGGTATACATGCGATCTTTAATGATATCCAGGTAAAACCCACCCAGGGTGACGACACAATAGTAGTGCAGTTTCTGATAGATCTGATGAAACTGATAGTGGTCGTAGGCGGCGATGATTTCCTGCTGTAATGACAGGGTTTGATGCAGCACCCACTGGTCCAGATCCAGCAACTCATCGGCAGCAACGCAATCCCTTTCCGGGTTAAATTCGTCCAGGTTTGCCAGCAGATAACGCGCCGTGTTGCGGACGCGCCGATAGGCATCCGCCATCCGTTTCAGGATTTCATCGGACACGTTCATCTCCCCCCGGTAATCGGTAGCAGCCACCCACAAACGCAGGATGTCCGCACCCAGTGTCTTCATGATCTTCTGCGGGGCAATCACATTGCCGCGTGACTTGGACATCTTCATGCCCCGGGCATCGACCGTAAACCCATGAGTCAGGACCCCTTTATAAGGCGCCCTGTCGTGCATTCCCACCGAGGTCAACAGTGATGACTGGAACCAGCCACGATGCTGATCAGAACCCTCCAGATACAAGTCCGCAGGGAAACCCAGCCTCTCATCCGTGCTCAGAACCGTTGCATGAGTTACCCCCGAATCGAACCAAACATCGAGGGTATCGGTAACCTTCTCGTAGTTATCGTGCCCGGCTCCCAGCAGTTCTGCGGGATCGAGTTCAAACCAGGCATCGATTCCCCTCTTCTCTACATAGCGGGCAGCGGTTTCAATCAATGCCGGGGTATCGGGATGTAACGCACCCGTTTCCTTATGAATGAATACCGCAATCGGCACCCCCCAGGTACGCTGGCGGGAAATACACCAGTCAGTCCGGTCCGCAACCATACCGTAGATACGCTGCTGTCCCCAATCCGGTATCCAGGTCACTTTTTCAATTTCACCCAGCGCCTTATCACGCAAGCCCTGAGCATCCATGCTGAAAAACCACTGCGGCGTCGCCCGGAAAATAATCGGCGTCTTATGTCGCCAGCAGTGGGGATAACTGTGTTGCAGGGTATCCTCGAACACCAAGCCACCGGTCTCACGCAAGCACTCGATGATGTCGTTATTGGCCTGATTCACATGCCTGCCGCCAACCAGTTCCGTATCGGGCAGGAACACACCACGGCCATCAACAGGATTATCGACCGGCAGGTTGTATTCAACACCGGCGATATAGTCATCATGACCATGACCCGGGGCGGTATGTACGGCTCCGGTGCCTGCCTCTGTGGTGACATGATCAGCAAGAATCACGGGGACCTTGCGAGCATAGAATGGATGGTGGAGCAAAAGGCCTTCCAGCGCCTGTCCCTGGGCCCGGCCAATGACTGTATGCTCCACGACTCCATACCTCTGCATGGCCGATTCAAGCAGCTCCGCAGCCAGGATCAACTCCTCAGCACCGGTATCGACTAACAGGTATTCCAGTTTTGGATGCAAGGCCACGGCCTGGTTAGCCGGCAGGGTCCACGGTGTGGTCGTCCAAATCGGTAGAGAAACGGTTTTGCCGCCATCGGTATGAAAACGTAAATTCAGATCCGCCTTGTCCACGACACGAAAACGGACATCGATCTGTGGGGAGGTCCGATCTTCATACTCAACCTCGGCCTCTGCCAGGGCCGATCCGCAATCGGTACACCAGTAAACCGGCTTGACTCCCTTCACCAGGTGGCCGGCATCGATCATGCGGCCCAGCGCCCGGATGATATTGGCCTCTGTCTGGAAGTCCATGGTGAGATAGGGCCGCTCCCAATCCCCCAATACACCCAGTCTTTGAAAATCCAGCTTCTGTCTTTGCACCTGTTTGCCGGCATAACTGCGGCAGGCATCTCGAAAGGCCGGTGTATCGATGTTGCGGCCAGGCTTGCCGACTTTTTTTTCCACCACTAATTCAATCGGCAAACCATGGCAATCCCAACCAGGGACATAGGGTGCATCAAAGCCGCTCAGTCCGCGCGCCTTTATGATGATATCTTTCAGGATCTTGTTCACGGCATGGCCGATATGGATGTCACCATTGGCATAAGGGGGACCGTCATGCAAAATAAACTTTGGTTTGCCAGTTTTCCTGTTTCTGATCTCATCATAAAGATCCATCTCCTGCCAATGGGACAGCATATCGGGCTCGCACCGGGCCAGATTGCCCTTCATGGGAAAACTGGTCTTCGGCAGGTTTAATGTCTCTTTATAGCCAGTACTCATTTAATAATCCTACGCAATGCTTTTATGAACAACTCGGCCGCGAATGACCGGGTTTCAGTGTAATGGTTGTTCATGTCACTTATCACAATCCAGCTCGAGGGCAAGCTCTCGAGATTTTCGTTTGTTATTTTTTAACTTTTATTTTCTCTGTGGCCTCAACAATATGTTCGAGAATGTGTTCCAGACGTTCTCTACCTTCTCCATCCCTGGAGTCGTGTTCCAGACTCGACTCTACCGATTCCATCCATGGAATCGTATCACCTACGTCCATGCAGGCGTCTGTGTTGAATCAAATATTTAAAGAAGGCCCTCGCCTCCTCAATATCGGTTTCCATCTGCGCACACAACTGATCGACCGAGGCAAAGTTCTTTTCGGCTCTAAGATGTTTCAGAAACTCAACGTGTAAATGTTGTCCGTAAATATCCCCGTTAAAATCGAGCAAATGCACTTCAAGCAGCAGTTGTTTACCGTCAAATACCGGCCGTGTGCCAATGTTCGCCACGCCGTTATATATTCCTTCACGCAACCCCTTGACCAACACAACGTAGACACCCAGCAGGGGCGACAGACGGCGCTTCAACGCCATATTGGCAGTGGGAAACCCCAGTTTCCGGCCACGCTCGTCACCATGTATAACCCGGCCGCTGATAGTATACGGGCGTCCGAGTAGATTCTTTGCCTGTTCCAGCCGGCCCGCCGTTAACAGATCACGGATGCGGCTGCTGCTGACCCGTGTGCCATCGGAGCTCAATGTCTCCGTGGCGACAACCTCAAAGCCATAGCGCCTCCCAAACGCCTGCATCATCCGGAAATTACCCTGCCTGCCATGACCAAACCTGAAGTCATCCCCGACAATGACATAGCGCACGCCGAGGGCTTGCACCAGCAGTTGTTCAACGAACTGTTCGGCAGAGAGCGCGGCCAGTGATTGCTGAAACCGCAGGCAGATTACCCTGTCTATTCCGTGCTCTTGCAACCACTCGATCTTTTCCCGGAAACCGGTCAGGCGGGCCGGGGCAGTGTCGGGGGAAAAATACTCCAGCGGTTGTGGTTCAAAAATCATGACCACCGCAGGCAGTTTCAGGCGCAGCGCGTGCCGTCTAAGCTGTTGGAATACTGCCTGATGACCAAGGTGCACACCATCGAAGTTACCGATGGTCGCCACACATCCATGATGCCGGTCCTTGATATTATGCAAATAACGGATCAGTTCCATTGGCGCATTCACGCAGTGGTTATTATAACGATCATGGATGTGCTGTCATCTCGCGCGGCCGGATACCGGTGAGCCATACTACAGAAAAATAAACTGAAGCACCGGCGCCTATCCACAACAGTAACCGGCCAACACGGGAAAACAGATCCCAGGCCAGCCAGCTGTCGATTCCGGGAAGCAGGGTGTACAACATGAGCGACATGGCGGCCACGGCAATACCGGCTTTGGTCAGGTAGCGGCCCCATCCCGGTTCGGCCAGATAGTATTGCTGTTTTCTCAAATAAATATATAACAATCCTGCATTCACATACGCCGCCAGCGACGTGGCAAGCGCCAGACCGGCATGGGCCAGCGGAACGACCAGTAGCAGATTCAAAAAGATATTGCTGAACATGGCAATGACACCAATCTTGACGGGTGTCCTGGTATCCTGTCTGGAAAAGAAACCGGTCGCGAGCACTTTAATCAATATAAAAGCAGGCAGCCCCACGGCGTAGCCCTCCAGACTCAACCCCGCCATCCTGACATCGTGGGCAGTGAATGCCTGATACTGAAAAATGGTGGCCAGCATCGCCGGTGCCAGCAGCGCCAACCCGAATGCCGCCGGCAAGGCAATGAGTACTACCCAACGCAGCGCCCAGTCAAGCGTCTTGCGATAGGATGCCTGCGATCCCTTGGCATATTCTCCCGACAGACTCGGCAGGATCACGGTCGCCAGAGCAATGCCAAATACACCCAGGGGAAACTCAACCAGACGATCGGAGAAATACAACCAGGAGATGCTGCCGGTCACGAGGAATGAGGCAATCAAGGTATCCACCAGGAGGTTTATCTGGGTAATGGATATGGCAAACAGGGTGGGCACTAAAAGACCGAAAATTCGGCGCACACCTTCACGGTCCCGGTTCAATCCCGGCCGGGGAAACAGGCGCAGACGGAGCAGGAACGGAAACTGGAAAAGCAGCTGCACCACGCCGGCGATGAACACGCCCCAGGCAAGCGCAACGACGGGTTGCGTAAATTCAGGCGCCAGCCAGATGGCGCAGGCAATCAAGCTCAAATTCAGCAGGACGGGGGTGAAGGCGGGAACTGCAAAGCGCCGGTATGTATTTAAAACCCCACCCGCCAGCGCCGTCAGGGAGATAAAAAAGATATAGGGGAAGGTAATACGCAACATAGCAGTGGTGAGCGCCTGTTTGTCTGCATCACCAATAAAACCTGGTGCAAAAAGCATAACCAGCACAGGCGCCGCCAGGACCCCTGCAACCGTTGTGACAGACAATACCAGTGCAAGTGTGGCGCTGGTCTGATCCACCAGGGCCTGGACATCGTTATGGGTGCGCCGCTCCTTGTACTCCGAGATGACCGGAACAAAGGCCTGGGAAAATCCGCCCTCGGCAAATAATCGGCGCAGGAAATTGGGAATACGAAACGCGACGATAAATGCGTCGACTCCCAAACCCGCTCCAAAAAAACTGGCGATGATGACATCACGGATAAGGCCAAAAACCCGCGACAAGCCGGTCATGCCGCTCACTGTGAGCATGGATTTAAACAGATTTATTTTCACTGGCAAGTTACTTAAGAAAGAGTATTTATCTTCTTGTTTGAATGAATAAATACCAGACCTTGTTGAGCATACCATAATCGGTCGGGAGTCGGGAGTCGGGAGTCGGGAGTCGGGAGTCGGGAGTC
>JBHHYN010000141.1:0-6520 GCA_046757565.1 Gammaproteobacteria bacterium | reverse complement strand
AAGGTTCATAGTTTAAGAACCAAGAACGTTGAACCTTGAACCTTTAAAGTTATCCCCATAAGAATAACCGGAGGGAATGAGGCAATGATCGAGGAGAGAATGGTTGAGTATGAACATAATGATGCGGTTCTGGAGGGTCTTCTGGCCTATGATAATGCCACCGATGGCCCCAGACCAGGGATCCTGATTGCCCATGCCTGGGCAGGCAGGAGTGAACTGGAATGTAATAAGGCGCGGGCATTGGCTGAGTTGGGTTATACCGGCTTTTCCATGGATCTGTATGGTAAAGGTATTCTGGGAAGTGGCCCTGAGGAAAACCAGAAGTTAATGGGTCCCTTTCTGGAAGACCGTGCGATGCTGCAATCGCGTATGACCATGGCACTGGATACCTTGCGTGCACAGCAGGAAGTAGATGAAAGTAATATTGCAGCGATGGGGTTCTGCTTCGGTGGCCTCTGCGTGCTGGATCTGGCCCGCATTGGTGCAGACATCCGTGGAGCTGTGAGCTTCCATGGTCTGTTCATGCCGCCCGGTAATACACAAGGGACAGAGATTAAGGCGAAGGTGCTGGCCCTGCATGGCAACGACGACCCAATGGCCCCGGTGGAGTCTGTGATAGAACTTGAAAAGGAATTAACCGCAGCCGGCGCCGACTGGCAGATACATGTCTATGGCAATACCATGCATGCCTTTACCAATCCCCAGGCAAACGACCCGGGTTTGGGAACAGTTTATAATGAAAATGCGGACAAACGTTCCTGGCGGACATTGCTGAATTTTCTGGAAGAGATTTTTTAACCCGCATGTTGCACGAGTACGCTGGGAAACAGGCCGATTCCTTTGTCTGACAAGGGTTTCAGCGTTTCATGAAAAAATACAATTTGTTCCGTTCGCTCCACTTGACGAGCCTTCACTTGGTCTGGCGCGTTTTGCGTGCACATGCTCCCTCCACCAGAGCTATGGCTATGATTGCGGTCGCGAGCACGCGCAAAACACACTAGCCCGGCGTGATCATCTCGCCAACTCGTGCAACATGCGGGTTAGTAATAGTTCAATCACAGTTACTCTAAGAAAAAAAGTTATTTTTCAGATAACCAGGCCGCGGCCCGCTTGGCAAAATAGGTGAGGATGCCGTCGGCGCCCGCCCGTTTAAAGGCGAGCAGGGATTCCATGATCACCTTCTGTTCATCCAGCCAGCCGTTGCGGACAGCGGCCGTGAGCATGGCGTATTCACCACTGACCTGGTAAACGAACGTCGGGACGCCAAATTCCGCTTTGACCCGCCGCACGATATCCAGGTAAGGCATGCCTGGTTTCACCATCACCATATCCGCTCCTTCATCCAGGTCCAGCGCCACTTCCCGCAGCGCTTCATCGCTGTTTCCAGGGTCCATCTGATAGGATTGTTTGCCCCCCTTCCCCAGATTAGGGGCGGAGCCGACTGCGTCCCTGAACGGCCCATAGAATCCGGAGGCATATTTGGCGGAATAGGCGAGGATCAGGGTGTTGTGATGGCCGGCCTGTTCCAGTGCCTGCCGAATGACGCCAATACGGCCGTCCATCATGTCCGAGGGGGCAACGATATCCACCCCGGCCCCGGCCTGGGACAGGGCCTGTTTGATCAACACCTCGAGGGTGAGATCGTTGACGACATAACCCTCATCATCGATGAGCCCGTCCTGACCATGGGTGGTATACGGATCCAGCGCTACATCCGTCATTACCCCCAGTTGTGGATACTCCGCCTTTAACTCCCGTACTGCCCGTTGGACCAGGCCATCCGGGTTAAAGGCTTCACGCCCATCCGCGCTCTTCTGCTCGGTTGGAGTAACCGGAAACAGGGCGATGGCCGGTATACCGAGTTTCACGATTTCATCGGCTTCCTTTATCAGCATATCAATGCTGACACGCCCCACTCCCGGCATGGAATCCACTGACTCTCTGGATTTCTTTCCCTCGGTAATAAATACCGGGTAGATAAAATCGTCGGTGGAGAGGATCGTCTCCCGCATCAGGCGGCGGCTGAAGTCATGCCGGCGCATGCGGCGCATACGCGTTGCCGGATAGCCCCCGTTTTGGTTGCCTGTCATAGCAAATATCCTGAAAAATAGTATGTCGAAGTCATTGTAAAACGTATGATGTCGCTTATCTGGTTTCTGGTAATATTGTTATAGTCCC
Organism: Gammaproteobacteria bacterium; assembly: GCA_046757565.1. Taxonomy (GTDB): domain Bacteria; phylum Pseudomonadota; class Gammaproteobacteria; order Eutrophobiales; family Eutrophobiaceae; genus JBHHYN01. The sequence continues at coordinate 4,342 of JBHHYN010000141.1, read as the reverse complement.
ATGATTTTAAACGCGAACCAAGAGCTTATTATACGCCTGCTCGTCTTTGCCAGTGTCTTGTCCAGTATGTTATTCTGGGAAGCTGTTTTTCCACGCCGGGCGGTTGCAGAAGGGAGCTGGTTACGGCGTTGCCACAACCTGGTGCTGGTGTTTGTCAATACCCTGTGTCTGAGGCTGGTGTTGCCCGTGGCGGCGGTCGGTGCTGCCGAGCTGGCTTCCAGCGCGGGTTGGGGCCTGTTCAACAGGATTCAGATGGGTTACTGGTTAACGTTGCTGCTGTCTCTGATGGTCCTGGATCTCATCATCTATGTGCAGCATGTGTTGTTCCATAAAATACAGCTCCTGTGGCGTGTACACCGGGTCCATCATACCGATATGGCGATTGATGTAACCACCGGGCTGCGATTTCATCCCATTGAAATATTTATATCAATGTGTATAAAGATTATTGCCGTTATGCTACTTGGTGTCCCGGCACTGGCTGTTATGCTGTTTGAAGTGATACTCAATGCAACGGCGATGTTTAACCATAGTAATATCTATATAACTCCCGGCGTCGATCATTGGATACGCTGGTTGATAGTAACGCCCGATATGCACCGTGTGCACCACTCGGTCATCAGGCGGGAGACCGACAGCAATTATGGGTTCAACCTTTCCTGTTGGGACAGGTTGTTCCGGACTTATCGAGACCAGCCCAGGGAAGGACACCTGAATATGCGCATCGGTTTGAATGAATTAAGGGGAGAGAAAACGGTCAACATACTGTGGTTGCTGGCACAACCATTCCTGGGCGTCCAACAGGCTTCCGGGGTTTGAGAATACGCATCGACTGAATAACCAGGAGAGAATTGAATGAATGTGGAGTCTGCTGTACTGGAACGTTATACCGAAGGGGCCCGGGACAGGGTAGAGGCCTTGTGTTGCCCGGTCGATTATGACCAGGGCTTACTGAAGATCCTGCCCCGGGAGATCATTGACCGGGATTACGGTTGCGGCGATCCCTCCCGTTATGTCCGTGAAGGGGATCGGGTCCTCGATATGGGTAGTGGCAGCGGTAAGAATTGTTACATGACTGCGCAACTGGTTGGTAAAACCGGCCGGGTGATTGGTGTCGATATGAATGAAGAGATGCTTGCACTGGCGCGTAAATATCAGTCAATTATGGCGCAAAGGATCGGAAGTGACAGGGTCGAGTTCCTGAAGGGATATATTCAGGACCTGGCACTGGATGTTGAAGCGATGGAGAGATGGTTAGTTGAGCATCCCGTCACTGACGCCCGCAGCCTCACTATGCTGGAGCAGTGGAAGCAGACACAGCGTCAAAGCAAGCCGCTCATTCCGGATAGTAGCGTTGATCTGGTTATATCCAATTGTGTTCTGAACCTGGTTAGCGACGATCAAAAACGGCAGTTGGTGAGCGAGATCTACAGAGTGGTGCGCCCGGGTGGCCGCATCGCGATTTCTGATATCGTTAGCGATGAACCTGTCCCACGGCATTTGAAGGAGGATACGGAATTATGGAGTGGCTGCGTCTCCGGCGCCTTTCAGGAACAGGAGATGCTCAGGGTATTTCAAGAGACCGGTTTTCAGGCGGTTTGCTTCAATAAGTGGTCGGCTGAGCCATGGCAGGTCATTGAGGGCATTGAGTTTCGATCCATCACCGTGACCGCTGTCAAGGCCGAAGGCACGGAGTGTCTCGACAAGGGACATGCCGTTATTTACCGGGGTCCTTTCAGTTTTGTGAAAGACGATGATGGTCATGAGTATCCCAGAGGCGAGCGCATGGCCGTGTGTGAACGGACATTCAGACAGTTAACGGAAGGTCCCTATAAGGACGAATTCATCGGGATTAAACCTGCTGTGCTCAGGGAAGCCCGGCCCTGGTGCGCCCCGGCCGGGACTATACGCCCTGCCAGCGAAACAAAAGGCGGCAGCCATATCAGTGATTCTTCAGGTTCCTGTTGTTGTTAGAACCTGCCTCATATCCTGCTATACGCGGGTTAACGATCTCTGACAAAACCGGGCAGGGCCCGCACTTCACGATCCATCTGCCAACCATGCTCTTTTGCATACCGGGTCAAGCCGGCGATCCGCTCTTTGTCCAGGGGGTGTGTACTGAGGAACGCCGGCACGGATAGTCTATTTTTGCCCTCGTATTTTAACAAGGCCCTGAACAGATCCAGCGCCCCTGCGACGTGGCCGTAATACTTCGCCACGGCAATAATTCCGGTTTTATCCGCCTCGCGCTCCTGATCCCGTGAGAAGTTCATGACTGCGATCATGCCGGCACTGTTCACGGCATCGCCAACGATTTTGTTGCTGCTGATTCCTGATATTGCCGAGAACAGCAAGCCGAGTACAACACCACGGCCCATGGCTATAATGGGATGCCGGTGTTTTATATGGGCGATCTCATGGGCCAGTACCATAGCCAGGGCATTTTCATTCGGTATGATTCCGATCAGTCCCTGGTGGATAAAAATATGACCGCCCAGTGTTGCATACGCATTTTTAACATTATCGTCCACGTAATGCACAGTGATTGACATGTCTTCAGGCAGATTCATATCTGCAGCGAGTCCGTCCGCCATGGTTTGAAGATAAGTCTGCATTTTCCCGTCCGATTTATACCTTTCCATAAAACTGCTTGTCATTTCCCGCTCGGTCGAGAATGGGACATGCACGGCAAGCTTTTCCGCCATCAGGCTCAGGATGAAGACTACAATGAAGATGCAGCCAATGACCCCACTTGTCAGGATTATGAATTCCTTTAAGGGGTGCCGTTTGCTGACGTTAATCCCTTCAGGGATCTCGGGATTGCTGTATCGCATAAATGATTATGTAAAGTTCACGCACTATGTAGGCTAGATCTCCTGCGGCAGCTGTTTGTGGCCGAGGGTAGCCAGCGAGACACCTCCAAGGATGAGAATCGATGAAAGGACCAGTCGAATCGATAGCGCCTCCTCAAGAAACATTACACCCCCCATTGCCGCCAGGACAGGAACGCTTAATTGCACGATTGCAGCCCGGGTCGCCGTTAATGTTTTCAGCGCAATATACCAGACGGCATAGCCGACGCCTGACGCCAGGGCGCCGGAGATTACTGCAAACAAGATCCCTTTCGCCGAGAGATAGTTGTGTTGCAGTGTCATCAGGCTGACGATTAGCACAAATGGCGTGGCGCGGACAAAGTTCCCTGTCGTCTCTGCAAGGGGATCGAGTGCCGCTCGCCCGCGCAGGGAGTAAACACCCCAGGACATCCCGGCTATAGCCATGAGGAGGGCGCCCGCTGGTGAGGGAGCGGTCAAGCCTGGAAACAGCAGATAGACGAGACCGGTTAATGCAAGCAGGAAGCCGCTCCATTCCAGAAGACGGGGCCGTTCACCGGACCATAGCGCCCATAAAATCATGGTCGCCTGTACCATTGCGAACAATACCAGTGCACCGGTGCCTGTGCTCAAGCTGATATAGGCAAAGGAGAAAGTCACCATATAAGTAAACAGCATCACGGCCGAAAACCAGTTCCCAAGGGTTTGCGCTGTTTGCCGCCGGCAGGCTGTTCTATATATCAGAGACAGAATGGTTGCGCCGGAGAGCATACGGATAGTCGAGAAACTGGCCGCGTCGATGGCCGTCTGCTTTAAGGCCATACGGCATAAAACCGAATTTGCAGCGAAGGCCATGACTGCGAATCCGGTGTAGGTGAAGGATTGAAGCAGGTTTTTCCTGATGTTCGTTAACACGGTACGGGATGAGTCAGATAGGAATCATGCGGTAATTGTTGCTGTCCTTTTTTCCGGTTGCTCAATTGGCCGTTACATAACGCAGGATTTCCACCACTTGTTCCGGCGTCCTGGCCGTGGCATTTGCCGCGGCATCGACCTCTTTCAGGGCGTGATCGTGATCCGTATCATGGAGAATGATAAGCGATTTATTCAGCGCCGCCGCATAGCCGGCATCGAATGCCGCATTCCACTGTTTGAATTTAGGGCCAAAGCGCACAATCACGATATCAGCACGTTTGATCAACATCGATGTCCGGATTGCATTAATCCCTGCTCCCTTTCTGTCCCGCCAGAAGGTCTGGGATTCTTCCCCGAGTATGTTTACGCCACACATGTCGCTGGCGTCGTGATCGGTAACGGGCGCGGAAAATTCCAGTTTTAATCCCCGTTCCCTTGATCCCTCAACGATCCGCTCCCGCCAGTCCGAGTGTATTTCTCCGGACAGGTATACAGACAAGGTCTTTTCGGTCATGGTTTATCCCTCTTTATTGGATTAGCCCGTATATTGCACCAAGGAATCGCGAAGATCACGCAGGGCTGGTCCCGGCAAAACG
>JBHHYN010000140.1:0-6538 GCA_046757565.1 Gammaproteobacteria bacterium | reverse complement strand
ACCATAATCGGTCGGGAGTCGGGAGTCGGGAGTCGGGAGTCGGGAGTCGGGAGTCAAAAGAATGATGATGCCGATGCATGCAATGTCAACTCTACGGTTATTATTGACCAGCTATAGCTTTTTCTCTCGCCGTATGCCGGCTTGTGAATGCTTGCATGGGCATTGACAAATTGCCCCCGGATCAGCATAGTTACGCGCCTTCACGAAATGTATAGGAGTTTGATCTTGGCCAACATCGCTTCAGCAAAGAAACGTGCCAGACAGGCGGAAAAGCGGCGTCTGCATAACGCCGGTTACCGCTCCATGTTACGCACGCAGATAAAGAAAGTTGTGACGGCTATTGAACAGGGTGATAAAGAATCCGCCACCGACGCCCTCAGTAACGCCACACCCGTCATTGATCGTATGGCCGGTAAGGGACTGATCCACAAAAACAAGGCTGCCCGCCACAAACAAAGACTGAATGCGCGGATCCGGGCGATGTAAGGGTTCGAAGTTCCTGGTTCAGGGTTCAAGGTTTAAAGTTCAACGTTGAACCACGAACCCTGAACCCTGAACCATGAACCCTAAAGCAGTATCAAATTATCCCGATGGATCAGCTCCGGTTCATCGATATAACCCAACAGTTCCTGTATCCGATCACTGGACTGTCCCATTATCTTGATTGACTCCTCAGCGTTATAGTTGACCAGGCCACGGGCCACTTCCTGGCCCTCCGCATCGAGACAACTGACTATCTCTCCGCGCCTGAAATCTCCGCGCACGGCCGTCACCCCGACGGCCAGGAGACTCTTGCCCGAGTGACGCAACACCTTTACGGCGCCCTCGTCCAGCGACAGCCTGCCATGCACATGATTATGGCTGGCCAGCCATTGCTTGCGCGCTGCAATTGGGGCCTGCCCAGCTGACAGTAACGTACCCAATGCCTCACCCTCAAGGATCCGGACAAGTGTATTGTCCTCAAGGCCCGAGGCGATCACGGTATCCGCTCCCGACTTGGCGGCAGTAGCGGCCGCTGTTAACTTGGTCAACATCCCGCCCCTGCCCAATGCGCCACCCTTCCCGGCATAGCGCTCCAGTCCCGGATCGCCCGCCTGTCCTTCACCTATCAATTTGGCATCAGGATTTAATTTTGGATCACTGTCATATAAACCCTTCTGATCCGTAAGAATAACAAGCAGATCTGCTTCCAACAGATTGGCCACAAGCCCCGCCAGGCTATCATTATCACCGAAACGGATCTCGTCTGTAGCAACGGTATCGTTTTCATTGACAATCGGGATGACGCCCAGATCGACCAATGTCCGCAGGGTCGAGCGGGCATTGAGATAACGTTTTCGATCGGAGATATCGTCGTAGGTCAGTAACACCTGTGCAGTATGGACGCCATGTTTCTGAAAACAGGATTCATAAGCCCGGATAAGACCCATTTGACCGATGGCCGCAGCCGCCTGCAATTCATGCACGGCACAGGGCCTGTCCCGCCAACCCAACCGTGATATACCTTCAGCCACAGCACCTGACGACACCAGAACAACCTCAATGCCCCGTTGTTTGACGCCAATAACCTGGTCGATCCAGACATCAAGCGAATCGAATCTCAGGCCATACCCTTCATTTGTAAGGAGGGCACTGCCGAATTTTATGACCCAGCGCTTTGTCCGGGCAAGTTTTTTCCTGTGGTCACTCATACGCCGCCTCCCTGAGCGGTGACTGCCGCTCTTTCCGCGACCCAAGCCATTGCTGAATCCTGTTGACCAGATCCTTACAGCCCTGCCCCGTGACAGCGGAGATGGCAAACACAGGATGGTCCCAATGCAAGTCATGGATAAGGCTGCTCTGACGGCTTGCCAGTGTATCCGTACCGAGCAGATCGATCTTGTTCAAGACCAGCCAGCGCTCGCGCTGGTATAAAGTCTCATCATAAGATCTGAGTTCCCGCTCAACGATGTTGATCTGTTCCACGAGTTGCTGATTCCCCTCACTGCTGCCAATATCCACAATCTGTAGTAAAAGATTGGTCCTTGATAGATGTTTTAAAAATTGTATCCCGAGCCCTGCACCGGCTGCTGCGCCTTCGATTAAGCCTGGAATATCAGCGATGACAAAACTCTGATTCGTTCCTTCAACCACGCCCGGATGTGGATACAGCGTGGTAAACGGATAATCACCGACCTTCGGCGATGCCGCCGATACCTGCCGGATAAACATCGATTTGCCTGCATTGGGCAATCCAAGGAGACCCACATCGGCCAGCACCCGCATCTCCAGCCGCAGGTTGCGCTGTTCACCCGGAGTGCCTTGAGTCGTCTTACGTGGGGCACGGTTGGTGCTGCTTTTAAAACGGGTATTACCAAGTCCGTGAAAACCTCCTCTGGCAGCCAGTAGACTGGCGTCAGGCGTGACCAGATCGCCAATCAACTCATTCGTATCATTGTCGTAGACAACGGTTCCCAGCGGCACTTTGATGAACAGGTCACCGGCTTTTTTTCCGCTGCGATGTCTTCCCATTCCCGCCTGGCCGTTGCCTGCGCGAAACAGGCGCGTATAGCGAAAATCCGCCAGTGTATTCAATCCCTCATCGACATGCAGATAGACGCTGCCACCATCACCCCCATCCCCGCCATCCGGACCACCACGCGGGATATATTTTTCCCGTCTGAAACTCAGACAACCGTCTCCGCCCACGCCGGCTTCGACACGGATTATCGCTTCATCAACGAATTTCATCTGAACCTGACTGGATACAAGCCCGCATAGTGCACCAAGGAATCGTGATGATCGCGCCGGACTGGTCTTCGCAAAACGTGCTCACGACTGAAATCATAGTTATTCATATGGTTGAGGGAGTATGTGCGTTTTGCGAAGACCAGAACAAGCGAGAGCGCGATTAATGGTGACAGGAACAAACTGCGAAATCAATTGAATCGATGCAATCATTATCTGATAAGCCTTTCCGTTCTATTACCAGCGCCTTGGTGCACTATGTGGGCTAGTCCAAAATTACATATCGATATTGCCAAACAAGCATATTCTATTCCTCTGAAGAACGCACCGGTACCGGATTGATTAACAAAGACCCCTCCCCCACTCGCCGGCGTTATATCAGCTCATACAGCACATTGTAATAGCACGCTTTCAAGATATGCCTTTATGTTGCATTCTTGCGATCATCGAATACGCCTGATTTGCTTGGCTTCGGCCAAGTGCGGAGCCGACAATGCCTGAACCCGGCAACCAGGCCAATATGATAACAGTGAACGTTAGGGAGTCTGATATGTCCGTTACGGCACAAGCGTCTTCACAGGATCAGAAACGGGAGATCATGGATTTTGTGAGCGATTATTCCATTGAAATCCTGCCAAGGGATCGTGCCCTGGTTGCAACCATGCCTGCTTTTCTGTCACCGGGGACTTCCGTATCCATCGGTAATCCACCTAGCGCCACCATTAGTCAGGTCATTGAAGTGGCGGCGGACATACGCCGTGCCGGCTTCAACCCCGTACCCCATCTGCTTGCACGGGAAATACCCAGCAAGGGACATCTGCAACAGACTCTGGAAGATTTGCGGGAAGCCGGCGTGGAACAACTGTTATTGATAGCTGGCGATAAACACAGCCCCTCAGGGCCGTTCAACAGCACCATGGAACTCCTGGAGACAGGACTTTTCGAACAATATGACTTCAATAAAATCGGTGTTGCAGGACACCCGGAAGGGTCCCCATATGCCGGGCCCAACCTGCTTGGTAAGGCGCTCAGCATAAAGAACAACTACGCTGAGCGCAGCGGCACAGAGATGTATATCCTCACACAAATCAGCTTTGATGCGGCACACATCATTAACTGGTCAAAAATAATCGCCGATGCCGGCAACCGGTTACCGATACATATCGGCATGGCGGGACCGACACGGTTGCGCACACTGCTGCATTACGGGGCAAAATGCGGAATTGGCCCCTCCCTGAGGACATTAATGAAAAAAGCAACAGCTCTGGCCAACCTGATTACGATCTCAACACCGGATGAATTGATCAGATCTTTAACAGAATACCGCCGGTTGAAACCCGGTTGTCCGATTGTAAAGGTCCATTTTTTCTCTTTTGCCGGGTTTGAAAAAACGGCGCTGTGGGCAAACGCGGTAGCCGGCGGTCAGTTCAGGATAACCTCTGATGGCAAAGGCTTTGAAGTTGACACACCTGCCTGATAGCGGGGTCTACCTGTAGGGTGGAACCCCGTTTATACGGGATACACTGAAAAAGCGGGCCAAACAGGCTGTTTCGAGAGGGGTTTCAGCTTCTCACGCCCTGTAACCGGAGCGGTCTCCTGACGGCACAGTTTGGTGCCGATCAATTCACCACGACACTGATGAAGGTACGCTTTTTCGGCCCCTTTTTCTGAAATTCCACTTTCCCATCGGATGTCGCGAACAGGGTATGATCATGGCCTAAACCAACATTCGGACCCGGGTGGAATTGTGTGCCGCGCTGCCGCACCAGGATATTTCCCGCCTTTACGGTTTCACCGCCGAAGCACTTGACGCCCAGCCGTTTTGACTGCGAATCCCGCCCGTTTCGTGAACTGCCGCCCGCTTTCTTATGGGCCATGTTGCCTTCTCCCGATTATGCTACTTTGCCTTGATCCCGGTAATAGCAAGCTCCGTATACGCCTGCCTGTGTCCGTTTTCCCTACGATATTGCTTACGCCGTTTAAATTTAATGACCCTGATTTTCGGTCCCCGTCCCTGTGCCGTAACCTTTGCCGAGACGACTGCGCCTTTTACAAGCGGGGCGCCAATAGTGACCGCATCACCATCGGCCAGCATCAGCACATCCTCGATTTTAATGCTATCGCCCTCACTAGCATCCAGCTTTTCCACCTTAATGGTGTCGCCTTCTGTCACCTTATACTGTTTACCACCACTTTTGATTACTGCGTACATACCACCCTCTCAGTTGACTATTGGGGGTTTATGCCCTGCCTGGAAGGGGGCAGATTCTAAGGAATCCGGAGCGGTGATACAAGCAAAAATTATAAACTGCCGGATCACCTGGAGTGGTAACCGCGGGACCCGGTCAAATCCCGTGCGTGTCCGGGAAGCATGGGGAGGGAGTGCAAACAGGAAAAAATTATTGGGTTATAATCAATTTATATGAAGCACACTATTAACAATGTCGCCTACCGGGACGACATGGACATCGAAGGCATTCGCAGGTTAATTGCCGGGGATATGAACAAGGTCAATGCCTTGATCCAGAAGCGGCTAAGCTCTGATGTCCCACTCATCGATCAAATGGGGCACTATATTGTTAACAGTGGCGGGAAGCGTTTGCGTCCTGCCCTGGTGTTGCTCAGCGCCGGCGTGTTTTCCTTCCGTGGCGACAAACACATCGTTCTGGCTGCCATCATTGAATTCATTCATACCGCCACGCTGTTACATGATGATGTGGTTGATGCATCATTGCTCCGTCGTGGCCGCGTAACCGCCAATCAGCGCTGGGGTAACGAAGCCAGTGTCCTGGTCGGCGATTTCCTCTATTCCAGGGCCTTCCAGATGATGGTGGATGTCGGTTCCATAGGAATAATGAAAGTTTTGGCAGATGCCACCAATACTATTGCCAAGGGTGAGGTTCAGCAATTACTCAACCGGCACAATATGGAAACGACTGAAGCCAGTTATCTGGAAGTAATCAATAACAAAACAGCCAGGCTGTTCGAAGCAGCCAGCCATCTGGGCGCGATTATAAGTGAATGTCCCTCACAGCAAGAGCAGGCAATGACAAATTATGGCAGACATCTCGGTATTGCCTATCAACTTATCGATGACGTCCTTGATTACAGTGCATCGGTATCGGAACTCGGCAAAAATATTGGCGATGACCTGGCGGAAGGAAAGCCCACCCTGCCCCTGCTTTACGCCATGTGGCATGGAACCAGTGAGCAGTCCGATACGATTCGTCACGGCATTAAAAACGGCGGGTTAAAAAATATTGGCCGAATCAGGGAGGCCATTGATTCCACCGGGGCCATTGCGTACACTGCCGGCCTGGCACGGCTAGAGGCTGAAAAAGCAATGGATGCCATCGCTGAATTACCCGCATCAATTTACCTGGACGCGCTGTATGCTCTGGCCAGATTCGCGACGGAACGTTCAAACTAATTGCGATATTCCAGGACTCAGTGGTGTATGTAAATTTTTAGACCTTTTAACTTTTCACTTTCAACTTTAAACTTTTCTTGTCGGGGTGTAGCTCAGCCTGGTAGAGCGCTGCCTTCGGGAGGCAGAGGTCGTAGGTTCGAATCCTGTCACCCCGACCAAATAAGTATTTATTATCAAGAAGTTAAGTAGCTTTTACCCACCAGTAAAAAGCGGCAGGGGGCCTGTACGGAAAGGGTACGGAAAAATAGTCCTGCTGTGGCCCTTAACAAGACTCCCTCTGTAACCCCCTCCAGGCAGGCCGAAAGGCCCGAATAGGTAACATATCGTGCGCATCATGACCCTTATCGAAGACCCGCCCATCATTGAGAAAATATTAAAACA
>JBHHYN010000139.1:0-6698 GCA_046757565.1 Gammaproteobacteria bacterium | reverse complement strand
AATGACGGGCTACTGTTTATATATCAACCCACAGATTCTGCTGAAGACCCGAAAGTTTATTGTTCGGAAGAGAGTTTTATGCTCTCTATCCAGTGCCCTCTTTCATCCTTCCGGGCGCGCCAAATTAAAAAGCCCGCCTTGTGCGGGCTTTTTAATTTGTTGATGGTAAGTGATCTGATTCGAAGCACCGGGTTCGACAAATCAGCAGGATTGCCGATTTGGGCGTTGCCGCAGGCAACGGCTGGAAGCCGAGCGACAGGGATGTTGCGAGTCCATCCCCTTGGGGACGCCATATTAAAAAACCGGTCCAACAGGACCGGTTTTTTAATATGCATTTCTCATTTTATTTTGAGATAGAATATATATCTTATTGAAAATTATAGTAATTTCTGCTATATTTCCCGTTGTAATGCCAATTTCACATGCATAAAATTTGAAGTAGCATTGCTCGGTAATGCATCAAATGAAGTATGGTGTTAAGTTTGCATAGTATCATTAGAAACAGTCAGTAGAGCGGATCGGATCGAATCTATGGGTATCAAGCACTTGTTAATGGGCAGGCTTACCGGGTTTCTTAATAAAGAGACGGGGGCGTACCCTGACGGTGTGCCGATGACGGATTTTGAACGTCTCTGTGAGGAGTTGCACCAGGCTGATGTTATTCTGGTTGAAGGGATCTCCCGCGTCAGCGAAGTGATAAAGTCGATAACCAACAGTTCCTGGACCCATGCCGCACTCTATATCGGCCGGCTGGACGATATTAAGGATGGAACCGTGCAAAACAGTATCGCAGAGCACTATAGCGGCGCCCCCCATGAACAGCTGCTCATCGAGGCGCTGCTGGGGGAGGGGACTATCATCAGCCCGGTGAGTAAATATGCGGGATTCCATCTGCGCATATGCCGCCCCAGGGGCCTGTCCCGCTCTGACAGGAAACAGGTGATTGCCTATGCGGTGGGGCAACTTGGCTACGAATACGATGTGCGCCATCTGCTCGATCTTGCCCGTTTCCTGCTGCCCTACTCCTTCATACCGAAACGCTGGCGCTCCACACTGTTTGAACACAAAATGAGTGACTCGACCCGTAATGTCTGTTCATCCATGCTGGCGGAGGCGTTTGCTTCGGTAAGTTATCCGATATTACCTATTGCGGAACGGGAGGATAATGGTGGCTTGAAACTGCATCGGCGCAATACCCGTTTGAATACCCCGAAGGATTTCGACTATTCACCCTATTTTGACATTATCAAGTACCCCTATTTTAATTTTGATGAAGTTGCGGCCTATCGCTCGCTGCCATGGGACGCCGAAGGGATGATCTGCAACATAGAAGGGGATTGTTTTATCCCTGTAAAAAACGGAAAAGGACAAAAGGTGCAGGACAGTTCCGAGAGTATGTTGGAAGAAAAGCCCCCTCCCGTCAAAACAGCGGAATAAACCAGCCGATGTAATCTGGACGGCAGCCGGTTTGTTCAGTAGAAATCTTCGGCGTTTTATCCTCACCCGGGCATGATATAATCTGTTTGCCCGTAGAGGCCGAATGGACAAACAAAAAAACTCTTAGAATTCATTCCAGATGAGAATACTCGTCACCGGTGCGGCCGGTTTTATCGGTCACGCTGTTTCAAAAAAATTGCTGGAGCGGGGCGATGAGGTCATAGGCGTTGATAATATGAATGCCTACTACGATGTCCGGTTAAAAAATGATCGATTGTTGCAACTTCAGAGTCGGGATAATTTTCGTTTTATCAAGCAGGATCTGTCACAGAGAGGACAAACCAGGGTTCTTTTCAAAACCGGGCAGCCACAGCGTGTCATTCATCTGGCGGCGCAGGCGGGCGTCCGCTATTCACTGGAGAATCCGAACGCCTATGTGGACGCCAACCTGGCGGGCTTCATGAATATCCTGGAGGGCTGTCGGCATAACACGGTTGAGCACCTGGTCTATGCCTCATCGAGTTCGGTTTATGGGGCGAATACCGGGATGCCGTTTTCCGTGCATGACAATGTCGACCATCCCGTCTCTTTATACGGAGCGACAAAAAAAGCCAATGAACTCATGGCGCACAGCTACAGTCATCTTTACGGACTGCCGACGACAGGACTCCGTTTCTTTACCGTGTACGGACCGTGGGGGCGCCCCGACATGTCGCTGTTTCTGTTTACCCGGAATATCCTTTCCGGCAAACCCATCGATGTGTTTAATCGGGGCCATCACAAGCGTGATTTCACCTATATTGATGACATTGTAAAAGGCGTTGTACGCACCCTGGATGCGACAGCCAGGCCAAACAATGACTGGTCCGGGAAGGCCCCTGATCCGGGCACCAGCCTTGCACCTTACCGGCTCTATAATATTGGCAACAACCAACCGGTAGAGTTGATGCGGTTTATTGAAGTCATTGAAGAGTGTCTGGGTATGCAAGCCGAAAAGAATTTTCTACCCATGCAGCCCGGTGACGTCCCGGAGACCTATGCCGATGTGGACGATTTAATCAAGGACGTGGACTATTCTCCATCGACGTCCATAGAGACCGGGATTGCCAGGTTTGTTGAATGGTACAGGGATTATTACAAGGTCCACTGATGTCACACAACAGAAAAATATCGGTCATAGGATTGGGCTATGTCGGCCTGCCGGTAGCTATTGCGTTCGCCGCACTAAACAGGGTGATCGGTTTTGATGTTAATCCCGAACGCATCTCAGCGTTGAAGAAAGGCATTGACAAGACGAACGAAGTGACTGCAGCTGACCTGGAGAAGGCGGACATCCTGTTTACCTCGAATCCTGATGATCTGAAGGCCGCCGATTTCCATATTGTTGCCGTGCCAACGCCTATTAATGCCGCCAAGCATCCTGATCTAACGGCGTTGACGGCAGTGTCAAAAACCGTGGGTGCACAACTGAAAAAGGGTGATATCGTCGTCTATGAGTCAACCGTCTATCCGGGCGCCACTGAAGAACAGTGTGCTCCCCTTCTGGAAACAATGTCGGGTTTGCGTGCCGGCGCTGATTTTTTTGTCGGCTATTCACCGGAACGCATCAACCCGGGTGACAAGCAGCATACCTTTACCACGATTACCAAAGTTGTATCGGGCCAGAATGAAGAGACCCTTGATATTGTGGCCCAGGTCTACGGCAGTGTGGTGGCGGCCGGTGTCCATCGCGCCCCCTCAATCAAGGTGGCCGAAGCGGCCAAGGTGATTGAGAACACACAACGCGATCTGAATATTGCCTTGATGAATGAATTGGCGCTGATCTTCGATCGCCTGCAAATCGATAGTGGTGATGTCCTGGCTGCTGCGGCGACCAAATGGAATTTTCTCTCTTTCAGGCCGGGACTTGTCGGCGGGCATTGCATCGGGGTCGATCCCTACTACCTGACGCATAAGGCCGCCATGGAAGGCTATATCCCACAGGTCATTCTTGCCGGCCGCAGCATCAATGACGGCATGGGAAAATTCATCGCCTCGCAAGTCGTCAAGACCATGATAAAGGCCGGTTTTAGCGTCAGTGAAAATCCGGTCACCGTCCTGGGCGTTACCTTCAAGGAAAACGTCCCGGACACTCGCAACACCCGTGTCATCGATATTATCCATGAACTGAACGAGTATGATATAGATATCCAGGTACACGATCCCGAGGCTGACCGGGAGGAGGTGTACAGGGAATACGGTATCAAGCTGAAAACCTTTCCTGAAATCACACCTTGTCGTGCCGTGATCCTGGCAGTCGCACACGCTGAATACATTAACGGGGGTTGGGACATAATAAACGGCCTGTTGCAGGACAATAAAGGGATCGTGTTTGATGTAAACAGGGTCATGGACAGGGATACCGTGCCGGACGGCATCCAGCTTGAACGCCTGTGAGACCGGGGCATAGTCAATGAATGTCAGCATGATAGGGAGCGGTTATGTCGGTCTGGTGTCAGGCGCCTGTTTTGCGGAGTTTGGCGCCAATGTGACCTGTGTGGATGTCGATGAATCAAAGATCCGGCAACTCCAAAACGGCATCATGCCGATTTACGAGCCGGGACTTAAAGAACTTGTCGACAAGAACATGGCTGAGGGCCGCCTGCAGTTTACGGCCGGTTCTGCAGAGATTATTGCCGGCAGCGATCTCGTTTTTATTGCTGTAGGGACCCCGACCCGGCATGGCGATGGCCATGCCGATCTGAAATACGTCTATCAGGCGGCAAAGGATATCGCCCAACATCTTGAAGGCTATACCGTGGTGGTGGATAAATCCACCGTCCCGGTTGGTACAGCGCGTAACGTCCACAGAATTATAAATGAGGAAAATCCTGATGCGGATTTCGATGTGGCCTCCAACCCGGAATTCCTCAGGGAAGGGGCGGCCATTGCCGATTTTATGCATCCCGACCGTGTTGTCATCGGTGTCGAAAACGAGCGCGCCGGAAAGTTGTTGAAGGAGCTGTACCGGCCCTTGAATCTTATCGAATCACCGATCATCACTATGGGTCTTGAAAGCGCCGAGTTGGTCAAGTATGCCTCCAACGCATTCCTTGCCACCAAGATCAGTTTTATCAATGAAATGTCCATGCTCTGTGAAAGCGTCGGAGCGGACGTGCATGCCATCGCAAAAGGTATGGGGCTGGACGGCAGGATAGGGCGCAAGTTTCTCCATGCAGGTCCGGGCTATGGTGGTTCCTGTTTTCCCAAGGATACCCGGGCGCTGATCCGCACCGCACAGGAAAAAGGGGCGCCTTGCCGGATTGTGGAGGCAGTCAATGAAGTCAATGAAGCACAGAAGGCGAGAATGATCAATAAAATCAGGAAGGCCATGGGAGATAGTGAAACAGGCAAGACGATTGCCGTGTTGGGGCTTACCTTTAAACCGGAAACAGATGATATGCGCGAGGCGCCATCGCTATCTATTCTGCCGAAATTGATTGAAAACGGCGCCCGCATACAGGCCCATGATCCGAAAGGAATGGATGAAGCCGCGAAGCTGTTGCCGGATTCAGTTATCTATTTTGAGGATATCTATAAAACCATTGAAAACGCGGACGCAGTTGTGTTAATGACCGAGTGGAATGCCTACCGGGGTCTGGACCACAAACGGATTCTTTCACTCATGCGTGGCAATGTTTTTATTGATTTGAGAAATGTCTATGAACCGGAACAGATGCAGGATGACGGCTTTGCATACCACTGTATAGGGAGATGAGGTTCAGGGTTTCAAGGTTCATGGTTCATGGTTTGAGGTTCAAGGTTTGAGGTTCAAGGTTCATGGTTCAGGGTTCAGGGTTCAAAGATATGAACAACTTGGCCGCAAGCGACCGGGTTTCAGTATAATTTACGTTTATAAGTTATTTTTAATTTCTATTATCTCTGTGTACTGGTCCATAACTACATAAGCACACATCCATGTGTAATATCTGTGCCTCTGTGGTGAATCAAAGGGTTTTATGTCATGCAACAAAAATCAACCGTTAAAAACAGAAATATTACCTGGCACGAACCCACCATCAAGCGTGCGGACAGGGAAAAATTAAATAATCACAGGAGCGTGATTCTCTGGTTTACCGGGTTGTCCGGGTCAGGCAAGTCCACGCTGGCCCATGCCATCGAAGACTTCCTGTTTAACAACGGCGCCAGGACCTATGTCCTGGATGGCGATAATGTCCGCCGTGGATTATGTAAAGACCTCGGGTTTTCCGACGCAGACCGGACCGAGAATATCCGCAGGATCGGCGAGCTGAGCAGGTTATTAATGGATGCGGGGATAATCACTTTAACGGCGTTTATCTCTCCTTTTCGAAAAGACAGGAAAATTGTCCGGGACCTGGTAAACCGGGGCGAGTTCATCGAAATATACTGCAATGCCTCTCTGGAGGTATGCGAGGCGAGGGACACCAAAGGGTTGTACAAGAAGGCGCGCAACGGGGAGATCCCCGAATTTACCGGCATCTCCTCTCCTTATGAACCGCCCGGGACACCGGAGATAATGCTTGATACCGACACCAAGACAATTCAGGACTGCGTGGATGAAGTAGTGAATTATCTTATCGAACAGGACGTGATTGAAAAATAGAGGTTCAGGGTCAACCCTGAACCTTAAACCCTGAACCTTAAACCTTGAACCTTAAACCGTCCCTGCAATGAAAGCCTGGTACCTCATCCACTCAAAACCCCGGCAGGAGGAGATAGCAAAGCAGCAGTTGCAACGTCAGGGTTATGAAACCTACCTGCCTCTTGCGCCCGTGCGCAGGCGCAGGCGAGGGCGTTCATATCGGGTCATTGCGGCCATGTTTCCCCGCTATCTGTTTATTCATTTAAGCGATAAAACCGATGACTGGAGGCCGATTCGATCCACCGTTGGCGTTGCCAACCTGGTGCGGTTTGACCAATGGCCCGCGCGTGTTCCGGATAGCCTCATCGCGGCGCTCAGGCAACGTGAAGACAATGAAGGTATCCAGATACTGCCGGGCACGGAGTTCAAGCAGGGTGACAGGGTGCGGATCGCCGAGGGACCGTTTGAAGGATATGAAGCAATCTTCCAGGCGCGTTCGTCGAAGGATCGAGTATTGATACTGCTAAAGCTTGCAGAAAAGCATATCAATCTGAAACTGGATGAGTCCCTGATCGAGTCACTGAAATAAGGAACCTCTTATAAAATAGGGTCTTCAGCAGAATCTGTGGGTTGATATATAAACAGTAGCCCGTCATTC
>JBHHYN010000138.1:0-6872 GCA_046757565.1 Gammaproteobacteria bacterium | reverse complement strand
AATGACGGGCTACTGTTTATATATCAACCCACAGATTCTGCTGAAGACCCATAAAGAATTATCCGTTGCATATTTTCTGTATACCCATACCGCGACCTGTCTCACCATATCCGCACCAACATCCAGATCATCCACGTAGAGTTGTGCAATACTACGGCCATATCGATCTATAGTTTGTACCTTAGCAGTTACCTCCTTGCCAAATACGAGATCAGACAGTGCTTGTTTTGCCCTGGACCCGTAGGGCTGTCCTTTCTCTGGTGTCCAATTCCTGCCAGGTAGATCTTGATTTGTTTGTGATCGACTGGAAACCTGAGCGTGTCCCCGTCTGTGATTCCGACTACTTTACCCTCAAGGGTATTGTTTGAGACGGGTTGATCATTATAACCAGGGGTTGTTTTTAGCTCCTTTTCACTTAATCCCTGCCCTTAAGCATTTCTGCTTTCGAGGTATAATATTTACCTGCATTAACTTCTCACAACCGGTCGGACTCTCCATACATTCTTCAGGCGGTGCGTGGCCGGGTGATCGTGTGTTTCAGGGATTCAAGTGCTGACGGCCCGAGTTGTGCAAGGATGGATAAACATGAACAAGCGGTCGTTGTCACTTGATGATAGTCACCGTGCCGGCAGCACCATCGACACGCAATGTTTGGCCGGTCTTGACCCTCTTAGTCCCAAAACCCGTGCCCACAACCGCTGGAAGGCCATACTCGCGGCATACTATAGCGGCATGAGACATCATGCCACCAATATCGGTTACGGCGGCACCGATTTTAGAGAATACAAGCCCCCAACTCGGGTTGGTGATGGGGCAAACAAGAATTTCGTCCGCCTGTACTTCACCCAATTGATCCGCGCCAAGGATAACACGGGCTGTACCCTCCACCACGCCCGGTGAGCCGGCAAAGCCTTTGAGGACAGCGCTATCGTCAGTCTCCCCGCCGCTACCTAGCCAGTTTTGGATGCTGCCGCTGGTGATACCCCACAGCATAATGGTGAAAGGTTCAGTGATCACTTCCGGAGGTTCGCCCAGGGCAGGGACAGGTGACCACTCTTCCAATTTAGCAATGAGTTTTTTGCGACGTGCTACCTCACGGGGCCAGTATCTAGGGCCGCGTGCAGGTGTGCCGACGGCCCACGATGCGATTAAGTCGGCCAGAGCTTGCTGAACTTCATTGCGATGCAGACAAAACAGGTCATCCACCTCTTCAAAAAAGCCGTTGTCCACAAAAAGTTGACCAAACTCGCGCATCTTGTTCCAGAAAACATTGTGATGCCAGTGATCTATGTAAAAGGCATGATCTTCGATGTAAGGAAATGCGATTCGTGCCAGACCTATTTGTTCCTGGAAGATCTTTAAATCATCGCCCTCAAGCAGGACCATATATTCATTCTCCAGGCGATCACGTTCAGCCCGGATTTTTTCTAATGGACGATCCACCTCTTCTCCCGCTTCAATCCGTGAGATGTAATTGCCAATAGACATGAATGGGTAAGTCATATCGTTGATCCAGGTATTATCACGGTGGGTCATTCCAGCGCCGGTAGAAAAGTAGAACCAGGGGTCTTTGGCCTTTTCCAGTTCGGCGATCCAGCGTTTACCAACGTCACTGCTATTCAGTAAGGCAACGATTTCATCCGGTTTTTTACCATCCTTAAAGACCTCACCGATGCCTAGATTAATGGCTATTTTGGCTAATTTCTTTAACTCTTTATCGGGCTGATAGAGTATAACGTCTTCACCCGAAACCATCTGTGCAATAGTTTGGTCAGCAATCTCGGGAAAAAGCTTTTTGCATAAGTCAAAATAGGCAAGGTAAGCGGCATAACCTAAATTCAGGAACTCAAAATGCAGGTGCCAACTTTTGTCAACATTTTCAATTGCCCGATTATACGCCGTTAATAAATGATAGGCAGAGGTGACACCCTGTCCCTCTTGTACCACAGCAAGGTCTTCCATCTCCGGCAGGGGTTTAACCTCGATCGCCTTTAACTCCTCAACTGTCTCAGTAACTTTCTTTTTCCACTTTGCGTACAATTCGTCCCAATTCCGGTAATAGTAGCCGGCCCTTTCCATAAAATGTTTCACCCGAGCTTCCACAAGTTTCTCGTCGGTAATAGCATTGGCACTGATATACAGGCGGCCGTTGAGCACCCGCTGATCAATGCCCAATGCAGGCGGTACCATGAACACCCGTGAGTTCATCTCTCCCAGACCCACCCACCAGCCTTCGGACATGATGGAATCAAAGGGATAAAGCACACCGGGATGATGTATTCCATCAAAGAACCAGAATTTTGATTCCTCAAACTTGCGCCGATCTTCACTGAACACATAATAGTAGGGATAAAGTCCTTCCCACCCGTCGCACCCTTCAGGGGTTGGCACATCAAAAGGACTGGGGAATCGTTCATTACTCATAATGATCCTCCTCCATAATTATCGTTTATCATGCAGTTTTATTTTTACCCCGGTGATTAAATTGGAGACGATGTTATCCAAGGCGGATTTTTTATCAGAACTGATAAACGTTCTCTTCTGCCCACTCCAGACTGTTTCAGGGCGACTTTGCAATAACAGGATATTGTCAGGGGGTCGGAGGTCGGCATCAATGGCCCATTCCAAATCCTGCGGGGACCCGAAGTGTTTTTCGGCGATGTTGGCATATTTGGTCAGGGTCAGGATTGCATCATCGCTCAGGCATTGGATCGTCTGCCGGGCGGGAGGCACCTCAACTCGCCTTACGCATTTGTTCCTTGGGTCAGCCCTGTACTCGATAGTTTTGGAGGATACGGTTTTTTTGATGATTTTCATGGCTATCTTGTCTACGACGTAATTATCCGGCGTAACTTCCCCTCCGACCACTGACTCACCCAGACCCCAACTGGCATCAATGACCACTTTTGAGCGGTCGCCACTGACAGGGTTCAGGGTGAACATGACACCAGCAGCCCTGGCATTGACCATTTTCTGTATACCAACACTCATATAAACGTCTTTGTGAGAAAACTTTTTTTCATTCCGGTAAGCGATGGCACGGGACGTATACACACTGGACCAACACTTGCTGACGTGTCGCAATATTTCATTAATACCAACGACCCACAAAAAGGTATCCTGTTGCCCGGCAAAGCTGGTTCCCGGCAAATCTTCGGCAGTTGCACTGGAGCGAACAGCCACGGGCACATTGTCCAGCTGACATTGTTGACAGAGATCCATGTAAGCAGTCCGGATTGCCTGCTCGATATCGTCAGGGATGGGAGTTCGTTCAATGAGATTGCGGATCGCTCGGCTGGTTGCTGCATCACTTTTCATATCTACGGAATCCGGTTGTTCCAGTAAAGTGTGTATTTGTTTACCCAGATTGCCTGTGATGAGCATCTTACGGTAGGCCTCAGTGATAATGGCAAACCCCGGGGGTACGGGTGCATTCGCCTTTATCATGCCGCCCAAGCCGGCATTTTTGCCGCCTATTTGAGAGCAGGAGGCTGTGTCACACTCCTCAAAGGGAAGTGTATAACGTGTAGCGTGAGATTTTAAATTATGGTATTCCAAGTTTCATATTTTACATTTAACAAACCGTAATTTGTTATTGAATAACATATGGTTTACCGGCTGCTTTCCCATTTCAGGAATTCAAACGTAAACTTCTCCATTGTCAACAAAGCCAACTGCCCGGATTTCAACCTTCATTTAGCCAGTTAATCAACTGATTTACGTCAGGTAACACCAGATCCGGTTTCATATTATCAGGCGCGGCGTCGACCTGCTCCCTGGTGCTGACTCCGGTGAGTACCAGTATTGAAAAAATTCCAGCACTTTTCCCCATAGCGATATCAGTATCCAGAAAATCGCCAATGACGGCGCCGCGCTCGGGGGCAATGTTCAATATCTTCATGGCCATCTTACCGGACCAGTGTGAAGGCTTGCCGGTAATCAATGGCTCACAGCCGGTAGCATAGGCCACAGCCTTGACCATAGGGCCGGTAGCAGGTTCGAAACCATTGGCCGTAGGTATTTTTGGGTCGATGTTGGTGGCCAGGAATTTGGCCCCGTTCCAGATGGCCTGGCATACAATATTCAGCCGCTTCTGATTGAAACCTACATCTTTACCCATCACTACGACTTCAGCTTCATCGGCTTGATTCAAATCCAACAGGTTCAGGTTACGATCCTGCATCGCTTCCATCAGACCGGGGCCGCCAATAGGTAAGATCTTGCTATTTGGATATAGTTCGCAGACGACCTCGGCAGCGATCAAAGCAGAGGATAAAACCTCCTCAGGTTTGACCGTAATCCCCAATGCGGCCAGGCGCTCAACACAGAGGCTGATGGGATTTGAATTATCGTTGGTAAAAAAAGCAAAACGGATATCCCGCCTCCGTAATTCGGCTAACGTGTCGAGGACACCTGGCAGGACTTTCTTGCCACGCTCCACCGTACCGCTGATATCAAATACAATTCCATCAACGCGATTTGTCATGGAATTCCAGAATTTTACTGTTATGTACGTTGATTTACTTGCAGCCAGGTCCCGGTTTTCTACTGATGAGTGAATGGCAACATGTCATTCGTCATCTTTATGGTTTACTTATTCAAAATAGCTGTCCCAATTCTCCAGAACATGGGCTTTCATCTCCTCATCAAGCAGAATTGGTTTCGGTCGCTCTTCCGGTCCCCACTCGTAGGGTGTGGTGCAATCCAGGATAATACGGGAAGTCAAATAGCGGCTAGAGCGGGGCAGAGAGGGATCCAGCGGGGTAGATCGACCACGCTTGAGAATCTGGGTGCCAAGTTCCGGCTGAAATCTGAAGCTCAGAGCGTACATGACCTGATCCATATTTTCAGGATCAATGTCTTCATCAACCAGTATCACCGTCTTCAGACCGTAATTGCCGGTCACGGAAGCGAAGGCAGCCAAACCAACCTGCGTGGAGTGGCCATGGTACATTGGCTTCATGGAGATGATAACCAGCATCCGACCGGCCGCTCCGGGAGGTCCGTAAACAGCCTTGATACCCGGTATTTGCATCTGTTTAAGGTCGTTCCATAGCGAGGCGACTCGGTTGACAACCATGAGCATATGGGTATCAGTGGTGGGACGACCAACGGTGGTTGCCCAGAGAATGGGATCATTACGGTGGGTGATGCACTTGATGTTTATAAACTCCCGACGATCAGCACCTGTTCCGGAATAGTAGCCTGTATATTCCCCAAATGGACCCTCTTCAATTAATTCACCCGGCACGATCTCTCCCTCAATCACGTATTCCGCTGACGCCGGCACCAGCAAATCCGAGGTTTCGGCCTTGACCACTTTTATCGCCTCGCCGCGCAATGCCCCGGCAATATCATATTCGCTTTCTTCCAGACCAAAGAGTGTACTGGCACACATAAAGATAGTGGGATCAACTCCCGTTACGTAAGCTACAGGCATTGGGATACCTTTTTCTGCATAGCCACGCAGATCGATCTCACCGTCCTTTGCCTTGATGATCATGATCGAGGCCCGGTTCGCATCCACGATCATCAGCCTGTAAGTACCCAGGTTCAGCCGCCCCGTATCCAAATTGCGAGAAATAAGAAAGCCGGCTGTACCAACGTAACGCCCCCCGTCCCCGGGGTAGAATTGCGGAGCCGGTAACCTGGTTACGTCTGCCTCCTCACCCATGAGGATATTTTCCTTACAAGACCCCGTCTCTACACATTCCGGTGAAACCCGTTTGTTCTGAATCCGATCAACCCATTCGTGGGTCAAATTCATTATGCTGGTTTCCAGAGACATTTCCAGTGCGATCGCTAGTCGTTCGCGTGCGGTTAAAGCGCTGGCAAAAACACGTTGGTTTGGATAGTCTTTCACGTTCTCAAACAACATGGCCGAGCCACCACCCTGTTGTTCTTCATTGAGTTTTGCGATATGACTTAATTCAAGGTTCCAATCAACTTCTTTTTTAACTCGATTTAGTTGCCCTTCCTCATCCAAACACTGAATAAATTCTCTGATGTCATTGTATGGCATTTCTCATTCACCCTGTTGCTATTGCGATATTTCTGATTTTCCTGCTTATAAATGACGGCTTCCTATGCCCACTGTGGCCGCTATATGTTGTCCTGATCATATTGAATCCGCCATAAATGAAATAACATAATAGTTATTGTACCAGGACCGTAATGGATGGTGATTTGGTGCCCGGGGCCGGACTCGACAAATCTGTCGGGAACAGATTTGGACGGACTTCAGTCCGCCCGCAGGGTGAAAACCAGGGAAGGTTTTCATCAGCCCACGGCCCGGCCGTGCCGGTTATATACTTGACTCTCATCTTTCGGGTATTCAGGTTAAATCATTTTTCGCTTGGTGCCCGGGGCCGGAATCGAACGCCATTTATAAACAAATAGTTATCTATGTGTGGCGTAGGTTTGGCGTAGGCGTAAAACTGGCGTAGTTGCTCAGCGAGTTGAGCTCCGCCACGGGCCGGCTCACGCAGCCGAGTATACAATTCTTAGCGTTGCCTCACTAGATCCCTATAGATCGCCGGAACGTACGTTAACCAACTTGCCCTATAATGCAGGACGATGCACGACCAATCCCGGTAAAAGTCCCGCAAGATATTGCACCGCGATCATCGCGGATGCAGGGGAATTATTCTCCCGTATACCTCATGGACACCAAGTCGCCCTGACCTTGCCGCCGATCCAAGCCCTTGATATTGGACCGCCTTGTCAGGCCACTGTAGATGAATAGAAAGGGGACGGCAATTCAGGATAGGCGCGGTAAACATGCCTGAATACTTCCTCGGCCTTTTCTTTCACATCGTCTTCCGTGTAGGCCTCGACCGGCAGGCCGGTGTCATCGCTCCACAGGTGATCCC
>JBHHYN010000137.1:0-6904 GCA_046757565.1 Gammaproteobacteria bacterium | reverse complement strand
CACGATGGGTTCTAAATGGGGAGGGGACGAGGTAACTCGCCCCTCTACCAGCTAAGTCAGAGGTTCCTGCGGCGCAGGGATGCGTCGCCAAAATCAATGACTTCATGTCATTGATTTTGTGAGGTAAAAGGAAATCGCATTTATCTCCACGGACGGAGTATATGCAGGGCAATCGCCGGGAGCGATTGCTGCTTTAGTTTGCATTCTCTGACAAGTTCTGGATGGACTTGTTCAGAGGCTCCTTTAATTATAAAAGTCTCGATTTGATCGGATACCGCGCTTGACTAAAAAAAAGCGTAAACTCTCCCCTGTTTCAGGCACGATAACCAAATGAACATGGTTGGGCATTAAACAATACGCCCAAACCTGCAGCTGTGACTTTTTGAGTGCTGCAGTCAGATAATCCAAATAAGCTGCATAATCCTCATTACTGAAGAAAACTGTTTGGCGACGATTCCCACGCTGTGTTATGTGATGTGGGTGATCGGGGATCACTATCCGTGCAATTCGTGGCATATAACACTCCTTTGTCCGGCCTGACATTTTTCGAGCAGCTGGTTTACTACTTGATACTACTCGCGTTAAGAGAAATTAAAGTCACTGTCCCCAAATTTCCATTATGTGGTGTGGGCATCGCTTCCGATAACGCCCCTATCAGTTTGAGGAAGAGGGATGTCCTCAAAGATTGGCAGGAACCGGCTGATTATGTAGTACACAACAAAAGGCATGGCCAGGATAACGGCGCAGGTAACGACTCCTTCGCTGGTAAAGAAGGTCCAGTCATATTCCACAAATCCACGTTCTGATTTTGAGATAAGCTGGCCGCCAACGACCGTGTTATAACGCATAAACAATACCTGTATTACCAGCATGAAGCTGCCAAGATTGGCAAGATAGAGCATCAATTTGTCTTTCATTTTTAGGAGCACAACGAAACCCAGTATAAAAAACGGTATGACGGACAGGATCAATACCTGACCGATAACATAGGAGTGGAACAGTGGTCCTTTCAGCAGTGGTTCGATGAGTGACCAGTGATGCCCCTGTTCATAGCGGGCGAACAGGACTTCCAGAATTTCTATAACAAAATCCAGGATAAAGAAACCCCAGAGAAAAGCTATGAATTTTCTGATCATCGGATAATCATACGGATCTTTACGGCGCCACTTGATAAACGTATACATCACGATAAGTATTGCCATGCCGCTGACTATTGCAGACAACAGAAAGATCACCGGTTGCAAAGGGCTCGCCCACCATGCACGTGCCTTGACGGAACCGAAGATAAAGCCCACATAACCGTGCAGGAAAAAGGCCCAGGGGATGCCAATGCCGGCGAGGAATACCACAATTTTATTATCCAGGAGTGCTGACGCAGGGTTGTAGGTGGTAACACCCAGTGTCAGTGTCTGCCAGCTGCGTTGCAGTAGTCCCGTCGTTTCGTTCGCCATCTTGATAAAATAGGGGCGATAGATCAACCAGATCTCGATCATCAATAAAAGCATGTAACTGCCATACACATAGCCAAAGACACTCATGGCTGAAGTCTTATGGGGGGTCCAGTAGATCTCAAAGGCACGTTGCGGTTGTCCAAGGTGGAAAAGCAATGGCACTGACGCGAACATGCCGAAACAGAAGGCGGAAATCAGGGCAAAATTAGCGATGGGCTTGAATTCATTTACCTTGAAAACCTTATAAAGCGCGGAAACCACGAACGCACCCGCCACCAAACCGGTGATATAAGGATAAACCGCAATCAGTATTGACCACCAGACACGATGATCATTCGGGAAGATATAATTGACGATTGCTTCATTTGGGAGTTCCATTTACACGACCTCCTGTGGCAGACTGACATAAAAGCATGTAGGAGAAGTAAACATATCCGGTTTCAATACGCCCCATTTGTGGCCGTTGAAGACTTTGCTGACAGCACTCTCCGGATCGAGTAAATCTCCGAACCTTCTCGCCCCGGTCGGGCATGCCTCGACACAGGCCGGTAATTTGCCGTTCTTGACCCGGTGATAGCACCAGGTGCATTTGTCTGATTTCTTTATCACCGGATTGATAAAACGCGCCCCATAGGGACAGGCCTGAACGCAATAGGCGCAGCCAATGCAGTGATCGTGATCGATCAGGACAAAGCCTTCGGGCGACTTAAACGTTGCGCCTACCGGACAGACCTGCACGCAAGGCGGGTTTTCGCAGTGATTGCACATCTTTGGAACGAAGAAAGATCTGACCGCCTTTGCCTTGATCTCCTTGCTCAACGGCGGGAAGCCCTTCAGGGCGCCGTTTGGTGAATCAACATAGACGCCGCCATCTTCCGTTATCACGTAACGTTCCACCCAGGTGCGAAAGACGCCATCGGGGACATTGTTCTCACTCTTGCATGCCCGCACACAGCCACCCCAGCCGATACACTTGTTGACATCAATCACGTAGGCGTAGTGATGTTCTGTGCTCATCTGTTTCCAACCCTTACCGCGGCCATGCAGGGCAACAGCGCCGGGAACATGAACCAGCAGCATGGAGGTGGCGCCGGACAGTGCCAGTTTGAGGAATTTTCTTCTGGAATCCGAGTCCAGCTTGTTCATATCCATGGCATCAACATTCGGTATCATGTTTTCCATAATGACTGTTCCTCTCTTTGCATCGTTATCTATATAGTTGCTATCTGCATGTTCCTGTCTGCCACCACCATCACATGGATGGATCGTGCGGGTCGTGGCACTTGACGCAGAATGTCCCTGCTTTCATACCTTGGTGCCGTTTCACCTTCCCGGGGAATTGCTTATGATCCTTGGGCCGGCTGATCCGCTCTTCATGGCAGTTCAGGCAGACCCAATTGTCCTTTCCTTTGGCATCTCCTATCTTCTTGCCGTCCTTGATATGTTTTGACAACTCGCCATGGCAGCCTTCGCAATTCAGCGTCTTGTGTTTGTAGGAGGTAGCATCCTCGTATTCATCCGCATGGCAGGACTTGCACGACTCGTTACCACCGTGTACCAGTGGCAGCTTCTTCATATCCTCAAGCGTCCCGCCACGGTACCAGACCTCGAAGTTCCAGGTATCAGGCGTCTGCCAGATCTTAAGACCCACGAAAATGATGAAGCCGGCGACCAATACCATTACCAGGCGGATGAGGTGGGCTCCGGGTGAAGGATCTTTACTCATGGTATTTGTCTCATTAATTTTCGCCTTTTATAAAATCCAGGGTCGTATCCGGATTTCCATTTAACCAAATGCCTCAGAGGTGATGGACTGGTACCAACCCTTCGCGTACTTCATCTCCTGGCGGCGGTCCTTTTTCGACGCCTTCAGTTTGCTGAGCCCGCCCGACACCTTTTTTATCTCACCACCCTGGTAACGATAGAACCAGGCATTGGAGATCGCGTATTTCTTGCCTATCAGGCCATAGAAAACAGTGACAAAGTCGGGATCAGGCATGCTGGTCCCCAGGAATTCAGATGCAATGGCTGCGGCGCATACCTTGGCCTGTGTGTTCGCACCGGAACCCGCCTTGGCCATCTCGCCGGCGTTGCAGGAGTCACCGATGATATGAATGCCTTTCACGGATTTTGACTCAAATGTCTTCTGATCGATGGGACACCAACCCGTGTCATCGGTAAGGCCGGCCAGCCTGGCGATCTCTCCAGCCTGCTGTGGCGGGATCACGTTAATGACATCACCTTTATGGGACTGGCCGTCTTTGGTGTGCACGGTCATGGCACCGGCATCCACCTTCATGACAGGACCGCTTTTTACCCATTCAATCATGCCGGGATAGAGTTTCTTCCATGCCTGGGTCATGAGTTCATGCTCCTCAAAATCATCGTTGGCATCGAGGATCATTACCTTGGACTTCGGTTTGGTCCCATTGAGGTAGTAGGCGATCATGCTGGCCCGTTCATAGGGGGCCGGCGGCGCCCGGAACGGTGTTTTCGGCACGGCGATGACCACGACACCCCCATCCTTCATTGACTCCAGCTGTTTTTTCAGCAGTTCGGTCTGCGCACCTGCCTGCCAGGCATGGGGGATCTTTTCTGCATCGGCCGCGTCATAGCCTTCAATGGCGTCCCACCTGAAACTAATACCGGGTGACACAACCAGCCGGTCATAATTCAGGGACTGTCCCCCTTTCGTAGTGACCTTTTTCGATTCTGGATCGACTGCAGTGACCGTATCCTGCATGACCTTGACTCCGTGTCCGGACAAGGCGCTATAGTTGTGGGTGATAAAATCCATCTGGTTTATCCCCGCCAGAACGGTATTACTGAACGGGCAGGTCACATATCTGGCCTGTTTCTCAATCAACGTCACCTGGCTTGACGGATCATAAAGGCGCAGGTATTTGGCACAGGTGGCACCGCCAAATCCACCGCCGATGATGACGACATTCCTGCCGGATTGTGCATAGCTTTTCAGTGGGAATGCCAGCACCCCTGAGGCGGCCACACTCAAGGCCGTTGCGTGTTTGATAAATTCTCTACGGCTATAATCATTCATAACAGGTTCTCCCTACTGCTCCAGTGCGGCAAAATATTCGGCCAGGGCCTTGATCTCGTCATCACTCAAACCTTTGGCGATACGGTCCATGACAGTGGCCTTTTCGTTACCGGAAACGAATCCATGCATGGTGTCGACGAATTTCTGTATCTCTAATTCGCCATTGAGTTTTGGGATCCGGCCTGCCCCCCTGCCTCCGGTGCCGTGGCATACGCTGCACATATTGGCAAGCATGTGGATGTGGTCCGGTCCGGCGGCCTGCACCGTGGTTGTCCCCCACAGAATTGACGCCGCCAGAAGTAATCCACATAAGAGCCGTGTATTAAAACGAGAGTAGCTGTTCATTATTTATTTCCTTGTAAAAATCCGGGACAGGCGCCTTCCCCGGCGCGACCCGTTGTTGAAGTAAGTATCTCGGACCATCCTGGCACACACATCATCACTGAACCTCAGAAAGCTATCTGAAATTGCAGGGTAAAACGGTCGTTCTTCTCATCGCCTGCCGGCGTGTTCAGTTGCGTCCAGAACTGGGCGAAGATCTTTGAGTTCTCCGATATGTAGTAGTTGAGTTGTGCCGTCAGTTCGTCGAAGTCATTCTTGCCGTCCTTCTGCTCGAACCTGTCGTAACGGATGAGCGGCACCCAGGTTGGGCTCCCATTCTTGTTAGTGAACGTGTACATGGACTGCAGGGTAAAGAAGTCATTGTCCTTGTTCCCTGTACCGTCGTTCAGATCATCCTGCGCATGCATGTAGACCCCCTGCAGCCGGAACTGTTTATAGTCCAGTTGCGCATCCACACCGTAGCGCTGGTAGTCGGTTCCAGGCGTGGTGCTGGCGGGTGTTACCGCCGGAAGCCCAGCGGCAATGGTGAGCGCCGCCGGATTTTTCACCGAGCCCTGGGAGCCTTCCATGTAAAACCCGCCGATATGAATGTCCTTGGTGATATCGAAGGCAGCGCGTCCCATGTAGGTGCGCGGATCTTCGCCTTCCAGGTCCTCGGCGTTGTCGGCATAGGCGAGTGAGTAGAACAGTTTGTCATTGAAGAGGCGACCGTAGAGACTGACCATCTGCCTGGACTTACGCAATTTGCTTTCACCGCCACCGAAACTGTTATCGAGGAAAGCGGGGCGGATCGGGCCGGTCATGTTGAAAGTAATGTTCAGCAGACCATAGGGGTCGTCCCAGAAGATGTTCTGGAAACCGGCGCGCACATTGAGATAACGGTTAAAGTGGTAAGCCGCATTGCCATGGGCGGCGACCGCACCAAAGCCGTCCTCATCCTCCGCCTCGAACTCCGCGAAGCCGGAGAATCTTTTGCCGATCGGTCCCGCCAGCCATATCTCCAGCTCGTGCAGGGCGCGGAGCTTGGAGTCGCCGTTGTCCTTTTTATCCTCAGGTCGCGAGACTACAGCGCCAGCAATCGGGAAGGTCTCTATCAAGTCCAACAGATTGATGTCCTCATTCAGCTGGTTGGCCAGGCGATACCCCTGTTCCTTGAACTGGCGCCCCTTGGCATTAAGCTGCGGCCATGCCGTGTGGCAATAGGAACACTGCTTTCCGGTTTCACGGGCGAATGCCGGAATGGCCGCTGCCGACTGCATCCACACCACTCCGGCCAGCAGAGTGAATAATGCAGAAAAAATGTGTAGTGGACGTTTCATGATAAATGCCCTCCTTTATGAAGTTTTTGAATCGTTGATATCATCAAAAGACCCATTCCGGTCAGCTGATGGATGACAGGCAGGTACGGCGCCTGCCTGTTTAAAAATTGATCCGAGTTTTTGTTTGAGTGTGTCGGCATCGAACACATCGGGCAACGCGCCCACCATATTGAGTCCGAGGGCACTACCCAACTCCTCCAATTGGCCTATCTCGTCGGGGTCGGTGCTGGCCAGGACGACGGCTTTGATAGTTTGTTGCCCGGCCAGTTGGCGCAATACCTTTTCGCCCAGGGTCGTATGGGGTCTGGGATCCAGCAGGATGACATCGGCAGCGGATTGCTTGCAGGCAGTCTCAATGTCACCGTCATTGCTGGTAGTAAAGCAGGAAAGGCCCAGCCGTTCCGCCACCTTGCAGATGAAACGCAATACCCTTGCATCATCTTCAATCACCAGTAGTCTCCCGTTTTTCATGTTGTGTAAGCGTTCGGAATCCTGCTTGTTGTACCTGTACCACGGTCTGATCTCATCCGGTCTTGTTAAGGAGCCTAGCAGCCGGGTGTAATACCCCGGTTAATGGGGTGTAACGTCAGGTAATGTTTTGTAACTGCTGGTAAGCTGGCGCTGGTCAATGCTGTTGAGGAATCAAGAAGGGTCAGAGTCGATTGATTATGCCAATATTCTTCCAAATTTAGAGATCAAATTAATAAATAAATCGACTCTGGCCCCATCGAAGA
>JBHHYN010000136.1:0-6970 GCA_046757565.1 Gammaproteobacteria bacterium | reverse complement strand
TGACGGGCTACTGTTTATATATCAACCCACAGATTCTGCTGAAGACCCTTCTTTATAAACATGATATACCAGAAGAAAGAAATAATGACTACATCTGGTGCAGTACTTTATTTTACTTGGCAATGTACATGTATAACGAAAAGAACATACTTACCTGGGTATTCATAATAAAACTTGTCTGATACAAAGGAAACCGCTATAAAAGTAACTTCAGGCAAAAATTTCGTGACTTAAAGAGGCCTGAGTTTTGAAGTAAAATGCCTCAATGCAGGGGGCTCATAGACAATCTCCAGTCCTTTCAGTTTACTCGCATTCCTGTTAACCAGCTCGAAACATTCAATTAAATAGTCCGCCTGGCTTTGCGTGTAGACACGCCTCGGCATGGCCAGCCGCACCAGTTCCATCGGGGCTGCGGCTTCACTGCCATCAGGTTGACGGCCAAACATCAAAGATCCAATTTCAACACCACGGATACCACCAGTTATATAGAGTGCAATTGCCAGCGCTTGTCCTGGAAACTTAAGTGGAGAAATATGCGGCAGCATTTTTCTTGCATCGATAAACACCGCGTGACCTCCGGCCGGTTTGACAACCGGCACACCCATTTCATCAAGTCTTTCACTGACATATTCTATGGATCTGATGCGGTAACGAAGATAATCCTCGTCAATAATCTCTTTCAGACCGGCCGCAATGCACTCGAGATCTCTGCCCGATAAACCGCCGTAAGTAGGAAAACCTTCCGTAATGACAAGCCGGGTCCGTGCCCGGGTTGCCCAGTCATCGTCATTCAACGCAAGCCAGCCACCGATATTGGAGAAGGCGTCCTTCTTGGCGCTCATGGTCATACCATCGGCGTAGGAGAACATCTCCCTGACGATTTCCTTAACCGCAGCGTTTTCATAACCTTCCTCACGGAGCTTGATGAAATAGGCATTTTCAGCAAACCGACAACTATCAATGATTAGCGGTTTGCCGTACTTCTCGCAAATCTCCTTTGTGGCGCGGATATTAGTCATGGAAACCGGCTGACCACCCCCTGCATTGTTGGTAATCGTGAGCATAACCAGGGGCACATTCTCTGCCTCCTGTTGTAGAAGCTCCTCCAGCCGTTCGATATCCATGTTCCCCTTAAAAGGATGCAGTCTGGCCGGGTCGAGCCCTTCCTCTATGACCAGATCAACCGCTTTTAATCCGGATGCCTCAAAATTGGCCCGGGTCGTATCAAAGTGAGTATTGTTCGGGATTGTTTTTCCTTCACCGCCAACAATTGATGTGAGAATGGCTTCGGCAGCACGCCCCTGATGTGTTGGGATAATATGTTTAAACGGCATTAACTCCTTTACTGCACTCTCAAAACGATAAAAGGAGGGTGAGCCGGCATAGGATTCGTCACCTTGCATCAGTGCTGACCATTGCATCGTGCTCATGGCAGAGGTACCGGAATCGGTGAGGAGATCTATAATTACATCTTCCGACTTTAAATAGAAAAGATTGTAATGCGCCTGCTCAATAAGCTTTCGACGCTCTTCTTCTGAAGTCATGCGGATCGGTTCAACTGCCTTTATCCGAAAGGGTTCAATGATTGTTTTCATTATTCTGATAACTCCGGTAAAGATGGTTGTTCAGATTAGAGTGTATTCACCAATAAGAGTGGGTTAATATAATATCAAATACAAGAACAAAGAGAGATCAGAATATAGAGTCAATACAGGAGGTGAACGTGACACAACCTAAATTCATTCCACTCGAATCATATCGCGAATATCCACCGGAGGAGATGAAACGACGGGCGGCATCGTTTCGCAAAGAGATGCAAAGACGGCGCACTGTACGCTGTTTTTCAAGCCGGCCTGTTC
Source organism: Gammaproteobacteria bacterium (assembly GCA_046757565.1). Classification (GTDB taxonomy): domain Bacteria; phylum Pseudomonadota; class Gammaproteobacteria; order Eutrophobiales; family Eutrophobiaceae; genus JBHHYN01. Next base: position 5,111 of record JBHHYN010000136.1, on the reverse strand, counting down.
CACGCGAGGTCATCGAAGAGTGTTTACTAACCGCCGGAACAGCACCCTGTGGCGCCAATATGCAACCATGGCGTTTTGTGGTTGTCAGTGATCCTGAAATTAAACATCAGATTCGGGTTACTGCAGAAAAAGAAGAACATGAATTTTATCAAAAACGCGCACCGCGTGAATGGCTTGATGCGCTGGCCTGTCTGGGAACGGATGAGCATAAGCCATTCCTGGAAACCGCCCCTTACCTAATCGTAATATTTGCCCAGAGCTATGGTGTGTTGCAAGATGGCCGGAAAGTAAAAAATTATTACGTGACAGAATCAGTCGGGATCGCTTCAGGTATGCTGATTACCGCAATCCATCGTGCCGGCCTGGTATCACTTACCCATACTCCCAGTCCAATGGGTTTTTTAAATGAGATACTTGACCGGCCCGGTAACGAGCGTCCCTTCCTGATACTTGTTGCCGGCTATCCGGAGAGAGATGCCGTCATACCGGATATTCGGAAAAGTCATTACAGGAAATATCCTGTTTTATGTAATTTTAGATCAGGCGTCTATTTTGCGCGCACAATTCATTAGCCAGATACAGCTATGGAAATCAGGCTCTCCCGACGTTACTTCCTCGGTCTGCTTGGAACAGCTTCCCTGTGGCCATTTTCCAGACTCAAAGCTAACTCTGCCCCAATGAACTTCCGTATACGGACGATAACGGCGGGAATGCAACTCGGCAACGGAACCGAGCTTGAAAAGATAGAGGCAAATATCAAATTTCTGCAGCAGACCCGCAGAAAATTTGAGGCGTTGGGGTATGAGATTCAGACGCTTCGTATGGCCACACAATCACTGTCCGAATATATAATGGATTGGAAGAGTCCTGCCGCCCTCGAAACCATCCGGGCCATCGACCGTCTCGCCACAGAGCACGAGATCCTGTTCAGCATTGGTCCCGTAATCAAGGATGATCAACACGACCCGGGTTTCGCCGGATGGGCGGCACAACTCATCAATCAAACCAGCAATATCAGCTTTTCGGTGAGTGTCGCCTCACCTGAGCAAGGAATCCACCAGCGGAGTGCGCGATCGGCCGCTGAGGCGATTGCTGCTATCGCCCGTGACACGCCGGGAGGTGAAGGAAATTTTCGCTTTGCTGGGACCGCATGGTGTCCGCCCGGCACGCCTTTTTTCCCGGCCGCTTACCACGCCGGAACCAACGCCTTCAGCATCGGCCTGGAGTCACCCAATATTTTACAAACAGCCTTCACCGGAACAGTCAGCATGCGGGAAGCCAAAACAAGACTCAAGACACAAATGGAAACCGCCCTGGACCCGATAGAAAAGCTGGCTACCGAAATCGCGCAACGCACCGGTCTGCGTTACCTGGGTATCGATGTCTCCCCTGCTCCGGGCCTGGATGCCAGTATCGGCCGGGCCATTGAAATGCTCATCGGCGAACCCTTTGGAAACCCGTCGACGCTCTCTGCCTGTGCCGCCATCACGGATGTGCTCAAGGGACTCAGTATCAGGACGTGCGGTTATTCCGGCCTGATGTTACCGGTACTGGAGGATCCGGTGCTGGCCCGGCGTGCGGCCGAGGGCCGATACAGCGTCTCTGAATTACTCCTTTTTTCAAGTGTCTGTGGCACAGGTCTCGATGTGGTGCCGTTGCCGGGTGACGTGCCGGTCGATACACTTGCGGCACTGATCAGAGATGTTGCCGCACTCGCCACAAAACTTCGCAAGCCCCTTTCCGCACGCCTTTTACCGGTTTCCGGAAAGAAAGCCGGGGAAAGTGTTCATTTCGATAATCCTTATCTCACCGACTCGAGCGTGATGGGCCCCGGTTAACGCAGGAAATCCCTTGCTTTGTCCATCACGGTTAATCCTGTCCACCTGCAACCCCTGCTGCATCGCTCAACTTGTTGCTTGCCTGTTGCAACAACTCCCATGCGCGTTCAACGTGCTCTATTTCCGAATAGGTTTGTCCTATTGATATGCGCAACGTAAAGGTACCGTTAAGCCGGGTATGGGTCAGGTAGATTTTCCCGGTAGCGTTCACATAGTGCATCAGCTTTTCGGTAAACTCGTCGCCGGCACGATGGGTGAAACAGATCAGGTTGAGTGAGGACTCGACCACTAGATCAAAGACGTCGCTGGCACGTATCCACTGCGCAAACATCCGGGCCAGTTCAACGTGCCGGCGGATGTGATATTGCAGCCCCTCAATGCCGTAATGACGAATAACGAACCACAACTTAAGGGCCCGAAACCGGCGCCCCAATGGTATTTGCCAGTCGCGGTAATCAATCACCGCTCCGCTTTCCGTCGCCTGATTACGCAGATATTCCGGCAGGATGCTGAGTGCGTTTATCAAAGTCGCACGGTCGTCAACAAAGAAGGCATTACAATCAAAATTCGTAAACATCCATTTATGAGGATTAAACGTATAGCTGTCCGCATCATGCACGCCCTCATTAATGAATCGAAATTCCGGACATACGGCCGCCGAGCCTGCCATGGCCGCATCAATATGCAACCATAGCCCATGCTCTTTACAAATTCGGGCAATTTTCGGTATCGGATCCAGCGCCAGGGAAGATGTGGTGCCCACACAACCGCAAACAAAAAAAGGGATCAACCCTGATGACTTGTCATCCTGTATCTGTCTCACTAAGCGATCAGGCCGCATGGTAAATGAATCATCCACGTCTATCTTTCGAAGATTACCTGTGCCGATACCTGCTATCATGCACGCCTTCTCAATCGATGAGTGTGATTGTGTCGAGGCATAGGCAATAAGGCTGCCATCACACCCTGACTTGTTGCTTTCATACCGGGTGGCCCGTTCACGGGCGGCAAGCAGGGCACACAGTGTGGCACTCGAAGCAGAATCCTGAATAACTCCACCGCCACGGGTGCGGGAGGTAAATTTCTCCGGCAAACCCAGCATCTCCACCAGCCAATCCATCATCAGTGTCTCGACTTCCGTACAGGCCGGACTTGTGGCCCATAACATCCCCTGTACACCTAAACCGGCGGATAGAATTTCCCCGAGGATGGCCGGTGGTGAGCTGTTTGCAGGAAAGAACGCAAAGAAGTTCGGGGATTGCCAGTGGCTGATGCCCGGCAGGATAAAATCTTCGACATCCCGCAACATCGCCTCAAAACTCTCTCCCCTGAGTGGCGGTCTCTGTGGCAGCTTGCTGCGGACAGCATCCGGTTCAACCTGTGCGAGTACCGGGTAAGATTCTACGTTCCTGTAATAGTCGACCAGCCAGTCAATCACCGCATAGCCATTACGCCGGAAGGTTTCCATGTCCATGTGAAACCCGGCGGGTTTATCATTCATGATTTAAATGTCTTCGGGATCAGCATTTATCACTGCACATCGAATTGCCTTTGTCCCTGGAATAGTGTCCTGTCAGAATGTTAATGCGATTGAATAAGGTCCACAATAAATGAGGACGACACCAATAATTACTGCATCTATCGTTCCTGGATAAATTATCACTGCTATCCCGTTAAGTTAAACAGAATGTTGCATAATGTATTGAATACGCCCATTTTATGGTTTGTATTAATGATTCGACACATGAGATTGAAACCTAGTCCCGTCATTCCGGAAAGTGCAGAGCACTTATCCGGAATCCAGTGTTTTCAAGGTCTTGCTGGATACCGGATCAAGCCTGCCCCGTACTTGATACGGGGTCCGGTATGACAATGTAACGTTAACGGGACAGCAGTGATAAATTATTCTAAAGTTGATCAACATCCCTGTCAAAAACAGACCTGTTAATTTCCATGAACTCATTTGAAAAGAGGTATTACCTTCAAGACCCGGGCCTGCTCCAGCGCATCAGGCGTGATCTTATGCTGCTCACCGATACGATCAAACTCCTCCTTTATTGGCTGATTAAAGGTCACACTATTCGGCGTGACTACAAGCGGGCGCAACGGGAGGGCGATACCCTGTTTCTTGAAGATCTTTTTAATGATAAACAGGAATGAAACAAAGATTCCCATCACCGACGTATCATTTCAAGTATCGGGTCTCACCGGTTTCCGGAAACTGGATAAATGGTTTCGGTGTTATTGATAAGGTCCGTCCTGTTCAAATCTTTCATGGATCGGGCAGGCGTCAACTGGAGTGGCAGGCGCTGGAAGATTTTTTCCTGATTACCATGCCGTTTCGATTATTCTTCAAGGGCCTGCTGTCACGCTGGCGGCTACGCAAGGCAGATGGTCCAATCTCGAAAAAACGCAGGGAAGTTACCGATCCTGTTGCGATGGCTGACGAAATTAAACAGGTGGCGCGTCAACTGGGCGCCGGTGCAGCCGGCATCACCAGCGTGACGGAAGAAGCGTTATACCGGAATTATGAAACGCCTTTCAGGTACGCTGTATCGATTGCCTCTCCCATGGATTTTGATGAAATGGAGTACGTCACGGAGTTGAGAGGCGGCATGGAAACAATGCGCACCTATATGGAAATTACCGGAATTGTAGTCAGACTCGCACGCTATATTCGTCATCTTGGCTGGCCGGCCCGGGCCTATTGCGAAAGTGCGGACATTCTGCATATTCCACTCGCTATCAAGGCAGGGATGGGTGAACTCGGTAAACATGGATCCCTGATCAACAAGAAGTTTGGATCAAATATCCGGCTCGCCACAATATTGACGGATTTACCCATGGCGGTTGATAAACCGGTTGATATTGGTGTTGAAGATCTATGCCTGAGTTGCCGGCGCTGTACCATTGACTGTCCCGCCGATGCCATCAGTGATTCAAGGCATCTGGTACGAGGTATTAAAAAATGGTATGTCAATTTTGATAAATGTGTTCCCTACTTCGTAAAAACATTCGGTTGCGGCATATGTATTCAGGTGTGTCCATGGAGTCAGCCGGGACAGGGCCCGGCTCTTTCGGAAAAACTGCTTAACAGAAGGAAATCAGAATAAACATCCTTGCCGCAAGCGGACGTTGCTTTACTGGATTCCCGCCTGCCAGGCTGTGTGAAAACTAAATCTAATTTTAAAATGTGGGGAAAAAATCCCCCGATAACCAAAATTGGCTCTTCAGCAGAATCTGTGGGTTAACAAGAAAGACTTTTGAATAAAA
>JBHHYN010000135.1:0-7248 GCA_046757565.1 Gammaproteobacteria bacterium | reverse complement strand
CAATATGTTCGAGAATGTGTTCCAGACGTTCTCTACCTCGGCAACTGTTCCCGACGTTGCTCTACCTCCCGCGTCCCTGCGGTCGTCCTCCTTCCATGGAGTCGTCCCCCATCCATTGGGTCGTACCACCTACGGTCGCTCCTTGACTCCATGTCAATGCGACACTTGTGCACACCCCACAAGGGGGTACCGAGGTCCATGCACATCGTCCATGTAGGCGTCTGTGCCCCTGTGGTTAATCAAATATTTAAACCGGGCATTTCGGAAATAGTGTTTACCTCCCGTTGCCCGTGTAGCTAACCGATCCTTGAATATCTCAACAGCCGTTTCAGATCCTTGATAATCCCACGGGGGTCTGTTGCGGGAGGATAACTCATCATCAGGTTCCCCAGTGGATCCACCAGATAGAGCCGGCCGGCGTTCAGAGGCTGATCGTCGTCAGACAACTTAAAGGTGTCCAGTAAATTATCTTGAATGTCGCCCAGAAGAAGAAGCTGGCCTCTATACTGTTTCAGTTGCCTGGCCGATAATACCGCCGTATTCGGCCCAAAAATTATCATCACCCTCTGCACGCGATGCGCGAATTTGCCCGTGGCAAGCCATAACTGGCGCATCCTGTACAGATTTTGCGCACACTCCCGGGAACAATCTCCGCCTTTATGCAGATACATCAGGCTCCACTTGCCGTACAGTTTCTGGTCTTTTATCCCTGTAGCAGGGTCGAATAACCCGGCGTTTTCTAACAGCCGGGGAGGAAGGATCAACTCGCCATGACTGGCGCCACCCCCTTCCTGTTTTACCTTCGTATAATGAAGCAGCCCCCAGGACAACAGAAAGGGGGCGCTGAATAACAGAAGTAAAACAGTTATTGTAATCTTGCTGTAACGGTTACCCGGCGCGTTAGTCATCATTTTCGCCTGGGCCTTGTTCTATCTTTTTCAGGTTAACAAAGAAATAAATGACCAATAACGTTGCTGCCAGGAGAAACCACTGAAAGGCATAGCCCAAGTGTTTCGCCTTCCCCGATCCGGGCAGACGCCATACTCGCCTGAAACCCCCCGTTGCATCCTTGTCCAGCCGTACTACATAAGGCAGCAAATTCATGTTCGTGATGGCTTCAACCCGGCTTAACTCTATCTGCTGCATCCGGAATATGCCCCCGCCCAGGTCTTCCTCCAGGTTGGCGCCAAGCAACAGGCCTGTGCCTGGGAAAGGCTTCGCGACGCCTGATAATCTGGCCCCCGCATCACCCAACCCCACATCAGGAACAAAGCTGCGTCTTGCGCCGGCGGCGATCCAGCCGCGATTGACCAACACCCCGGTTTGCCCGGCATCGAGTTTAAACGGCGTATAGACAAAATATCCCGCCTGTGCCTGCTCTACCTGGTTATCGAGCAGGAACTGGTAACGAGGTTCATAAGTCCCGGCCGCTATGACCTTACGCCATATCATTTCCGTGCTCTTCACGCGTTGATCCAGGGCATGATTTATATCAACCGGCGCGCTCTGTATCCGCTGTTCAAACTGTTGCCTTAAACGTTCCTTCTGGTCGGCGCGATCCAGTTGCCAAAAACCCAGAGACACCAGCAATGGAAACATGAGGCCGGTTGCTACGGTCGGCCAGATTTTTGGACTAAATTGCCAGACACCGATGCGCATCAGGCAAAAAAACCGTTAACCTGCATGTTTACTGCGGCAAGACTATAGAAGAGTTATCGAAGCGGTTATACTTCAAGGATACGGTGCAAATTTCAATTAAATATTTAAAATGTTCGAAACACTCCTTATCAAAGGGGTAATTATTTTGCTTCTGCTGACCATTATAAGCACACTGGGTGCCGCTTTAGTGAGCCTGGTGCGTGACAAAGGTCAATCGGATCGGACAGTGAAGGCGTTGACGGTCCGTATCTCCCTGTCCATCGGTCTGTTCATCCTGGTGATGATCGCCATAGCCCTCGGCTTTATCAAGCCCAATACTATCTGAATCCTAAAAACGCGCTGCCAGGCAACGGCCTGGCGGGTTTCTCCCTCTTCCCGAACGCTCAGAGTGTATAAACGACGATAAAGAGGCAGATCCAGACCACGTCCACAAAATGCCAATACCAGGCCACCGCCTCAAAGGCAAAATGGTGATCAGAGGTAAAGTGCCCTTTGATACTGCGAAACAGGATGACTGTCAGCATAATCGCCCCCAGTGTGACATGGGCACCATGAAACCCGGTCAACATAAAGAACGTTGTGCCATAGATGCCGGACGATAACTTCAGGTTCAGATGGGTATAGGCCTCTCCATACTCGTGCGCCTGTAGTGCCAGGAACAGGAACCCCAGCATAACCGTCAGCAATAATCCAAGGATCAGTTGACCGCGGCGATTCTTTTTCAGGCCCCAGTGGGCCCAGGTCACGGTGGCGCCGCTGGAGAGCAGGATGGCCGTGTTGAGGGCCGGAATAGGCAGCGGCCCCATGGCCTCATGGGCCGGGGTAAAGTTGGTGGGGTCCGGCAATGATAATAAGGGCCATACCGATTCAAACGCAGGCCACAAGAATTCATGGGTGGCAAATTTGGCGCCTTCGCCCCCCAGCCAGGGCACGGAATAGGCCCGGGCGTAAAACAGGGCGCCAAAAAACCCGGCAAAAAACATGACTTCTGAGAAGATAAACCAGGCCATGCCCCAGCGAAACGACACATCTACCTGGCTGTTAAAGACCCCCCCTTCGCTCTCCGAAATAACGGTGCCAAACCAGCCGATCAGCATTACAACCAGGACGGCAAACCCTATCCCCATAATAAAGCTGCCGAAGCCGGAGCCATTCAGCAGGACAGCCGCGCCGCCAAACAGGCCAAACAGGCCCAGAGAACCAAGCAGGGGCCAATGGCTGGGGCTTGGCAGATAATAACTACTACTTGCGTCGGACATAATGTATCCCCATTATTTTCTTGTTTATCTGGAAGCTCTGATTAAATCTGTGTTGCCCTCTAAATCAACTCCCGCTTTCCCTGGCGGCGTTCTCCCTTGCCGATACCGAAGCAGGCGCCTCGAAAAAAGTGTACGACAAGGTCATGGCGCCGACCCTGTCGGGAAGATCCGTGTCCACAATGAACTTGACCGGCATTTCGCGCTGCTCGCCGGGATCCAGGGTTTGTTGGGTAAAACAGAAGCATTGCGTTTTTTTAAAATGGATGGCGGCCTGGGCCGGTGCAACACTGGGTACGGCCCGGGCGGTAACCACACGGTTTGATCTGTTTTCCGCGAAAAAGAGGGCCTCGCCGATCTCCCCGGGGTGAACTTTTATCTTACGGGTCAGCGGCCGGAACTCCCACGGCAGTGCGCCTCCGACATTGGCATCGAATTCCACGGTGATCCACCTGCTGCTGTCCACCTGGCTTTGTTCCGCCTTGGCCTGTGAGATGTTTCCTGTCGTTCCGTTGATCCCGGCCACATTACAAAAGACATTATACAGGGGCACCAGTGCGTAGCCGAAACCAAACATGGCCACAGCAGCGATAGCCAGCCTGGTAGCTGTGCGTCGAACGGGCATGTCTGTCATCGATACAAATAATAGAGGAAATAACCCACATAAATCGCCGCCGCGATCAGTCCCAGAATAATCACGGTTCGCCGGTTTTTCGCCGCCAACCCCTGTATCATCTGTTTAGCCCGATTATCCTGCTTCATCCCGATCAACATGGGCTATGAATGCGCCGTTGCCTCAGTGACCTGAGGGGGTGTGGTAAAGCTGTGATAAGGAGGCGGCGAAGCGAGGGTCCACTCCAATCCGTGGGCGCTGTCCCAGACCTGATCGGTTGCCGTTTCCCCGCCACGGACGCACTTGATGATGACATAGACGTAAATGAGCTGGCTGGCCCCGAAGACAAACCCGCCGAGGCTGGAAACCATGTTCCAGTCCGCAAACTGTACGGCATAGTCAGGGATACGCCGCGGCATACCAGCCAACCCCAGAAAATGCTGTGGGAAGAACAGCACATTGACCGAAATCACCGACAGCCAGAAATGGACCTTGCCGAGTGTCTCGTCATACATATGGCCGGTCCATTTCGGCAGCCAGTAATACGTCCCGGCAAAAATACCAAAGACGGCCCCGGTAACCAGCGTATAGTGAAAATGCGCCACCACGAAATAGGTGTCGTGGTACTGAAAGTCCGCCGGGGTGATGCCCAGCATCAAACCGGTGAACCCGCCGCAGGCAAACAGCATCACGAACGCGATCGCAAACAACATGGGGGTCTCGAAGGTCATTGAGCCCTTCCACATGGTCGCGATCCAGTTGAAGATCTTCACCCCGGTAGGGATTGCAATGGACATGGTGGCATACATGAAGAACAGTTCACCGGCCAGGGGCAGGCCCACGGTAAACATATGATGCGCCCAGACGAAGAAGGAGAGAAACGCGATCGAGGCCGTGGCATACACCATGGATTCGTAGCCAAACAGGGGTTTCCTGGCGAAGGTCGGTATGACCTGCGAGACGATCCCAAAAGATGGCAGCACCAGGATATAGACTTCGGGATGACCAAAGAACCAGAACACATGCTGGAACAAGACCGGATCACCGCCGCCTGCTGCGCTGAAGAAGCTGGTGCCGAAATAATGGTCGGTTAACAGCATCGTCACCGCTCCGGCGAGAACAGGAATACAGGCGATCAGAAGAAATGCGGTGATCAACCAGGTCCAGACAAACAGCGGCAGGCGCATAAAAGTCATGCCGGGCGCACGCATGTTGAAAATGGTTGCAATAATATTAATCGAGCCCATTATCGAAGAAAACCCCAATAGATGGATAGCAAAGATCAAAAACGGGAAGGCATTGCCCGTCTGGAAAATCAGTGGGGGGTACATGGTCCAGCCGCCGGCCGGCCCGCCTCCCTTCATAAACAGCGTCGATAATAACAGCGTCCCGGCAACCGGCAGTATCCAGAAACTCCAGTTGTTCATGCGCGGCAACGCCATATCCGGTGCCCCGATCATCATTGGAATCATCCAGTTGGCAAAGCCGACGGTAGCCGGCATCACTACACCGAAGACCATAATTAATGCATGCATGGTCGTCATGGAGTTAAAAAATTGCGGATCGACGAACTGCAGTCCCGGCTGGAACAGCTCCGCCCGGATGATCATGGCCATGGAGCCGCCGACAAAAAACATGATCAGTGAAAAGGTTAAATACAATGTGCCGATATCTTTGTGGTTGGTGGTAAAGAGCCAGCGCCTGATACCGTATGGTGTCTGCTCGTGGTGATCTTCATGCATTACCGCTTCGCTCATTGGTTTGTCCTCTGCCCGTTCAATCGATCATTCATAAATTAACAATTCTTTATTTATCGTGCCGCCTTGACGTCTGCCGGTTGCAACACATCGCCCGTGGCATTGCCCCAGGAATTACGTTCATAGGTAATCACCGCGGCGATATCCACATCGTTCAACTGCGGCCCGAACGCGACCATGCCGGTGCCGGTTAACCCATGCAGAACGATATCAAGATGCTTGGCCAGCGGGCCCAGCACTATCTTGCCGTCTTTCCAGAAGCCATGCTCCTCAAGCGGGCCGGTCATCGCCGCAGCACCGGCAAATTCCGCACCATCAACCAGGGGGGGAAAGGCTCCGGGAAGGCCGTGTCCATTGACCTGATGACACGCCACGCAGTTTTTTGTATAGACTGATTCGCCGCGGGTCTTGAGATCCGCCAAAGACCACTGTTTGTTGGCGCCGGCAGCGGCTTCCGCCTGGGCCAGTTTCATCTGTTGCGCCCAGGCCAGGTATTCCTCCTCCGGCACGGCCCTGACCACGATAGGCATGTAGCCATGGCCCTTGCCGCAGAGTTCCGCACACTGGCCGCGATAGACGCCCGGTTTATCAATAATCGTCCAGTTATCGTTGACGAAACCGGGAATGGCGTCACGCTTCCAGCCCAGGGCCGGCACCCACCAGGCGTGAATAACGTCCGCCGCGGTGGTCAGAATACGTACTTTTTTCCCAACCGGGATCACGACCGGATTATCGACATCGCGAAGATAGTGATCGGCCCCGGCCGGATTAATCCCCGAACCGCGCTGGCTGGCATCGTTGCTCTCCTGTGACAGGACACTGAAAAAACTGAAGCCTTCATCCAGATAGTCATACTTCCACTTCCACTGATAGCCGGTGACCTTGATAGTCATGTCTGCATCTTCGGTCGCCTCCATGGCCACCAGCGTCTTCGTCGCCGGGAAGGCAAATGCAATCAGAATAATGATCGGGATAACGGTCCAGATAATCTCGGCCTTGGTGCTGTGATGAAATTGCGCCGCGACCGCTCCTTTGGATTTGCGGTGACGAAAGATAGACCAGATCATGGCCCCGTACACACCAATACCAATGATCGTGACCATCCATAGTGATATCATATGCAGGTCATAAACCTGCTTGCTGATAGGCGTCACGCCCTCGGTCATGTTCAGGCCCCATTCCGCCGAAGCAATCCCGGCCCACCCCAAAAATATCAGCGCAATAATTCCACGAAGGTATTGACGACATGTGTTATTAAACATTCAGCGTTCCCCAGCCAGATAACTATTCTTTGATAATTATGTTGTTTACGTTATTACACCGCTTAACATCTCCGCAAATCCCTGCCGCTCCTGCTCGTTTAAAAACCGGCCGATCTCGACCTGCCGGCCGTGCGAGCGCAGCAACAGCCTGCTCGGATACCAGCTATTACCGGCACGCTGCAACACGACTTTCGTCCATTGCCGGTGAAACTCCCACCGTGTCGCCGGCCCCTGCCGGCCGGCCTCCAGGGCGATGGAGTCCTTTCCGATGGTGATAACCTCCCGCCAGTCCCCGCGCCGGGAAGTGATGGTCAACGCCACCCCCAGGGCGATCACTTCAAGGCCGGAAAACGGCCATACCAGCGTCAGCCCCACACAATAACAAGCGACGGCAATCGTTAATGCCGTGCCGGCGATGGCCGCATAGGCAATCAGCAGGCCGCGCCAGGACATCGCCTGGTTCGGCCTGATCACAAATATCTGTTCTGCCCCGGGTGTCGACCCCAACTCGTAGACCATCAGCGTCCGACCGCGTTATGTCCTGCCCCAACCACAATACCCGCCAAACAAGTGCGACAATATGCACCAAATCGATATAACGATGCAAGCCTGGTTTTATTAAGGCTGCTGTGGACCCAGCGACGCCAATATCGTATTCACATCTAAATAAGAGGCAATCTCATTGGCGTCCTGTCGGGGCA
>JBHHYN010000134.1:0-7275 GCA_046757565.1 Gammaproteobacteria bacterium | reverse complement strand
GCAGGCGCCCATGAGATGGATTGCCATTTTCTCAACGAGCCTGCCGGAAAGAATATTCCCGTCATCCTGGCCATGCTCGATGTCTGGTATAATAATTTTTTTGCCGCAGAAACCCACGCAGTAGTGCCTTACGATCAACGCCTGCGTCTGCTACCGGACTATCTCAGCCAGCTCATCATGGAAAGCAATGGCAAAGGCGTCACCAACCGGAACAAGCAGCTCAAGCACCATTCATCACCTGTATTTTGGGGATCGGTCGGCACCAATGCCCAACATGCCTTCTTCCAGTTGCTGCATCAGGGCACTCACCTTGTCCCTGTGGATTTCCTGTTGCCATTACAGAGTTCCCGTGCCCACAATCAGCATCATAAACTGGTCGCGAATTGTCTTGCACAAAGCAAGGCATTGATGCTTGGACAGGAAAACAGTACTGAACCCTACAGGGATTTCCCCGGAAACAGGCCGAGCACAACCATCGCCTATACACAATTAACGCCCCGCAGTCTTGGGATGATCCTGGCAATGTATGAGCACAGGACCTTTGCACAAGCTGTGGTATGGGACATCAATCCATTCGATCAATGGGGTGTTGAACTGGGGAAACAACTGGCAAAGGAAATCATCAATGAACTGGAAAAGGAAGAGACCGGAAATCCCCAGCATGACTCCTCGACCATGTTACTGATCGATCATTACCTGAAAAGTGCTCGATAATTTCATGGGGATACAACCATGGCGGTTGTTGCAGACAGGCGCCGGACAAGTGTCCTTAGAAAAACACGGCTGAAGTGCAGTTGGCATTCGACGGAAACCTGCTCGATCAAGGTGGCATTGATCTTCATCAATTGCACCCGCTCCTTGGCAACAATTGTGGCGGAACGCTGTGTCTTCGACAAATATCCCATCTCCCCGAAACAGTCCCCTCCCTGCAAAACACCAATGATTTGATTCTCTTTCCGTACTTCCACCACGCCTGCGGTAATAATATAGAAAGAATCATCGATATCGCCTTCAACGATAATCTCCGCTTCCTCTTCAAACTCCTGCCAGATACAGGCCCGGATAATCTCCCATATTTCCGGCTCGGCAAACTCCTGAAAGAAATCCAGTTGTTGTATGGCATTAAATTTTTCCTGGACTTCTATATCCTCCTGGGGTTTTTCCAGGTAATCAAAGGCCAGACTTAAATCAGCCGCCATATTCAACCCCATTCTGTAACGTTTCTCCGGATTCTTCTGCAAGGCATGATGGACGATTTTTTCAAGAATCTCCGGCAGATCCGAACGATAGGTATTCAATGGCGGTGGCTTTTCATTGATGATCTTGTGGATCAACCGGGAAAAGCTATCGGCGATGAACGGATGTTTACCGGTCAATAATTCATACATCACGATTCCAAGTGAAAACAGGTCGGTCTGATTGGAGATACTGTCTTCCTGAACCTGCTCCGGAGACATGTATCGGGGTGACCCGACAAAGCCCATAGGCATGGTATTGGTAGTATCCGAAGTGATCAGGTGGGCGATGCTGAAATCGCCGATCTTCACATCCTTATCCCTGGTAATCAGTATATTTGTTGGTTTGATATCTCGATGAATAACGCCCTTCCGGTGTGCATGATCAAGCGCTTTGGCGCATTTAAAAATAATTTCAACTACCAGTTCAACCGGCAGCAGGTTCTCTGCCTTACAGTAACTTTTTAATGTATCCGCCCCTTCCACCAGCTCCATGACGATATAACAATCGTCGCCGTCAGCACCGGCATCGAGTATCTCCAGAATATTCGGATGCCTGAGCATTCCTGCAGTATGCGCCTCGTTAAAAAACATCTTCCGGTAACGTTCGCCGGATTCACTATCCTTGAGTGAATCCGCCAATGCCACCTTAACGGCAACTTTGGTGTCGGCGTAAGGATCATAGCCCTCATAGACGACACCCATACTGCCACGGCCAACCTGATGGTGGATTTCGTATTTTCCTAGTTTTTCAGGGATCCCGGACGGCATTATCGTTCAATCAATATCCAAATTAAGGAAACTCTGATTAATTTATTAAAAAATCAAATGCTTATGTACTATAGTACTGCAAATGGAATGTTCATGGTAGCAGATATAGAACCCCCCACTCACTCTCAAAAAGTTCAGCTCGTTATATTTTCCATACAGGACAGCAAGTGACTCGCCCTTACTGATGGGAACCCGGCCCTTTTCAAAAAATATCCGTGTTACCATAACCTTTTTTCCATCTCAAAATCCCCTGGCATAAAATAATCCTATGAAGGTCATCATTCTGGCAGCCGGTATCGGAAACAGGCTGGGTGATAAAGATAACGGCAAACCTAAATGCCTGCTTGAATTCGGTGGACGATCACTGCTACAGAGGCAGCTGCTGCTGCTGAGCCGTTATCCCCTTTCGGAGATTCTGATTGTAACCGGTTACCGCCGGGACGCAATAACTGAAGAACTGGCTAAAGTCACATACGAAATACCGGTACGGACGGTATATAATCCTGATTTCCGTGCAGGCAGTGTGGTCAGTCTGTGGTGCTCCCGGGATACGCTGTTATCCGGGCATGATATAATCCTGATGGATGCCGATGTACTGTCTGACCCACGCATTATGCAGGCGTTATTCGGCACAGAGGCCGAAAATTGTTTTCTGCTGGACAGGGAGTTTGAGCCGGGAGACGAACCGGTCAAGTTATGTGTTCGTGACGGAAAGCTGATCGATTTTCGCAAGCAAATCGATCAGAACCTGCGCTTCGATTTTCAGGGGGAATCCGTCGGCTTTTTCCGGTTCTCCGCAACGGCATCGGCCAAACTTGCAAAGCGGACGCAAAGCTATATCGATAACAAGCGTATCAATGAACCGTACGAAGAGGCGATCCGGGACCTGTTGCTGGCCAAACCTGGTGAATTCGCTTATGCAGACATCACCGGCCTGGCATGGATCGAAATAGATTTCCCGGAGGATATTGAACGGGCTGAACAAGAGATACTCAAGAAAATTGATCACCAAGAGGATTAATGACAACACAACCGGTTAATATTCAGGCAGCGGGAACCAAATTCAGTCAACTGCGTGGATTACTCGAATCCCCTGAGCTTGAGTTTATTCTGGAAGCCCATAACGGTATTTCCGCCCGCATCGCGGAGCAGGCGGGATTCAAGGGGATCTGGGCCAGTGGCCTGGCCCTGTCCGCACAATTCGGCGTACGTGACAGTAATGAAGCAAGTTGGACCCAGGTTGTCGACATGCTGGAATTCATGTCCGATGTCACGCAGATCCCCATCTTGCTGGATGGCGATACCGGTTATGGTAATTTCAACAACATGCGCCGCCTGGTCAGAAAACTGGAGCAACGTAACATTGCAGGGGTCTGTATCGAAGATAAACAGTTTCCCAAAACAAACAGTTTTATTGATGGCGAACGGCAACCACTGGCCGACATCGACGAATTCTGCGGCAAGATCAAAGCCGGTAAAGACAGCCAGTCCGATCCGGATTTCTGCGTCATTGCCCGGGTTGAAGCATTGATTGCAGGCTGGGACTTAAGTGAGGCGATACGCCGTGCCGAATGCTACCGCGCGGCAGGGGCGGACGCCATCCTGATCCACAGCAAACTTTCACGCCCTGACGAGATCGTTGCCTTCGCCAATGAATGGGATCAACGTGCACCCCTTGTGATTGTACCGACCAAATATTACAGCACCCCGACAGAGGTATTTCGAAAGGCCGGTATCAGTCTGGTGATCTGGGCGAACCATTCGATTCGCGCCTCCGTTTCAGCAATGGAGCAGGTCAGCAAACAGATTTTTGAACAGCAATCACTGGTAAATATTGAAGACCAGATTGCACCGGTTAATGAAATATTCAGATTGCAGGGCGCGGATGAACTGACCCGTGCGCAGGAACGCTATCTCAGGCAGCGGCACGAACCTCATGCGATTGTGCTTGCCGCCAGCCGGGGTAATGCATTGCATGAACTGACGGAAGACCGTCCCAAGGTCATGCTATCCATAGGCGGCAAGCCCCTGCTGAGACGGCTTGTTGATGAATTCAAGAAACAGTCAATCAATAACATTACCGTGGTGGCGGGTTACAAGGCCGATGCCATCGATATCAGCAGCATTGATATTTCGGTCAACAAGGATTATGAAACCACCGGGGAATTGAGTTCACTGGCCTGCGCCAGTCATGCATACCATGACGACATGGTAATCATGTATGGCGATTTGCTTTTCAGGGGATACATACTCAGAGACCTCCTCGATCATGATGGCGACATTGTGGTGGTAGTGGATTCAGCGCTGCAATCTACGCCCATTAGCGGCACCCCGGATTATGCCTATTGTTCCCGGCAGGATGATCTCTCCCTGTTTAAACAGACGATTGAACTAAAACATATTTCTGAAGTACATAATCCGGATTACGGTGCCCTTTCAGGCAGATGGATCGGTATGTTACGAGTGCAAAACGCCGGTAGACACTATCTGGATGAGGCAATTGAGGTGTTGAAACAGCGGCATGATTTCCATCAATTGACCATCCCGGATATGTTGAACTACCTCGTTGATCATGGGACCAGGGTCCATGTCCATTACATTCACGGCCATTGGCTGGATGTTAATGCTCTGGATGATATCGACCGCGCCGGCGATTTTACCCGCGGGCACAAATAACATCCGGTCCGGCATTCCGTAATCACCCCCCATGATTCATGCAGCAAGTTTCGTTGAAGCCGCACGTGAACTGGGTTTTTATCGGTATGCAGGTGTACCCTGCTCGTTTCTGACTCCCTTCATCAATTACATTATCAATGATGAAAACCTGAACTATGTCTCGTCGGCCAATGAAGGAGACGCCCTGGCGACGGCCGCCGGCGCCGCCATTGGCGGTGAAGGCGCAGTTGTCATGATGCAGAATTCCGGCCTGGGTAATGCCGTCAGCCCCATTACTTCACTCTGTTACGTGTTTCGCATCCCCTTGCTGATTATCACCACACATCGGGGTGCCCCCGGCCTGAAGGATGAACCACAACATGAATTGATGGGGACGATCACGGGCGCCCTGTTCGACACCATGCAGGTTGCCTGGGAGAATTTTCCTTCAGAAGAGACGGAAATCCGGCCAACACTGGCGCGTGCCATGCAGACCATGCAAGAAGAACGGCGTCCGTATGGCCTGATCATGAAGAAAGACACCGTCTTACCATACGATTTGGCCCAGGGTGCGGTGACGGCTACAGGTAACAGGAAAACCGTTAAAAAAACGTTCACCACTCCTGAGAGGGATAATGTCTCACGAAATGATGCCTTAAGACAGATCGTCCGGCACACGCCCGCAGAAAATACCGTTGTCCTGGCCACGACCGGTTATACCGGCCGTGAACTGTATGCTATTGAAGACCGAATCAACCAGCTATACATGGTGGGCTCCATGGGTTGTGTCTCTTCCCTTGGTCTGGGACTGGCGCTGGCCCGTCCCGATTTGACCGTTGTCGTCATTGACGGCGACGGGGCGGCATTGATGCGAATGGGCAACTTCGGCACTATCGGCGCCTATGCGGGTAATAATCTTGTGCATATTCTGCTCGATAATGAAGTACATGATTCCACCGGCGCGCAAGCCACCGTTTCCGGCAGTGTGGTCTTTGCCGATATCGCCAGTGCCTGTGGTTACAGTGTGGCCTATAGCGGTAACGATCTGCGCATGCTGGATGAATTGTTTGAACATAAACCGGCAGGTGGACCCCGCTTTGGGCATCTGAAGATACGACCGGGGACAATCGACAATCTACCCAGGCCCGGCATTACTCCGGAGCATCTCCTGCGGCGGCTCATGGGCCATCTTGGCACACACTTCTGATACTCATGGAAATCCTGCTTAACCCGGGTCCCGTTAACCTCAGTGAGCGTGTCCGCAAGGCGCTGTTGAAACCGGATCTCTGTCACCGGGAGGCTGAGTTCACTGCACTGCAGAATGGCATACGCAAGAAACTGCTACAGGTCTATGGATTGTCCGAGGAGGAGTGGGCCGTTGTCCTGCTGACCGGTTCCGGCACCTCCGCCATGGAGGCCATGCTTATCAGCCTGGTCCCCGAAGATGGTAAAGTCCTGATCCTGGAAAATGGTGTCTATGGCGAACGTCTGCGCAGGATCGCGGACATCCATCATATCGATCACCTTTCCCAGCATCACCAGTGGCTGGAAGTGATCGATATCACTGAACTGGAGAGCAACCTGTCAGCGGGGATCACCCACGTAGCAATAGTCCATCATGAAACCACGAGCGGACGTCTGAATGATCTGGCCTCCATTGCCGGGGTCTGCCAATCAAAGAATATTCCGTTACTGGTCGATGCGGTCAGCAGTTTCGGGGCGGAGGAGATCCGCTTTTCTGACTGGAATATGGCCGCCTGCGCCGCTACCGCCAATAAATGCCTGCATGGAGTGCCCGGCACCTCCTTTGTCATGGTCCGGCGCGATGCCATGGGTTACCCCCATAGCCGGCAGCGTTCGCTCTATCTGGACCTGGATACTTACCTCAAACAGCAGGATGCCGGCGGCACACCTTTTACCCAATCCGTACAGGATTTCTATGCACTGGATGAGGCGCTCAGTGAACACAGCGATGCAGGTGGCTGGCGCCAAAGACGCAGTCACTACAGAGAAAAAATGAAAATCATTCGTGAGGGATTACAGGCACTTGGAATAAAGCCATTACTCCGGGACACACAGGTGTCCTCTGTCCTGAACGCATTCCATCTGCCGGAGGGGACGGATTACAAGACCCTGCATGATGGTCTTAAACAAAGAGGCTTCGTGATTTATGCGGGACAGGGTGAACTGGCCAGAACCATATTCAGAGTGTCAGTGATGGGAGCGATTACGGTGAATGATATCGAACGATTTTTAACGGCTATAAAAGAGACACTATAATTCAAAAAGATCAAAAGGGCCGATTGATTTGCCAGAAAAACTTCCCTCTGCCATCGACCCCTTTTTTTGTTTTCCGCTTTTTTGTTTCCTTAAAGTGCCTGGACTACCTCCGATCCTGAGCGCCTGATACGGCTGCCGGGTTTATTGTTTCTCTTGCCCGGGCCTTTTGGCTTGCGGACACTGCCACGTGCGTGGTGTGTGCTAGCCCGTATATTACGCCAAGGCGCTATGATAATCAGCGAATAGCTTACCTGATAATGGTTTTAACGATTTTGTCTAGTACACAGTTTGTGCCGGACGCCGCTAATCGCGCCCTCGCTTGTTCTGGTCCCGG
>JBHHYN010000133.1:0-7281 GCA_046757565.1 Gammaproteobacteria bacterium | reverse complement strand
AACTTGAAGCCGGGCAGTCCCTTCGACTTCACAATCTTTGCCTTCAGGTCTTCCGGGTAGGCGGCGGAAATGGTAGCGGCGTAAGTGACGTTGTGGGCCACCATAATATCCATAATCTCCTTGTGGCCGGTTTGCATGCCTGCAGGGGTAAGTTTAGTGGTGGTGCCGGGGATGGTGGAACTCGAACTGTGATGGCCGGTGTTCATGTAGCCCTGATTGTCATTACAGACCGCAACGATGTCGAACCCCTGCGCAGCGACGTGGGACAGGCCATCCATGCCAATGTCGTAGAAAGCGCCATCACCTCCCCAGATCAGCACCTGTACGTCATCGCCCTCCAGGCGTCGCGCCGTGACATAGCCGGCCGCCTGCCCGAAGGCGCTCGCATAGAGGCACTGTACGGTATGTGCGCGAGTAGTGGACTTGACGGCGCCAACGTAGGTGCTGGCGCAGCTCGCTGGGACGAACATGGTCGTGTTCCGGCCCAATGCGTCGAGTACCATCCGTAGCGCTACCGTGGAGCCGCAGCCGGGGCAGGCACTGTGGCCGCCGTACATGATTTGCTCTTTGAATTGTGGAAATGTCAGCATGGGTCGTGGTCCTGTATGTGTTTCAACTGGGCTGTCAGTGCACGAAACGAGGCATGGTGTCGGCTTCGCCGCTCATGATGCGCATATGGATGCGTTTGACCATCCGCTGGTCGAAGTTCTCGCCGCCAATGCCGATGATGTAGTTGTAGAGTTTCGGACGCGCTCCCTCCCGGTTGAACAGCGTGGTTGAGATCTCCTGTGCCCAGATGCCACCGCGTCCCACACTGAGGTTACGATCCAATACCACGAGATGCTCGACCTGAGGGCCGATCGCCTCGACAAGCTGCCGCTCGGGGAACGGACGCAGGGCCAGCAGCTTGATGAGTCCCACATCGACGCATTCTTTTGCGTGTTCGTCAATGTAGGCGCGTACCGTACCGGCCGTGATCCCGGAGGTGACGAACACTGTCTTAGCCATCCCGCACTTGTGCGTTTCGACCAGGTTGCGGCTACGGCCAAACACTGCTTCAAATTCCGAGAAGACACCCGGCAACGGCCCATCCGGCAGTTTGCGGATCATATCGTTCAGTTCCTCATAGAAGACGAAGTAGTCGACAACGGGACGCTTGCTGGCAAAAACCGTGGATCCCGGTCCGATCGGTAACAACTCCTGCGGTGATGTGGGCGGCAGAAATCGTTCCACCAGCTGCGCCTCCGGCAGCTCGACGGTTTCCTTGGTATGGCTCAAGTAGAATCCATCGCCAATCACCATGGCCGGTATTTTCACTTGCTCGCAAATCTTGTAGGCGATGAGGATGTAGTCGAAGATCTCTTGCGCCGATTCACAATAGAATTGCAGCCAACCGGTATCGCGCATCATCAGTGCATCGTTCTGCTGAGAACCCAGGCTCCAGGTAGGACCCTTCAGCGCGCGGCTAAAGACCCCCATGACAATGGGCAGACGATTGCCGGCGACTTCCCACATCAGTTCGCTCATTAGCACCAGGCCTTGACCGGCCGTAACGGTGAAGACACGTACGCCACCCCATGCTGCGCCCTGGGTGAGGGCCATGACGTTGTATTCCGAGTTACCACGTAGTGTGGTAATGCCTGGATTATTGCAGAGAAGCTCCGTAACCTCGGTCTGTGGTGTAATCGGAAACACCGATGTCACTCGTACACCGGCCATTTTTGCGGCCTCAGCCATCGCTTCCGCGCCGTTCATTATTTTGCGCATGGATTGTTTCTCATATTGCCGTGCCAGCATCGTCGATGATCATCGACATGGCATCACGCGGACACTCTTCCACGCACTGGCCACAGCCTTTGCACTGCTGGTTGTCGACGGTGAAGAAGCCGTCCCCGCCTTGTACGATGGCGGAATCCGGACAATAAATGAAGCAGTTTCCGCACACTGTACACTCTCCGCAATGAAAGCAACGCGACGCTTCCAGTATCGCCACGTCTGTAGGCACACCGGTATTCACCTCATTGAAATGCGAGCGATCCTGCGGGGCCAGGTGTGGTCTGGATTGCCGAGGTTGGATCGGGAAATAGTCAGTATTAATAGAGGGATAGGGTACCATCTCTTGCATTGGCGGAATACTCTGTCCAGTGATGATCTGACGGTATGAGTTCATGGAAATGGTCTGGGTCTTGGCGGTGCCGAGTGTGATCCGCGGTAACAGCGCCCGCCAGTCACGGTCCCGCAGCAGACTATCAATACCGACGCTGGCCAGTTTGGCAGCGCCGATCGCCTGCACGACATTGTAGGAGCCGGCGATGTCACCGCCGGCGAACACCTTTGGATGTACTGTCTGACCTACCTCATTGATATGCAACGTGCCGTTCATCAACCAGTCGGCGGGCAGCCACGCTGCATCAGTTTGCTGGCCAATGGCGTAGACGATGTGATTGCAGCGTGTCTCGGTGTGTTGGTCGTTGACAATCGGCCGGCCGCCATCCAGGCGATCGACGCCTTGCATACCGACGATAATCTCGTTGTCACGTTGATCCAGGCTTACCGGTGTCCAGGCGGGATTGAGGCTGATACATTCCTCAATAGCGGCATGGATTTCGTCAGGGTGCGCCGGCATGTGCTCGCGGTCTTCCAGACAGTAGATACTGACTGAGTCGGCGCCCAGTCGGGTTGCCGTGCGCGAAACGTCGATGGCCACGTCGCCACCGCCGATGACCAGCACCCGCCCGCCGAGTTTCGTGATCATTCTTTCGTTCGCCTTATACAGGAAATCAATACCGGACATGGCGGCTATCTGATCGATACCTGCGAGCGGTAACCGGCGGCCCGTCGACAGACCGATGCCCATGAATACGGCGTCGTGATCGGACAGCAGCGCCTCGAATGGCAGGTCGCTGCCGATTGCTGTGCCGGTGTGGAACTCGATTCCCATCGCCCGCAGCATCTCCGCCTGAGCGCGAACCAGGTCCCGTGGCAAGCGGTAGTCAGGAATGCCGTAACGCAATACTCCGCCGATCTCCTCACGCTTCTCATAGACAGTAACCCGGTAGCCGAGCCAGGCCAGGTGATAGGCCACGGTCAAACCGGCTGGACCACTGCCGACTACGGCAACGTGTTCAGGATGGCTGGCTAGGGGCTTTGGGGCTGAGGCCTGCCCGTGATCGGCCATGGCCCGCTCAAGCATATTAATGGCAATCGGCTCATCGTGCTCGCCGCGGTTACATACCGGCTCACAGGGGTGGTAGCAGACCCGCCCCGTGATCGCCGGAAAGGGGCTTTCTTCGCGGAATAGTTGCAATGCATTACTGAAATCGCCATTGCGGACCATGTTCAGAGCCCAGGCAATATTGTGACCGGCGGGGCAGCCGACGCGGCATGGACTCGTCTTTACAGTAAAATCGTAGATCGGGATCGTAGTCCGTTGTGAACTGACATCGACCTCGCATGACAGTCCTTTGGAATGAAATCGCCAGTCACCCATGGCAGCTACTTTCGAGTTGGCGGACTTCCTGGAAGCCACGCTGTGCGACTTCGACGTTTAATTCGGCATTGCGCTTGAAGGTGCCGCAAATCGCCAGCTTGATGACCTCAAACGGGAACAGTCCGCTGACGCGGGCGAAAGCGCCGGCCATAGCGGTGCTGACGGTTGGAACGTTGGCCTTTACAAGGCCGTGCTCGCGAGCGATCCGGTTGGCGTCTACGCATGCGACACGCTGGCCGACACCCTGGAAGGATTCCGGGGAATCCGGACAATTGATCAAAACGAAGCAATCGGGCGTGGTCTTTTCGATGACGTCTGTTGTCAACATATTTGGATGCATGACCATGATACCGTCGATATGGCTCGTCGGCAGGGCGCGGTCGCTACCGGGATCGATCTTGACGGAGTAGACGAGGGGCTGCCCCATTTTTGCGCCCGTATACAGCGGCATACCATGTACCGTCCGGCCCTGGCTGAACAGGGATGAGATAATCAGCTCGCCGGCCAGTTTCGCTCCCTGACCGCCACGGCCGTAGATAAGAATCTGCTGCATGCGGCTGCTAACCTTGTCGATAGCAAGGGTGATTTAGTGCTTGATTCATCAAGCGGGATCTGTCGCCTGTAGATAACCTGTTTTGAGTAAAAATCATATATCGACAATATATCATATATCGTGTATTGTCTGCTGAGCTGTTTAAGCTAGCTGCTACATAAAATCAAGACCAGGAGGAACCTATGATAACGCGAATGGTGTTGGTAGAGTTTAACGAAGACGCCCCAGAGGAGGCATTGCAGACCTACGAACAGGAAAAATTAAAACTGGAGAAGTTGCCATGCGTTAAGCGCATGATAAGTGGCCTGGGTTTCATCCCTGAAAAGGAAGCGGGGACGCAAAAGATTATGGATCGCGTCACCTTTCCCCAATCCCTATCGTACTGGGAATTCGAGGACGAAGCGGGTCTCGATGAGTTCCTGACCGCCCCGGAACACCTTGAGATGGTGAAGCTCGACTTCATCCGCCACATTAAACGGCGCTACGTGGGTAATCTGAAAACGTAAACGGTACCCCGAGTTTTGATACCTAACATGGCCGGGGATCCCTGTTCATACTCCGGTGCACAATTACAGCCAGCACTACGTCAGCGGGAAATCTCTGTACTGGAGTTGACTGAGGCGCACCTGGCGCGGATCGATGCTCTGAATCCACAACTGAATGCGTTCACATCTGTGGATCGGGAGGGGGCCTGCAAGGCTGCGGTCGTACTGGACCAGGAGCTTGCAAACGGCACAGATCGAGGACCCTTACACGGTATCCCGGTGGCACTGAAAGACATCTTTGCTGCGGAAGGGCTGCCGCTGACAGCGGGCTCGCGGATACTCGCTGAGAACGTTGCGACGGAAGACGCAGAAACGGTCAAACTGCTTCGGGCCGGCGGCGCCGTGATTCTCGGCAAGACCAACCTGAACGAGTTTGCATTCGGTGGCACGGGTTTGAATCCGCATACCGGAGCCGCACTGAACCCCTGGGATCCGGAGCGCATCGTAGGCGGATCGAGCAGCGGCTCGGCTGCCGCCGTTATTGCGGGAATGTGTGTCCTTGCTTTGGGTACAGACACAGGCGGATCGACCCGGATTCCCGCCTCGCTGGTCGGCATAGTCGGCTTTAAACCCACATATGAACGCTGGTCGCGCGTCGGTGTTTTGCCACTCTCCTGGTCTCTGGACCATGTCGGTGTTTTCGGCCGCAGCGTCGCAGACGTGGGTGCGGCGTTCGAGGTGCTCTCCAATGGTCGATCTGCACCGGCCAAAGAGGTCGATTTGCGCGGACTCCGGATAGGAATTCTCGAAGAGTATTGTGGTGATCTCGATGACGAGGTTGCGCCGACGTGGCAGCAGTTTATCAATACACTGTCCGGGGCTGGTGCACAACTCATAACTTATACTCCCGACTGCCTTCAGGATGTGATGGCGGCCTCAACAACGATTATGTTTGCGGAAGCTGCGACGGCCCACAGCAAGTGGCTGCGGACATGCCGCGATCTGTATAGTCCTGAAATACGAATGCGTCTGCTTCAGGGGGCACTCCTGCCTGCATCGACCTATCTCCGTGCGCAACAGATGCGAGCGGTGATCCTGCGTGAAATATCGGCGCTGTTTGGGGAAATCGACGTGCTTGCGTTTCCGACACAGATGGACGTGGCGACCAGGGTTTCCGATGTAAAACCGGAAGTCGTTATGCGCCTGGTGAGGAACACGCGGCTTGCCACACTCATTGGATTGCCGGCCATGAGCCTGCCCTTACCGGTTACGGCGTTGCCGGTGGGCGCACAGCTGATGGCGGCGAACGGAAAAGATGAATTCCTGCTGGATGTGGCAGCGAGTTTCGAAGAGTTACTTGGTCATGGCCCGATGCCATCGATGGAAAAGCTACAGGAAGGTGCATTGCAGGTAGCTTCCAACGATCAGGCGTAAAACCGATACCAAGCTATGATAATCCAAAATGAATGGTACTTAATTAAGCCCGTCATTCCGCGCGGGAATGACGAAAAGAGGGTAATTTGTCTGCAAACGTTTAAGTTAAGTGCCATTAAATCCAGAAATAACTGTAACGGAGAAGAATAATGAATGGTATTGAAACGCTGAATTTCACAGTTCAATCAGACGGATCTCCGGTTGCTTTTACACCGAAGATCGTAGCCCTCGCCGGGTACACATCGCGGGATCAAGAAGCGGTGCGAGCGCATATGGAGGAACTTGAGAGGTTGGGCGTAGAACGACCTGCCTCTTGGCCGGTCGTTTTTGCCATTACAGCGGACCGACTGACGACTGAATCCTCAATCGAGGTCCTGCATGGGGAAACCTCAGGAGAAATCGAGTTTGTCATTATCCTGACCGGTGGTAAGCGGTATATGGCAATCGCGAGCGATCACACGGATCGGAAAAACGAAAACCTGGGCATTGGTATTGCCAAGCAACTGGTGCCAAGGGTGATCAGCCGCGAGGTCTGGCGTTGGGAAGAGGTCGAAGATCACTGGGACGAGCTTGAGATTAAAAGTCATGTGACAGTGGACGGTAAGCGGACGCTCTACCAGTCTTCCACAACCGGCACGTTCCTGCCGGTAGATGACATCATCGAATTCGTTGCCGGGCGCTCAAAAAAAACCCTGGAAGACGCAGTAATCTTTAGCGGCACAGTGCCGACCATCGGTGGAGAAATGGGATATGCATCGCGGTTCGAGGCGGAGATGTTTGATCCGATCCGGGACCGGACCCTGAGGGCCGACTATGACGTGATCGTCAATGACTCGATTATGGAGGTAGAATAGGCCGCTGTAGTTACGCCATCACAACATAACTTGATCAAAATAGATATGACACCATCGCAAGAACATGCAGAGCCGGAGGCAATTCAGTGCCTGGCGCAAGCAGTGGGACTCAAGCTCACGGACAATGAGATGACCGCCCTCTCAAAACCCGTCCTGGACCTGATCGCTGCGGTAGAAGCAGCGACCTGTGACTGGGAGATGACTGCACCAGAACCTGTTACACCGGCGCCTGGCAGTTCCGTGGTTCCAGCCTAAATAATTGTTCCGATGTACCCATATCAGAATCATGCACACCAGCGAACACCTGACACGAAAGGTTCAAGTCACGTTAGGAAAAACAACATTCAATCTCCTTTATTCGGGCGTATTAAGGCGTGACTTTGATTGCCAGGTGATTAGCAGGCTACAACTAATGGCTCTTCAGCAGAATCTGTGGGTTAACAAGAAAGACTTTTGAATAAAAAC
>JBHHYN010000132.1:0-7307 GCA_046757565.1 Gammaproteobacteria bacterium | reverse complement strand
CCTTGTCATTTGTCCCTTGTCATTTGTCCCTTGTCATATGACCAATGACAAAAAATTATCCTACATTCGTCCAGTAACCGTCATCCTCGAGACCGTTTGCCTCGCTCCATACCAGTTCGCCAATAGCCTTGAACCGGGCAACTGAAATGGCGCCACGCCTGCTTTTGCTTTTATCCAGGACGTTCAGGATAGCATCGCGGTGGGCCAGATAGATCTCGTCCGGTTCGAATTCAGAGTTCATGAGCACCAGCAGGGTTGCCTGCCAGCTCTGTTCCAACTTCAACTGCCCCAGCCTGTACCCCGATTTTCTTTCATTGAAGATCACCCGACCCTTTATCTGGACGCGTAACGTGTCGCCACGGTATAGCATGGTGGCGTCGAAGCCGCGATCATCTCTCCCGGCAGGGGTGAGTGTTAACAGCCGGATGGCATCATTAATAGCGATCTCTGCCGTTATCGGCAGGGTTTTGCCTGTCGCTTCACGGTATTCCCGTGCGAGGCGCCTGGCTTCGGCAACCAGCTTATCAACTGAGTAAATCCCCATGCATTCACTCCTGGATCGGATCCGGCCCCGTCACGTCCCGGGACGGGGAAAAGGCTATCACATCCTGGAGGCGTTTACTGCCGGAGAGAGCCATCAGCAAACGATCCAGCCCCACAGCGACGCCGGCGCATGGTGGCAGGCCATGCACCAGTGACCCAAGGAAGCGTTCATCAATACATACCCTGGGCAAGCCGGCCTGGTGACGGACTTCGTTCTCCATATCAAACCTATGTTTTTGTTCAAGACTATCGCATAATTCATTGAATCCATTAGCTATTTCCATACCTGATATAAACAACTCAAAACGTTCCGCCAGATCAGGTTGACCGGACCTGATGCGCGCGAGTGATGCCTGACAAGCGGGGTAGTCATAGACAAATAGCGGATGCTCCTGACCCAGGGCCACTGTCACCGAGTGACTGAAGATGAAATCAAGCAGCATGCCCCGGCTCTCCGTGACCAGGTTGAGACCGAGCATTCCGGCCTTCTCCTGCAACTCGGCGAGGCCTGCCTGATGGGGATTAAGCCCTGCATAGTGCTGGAATACCTCTGCATAAGTAACACGTTCGCAACCGGCAAACTGTAATGAACGGAGCAATGCCTCGATCTCATCCATTAAGGCATGATGATCGAACCCCGGCCGGTACCATTCGAGCATGGAAAATTCCGGTTCATGCATGTTACCGGATTCACCATCACGAAATACTCTGGCGATCTGGAAAATCGGTCCGGAACCTGCCGCCAGCAGCCGTTTCATGGCAAACTCCGGTGAGGTATGCAGGTAAAAAGAGTGTTCTCCGGCCGGCAGGGAGAGTTGCACCATGAGGTTAGCGATGTTCGGATCGGGGTTACCGCCCCTGTTCAGTATCGGTGTCTCCACTTCCAGAATCGATCGTTCGGCCATGAACGCCCGGACCTGTTGCAGCAGCCGTGCCCGCCGCGCCAGCATCTCCATATCGGTGCAGGGTTGCCAGCGAAGAGTCATGGCTCCGGTCAAACAGTGTGCCGGCTGTTATTCCCTGGCCCGGCTCACATATTCAGCCGTGCGCGTATCCACCTTGATCCTCTCGCCCTGCTCGACAAAAAGGGGCACTTTGACCACGGCGCCCGTCTCAAGTGTGGCCGGCTTTGAACCTCCCGAAGCCGTATCGCCACGGACCCCCGGATCGGTTTTAGTAATTTCCAGCGTCACAAAATTCGGCGGCAATACACTAAGCGGCGTACCGTTCCAGAGTGTGACTTCACACATCTCTTCTCCCTTAAGCCATTGTGCGGCATCACCCATTACCGTCATCTCTGCAACCTGTTGCTCAAAGTTTTCGGTATCCATGAAGTACCACATCTCTCCATCGTTGTAGAGATACTGTAACTCCACTTCAATCACGTCGGCGCCTTCGATACTTTCACCGGACTTGTAGGTCCTCTCCAGGACACGGCCCGTTTTCAAGTTACGCAATTTCACCCGGTTAAACGCCTGGCCCTTGCCAGGTTTCACAAATTCGTTTTCAATGATCGAACAGGGATCCCCATCGATCATCAATTTCAACCCCGATTTAAATTCATTTGTGTTATAAGTTGCCACGCACGACACCCGGTATGAATAAGAAAGCGGCGTATGATACCTTGAAACCCATGCAAATATCGAGTTGGCAGGATCAATTAAGAGACGCTATCAACGAGCCGGCAGAATTATTGCAGCACCTGGCCATAACGCCCGGTTCCATCCCCCTGGCGGAAAGATCATCGCTGTCATTCCCACTGCGGGTTCCCCGGGTTTTCGCCGAACGCATACAAAAAAACAATGTGTCCGATCCCTTACTCAAACAGGTCCTGCCCGTCTCCGATGAAGATATCAAGCAAACGGGGTTTACCCGTGACCCGCTGGAGGAACTCACCCAAAACCCGGCACCGGGTATCCTGCAGAAGTATCAGGGACGCGCCCTGTTGATCACCACCGGCGCCTGCGCGATTCATTGCCGTTACTGTTTCCGGCGACATTTCCCCTATGCCGGCGAAAACGCCGCCAGACAGGACTGGCAGCCGGCGCTGGCCTACCTGCACCGTGATCAATCAATCACGGAGATCATCCTCAGCGGTGGCGACCCACTGGCATTGAGCGATGAAAAACTGGCCGATCTCATTATACAACTCCAGAGAATATCCCACTTGAAACGCCTGCGCATCCATACGCGCATGCCGGTTGTGCTGCCGGCGCGGATATCGGAGGCATTCCTGCTCTGTTTGACGCAAACCAGACTGACACCGGTTGTGGTCATACACAGCAATCATCCAAACGAGATTGACCCCCAGGTCGATACCGGGTTGCAACGGTTGCGGCAGGCCGGCATCAATGTCCTCAACCAATCGGTTTTATTGAGGGACATTAATGATCAGGCGGCAGTGCTTGCCGAACTCCATGAGCGGCTGTTTGAATGCGGTGTTCTACCCTACTACTTGCATAGTCTGGATCCGGTTGCCGGGGCCGCCCATTTTGACGTTCCCATGGACGAGGCAAGGGCGATCATGGATGAATTACGGGCACGGCTTCCCGGCTATCTGGTGCCCAGGCTGGTTAGAGAAACACCGGGGGCGCCTTATAAAATCCCTCTCCTGTAATCTCTTAAGGGTTTAATTCCACACAGCTTGCTGCGTTGATGTCATTCCTGCGAAAGCAGGAATCCAGTAAGAAAACGTCCACTTGCGGTGGGGATGTTTATTTTCGCGCACATCAGAAAATACTCAAGACCCAGCGATTTCAGCCGCTAACATTGCTGAACGGATATTTTCTCATTCCTTCCTCCCCCAATCCGTTCAGGCACTTATAAAAGCCGGGACAGCCCGGCTTTTTTTTATTCATTATTGTTCGTCAATGTAAGCATGCCCGACACCTGGCGAAACCCTCTAGGCAGCATATTCCCACGCCGCCCCCGCTCACCATAGTAATTATCGATATCCTTCGGTTTAAGCGTGAGTGTGCGTTTACCCGACGACAAGAGCAGGGAATCCCCCTCACTGAATACGGTCATTGCGGCCATGTATTCCTCTCTGGATCTCAGCTTCGCCGGCGGGATCTGCATGATCTTCAAGCCCTTGCCTTTTCCAAGTTGCGGGAATTCCTGTATTTCCGTAACCAGCAAACGCCCTATGGAGCTTACCGCCGCAATATAATCATCGGCTGCATCACCAACCGGCGCAGGCGGCAGCACCAGCGCCCCCTTGGGAACGCGTATCACCAGCTTGCCATTCCTGTTTTTTGCATACAGATCTTCCAGTCTGGCGATAAAGCCATAGCCGGCATCCGTCGCCAGCAAAAAAATGGAATCGGGCATACCCAGCATGACTCCCGCGAACGTGGCGCCGTCCGGCGGGGTTACATAACTGGATATGGGCTCACCCAAACCGCGGGCGGACGGCAGGCTATGCGTGGGTAAGGAATAACAGCGGCCGCTGGAGTCCAGAAACACGGCAAACTGGTTGCTGCGGCCCCTGGCGGCCTGTTTAAACCCGTCGCCGGCATGGTAATTGAGGGCTTGCACATCGATATCGTGGCCCTTGGCAGCCCTGATCCAGCCCTTTTTAGAGAGCACCACGGTGACTGCTTCAGTGGGAAGCAGTACCGATTCATCCATGGCCATGGCCTCCTCACGTTCGACGATTGGCGAGCGCCTGTCATCGCCATAGGTCTCTGCATCCGCCATGATTTCATTTTTAATCAATGTTTTCAGGCGTTTTTTTGATCCCAGGGTCTGTTGCAGGGAGTGTCTCTCCTGCTCCAGTTCCTGCAGTTCGCCCTGGATCTTCATCTCCTCCAACTTCGCTAATTTACGCAGCCTGAGTTCCAAAACCGCTTCGGCCTGCCGGTCAGAAAGTTTAAAGCGTTTCATCAACTCCGGCTTAGGCTGTTCCTCCTCGCGAATAATCGCAATCACTTCATCGATATTGAGATAGGCGATCAGTAAACCTTTCAACAAATGGATTTGTGTCTCGATCTTGTCCAGCCGGTATTGCAGGCGCCTGCGTACCGTTTCCGTGCGGTATTTCAGCCACTCCTGCAGAATTGTTTTCAGGTTCTTGACCTGCGGCCGGCCATCAATGCCAATCATGTTCAGGTTGACCCGGTAGTTGCGCTGTAGATCGGTTGTGGCAAACAGATGTAACATCAGTTCTTCCAGGTTGACCCGGTTGGATCGGGGGACCAGAACCAGCCGGGTGGGGGTATCGTGATCGGACTCATCACGGAGATCTTCCAACATGGGCAATTTCCTGGCCTGCATTTGGGCGGCGATCTGTTCCAGTATCCGGTTGCCCGAACTCTGATGGGGCAAGGCCGTAATAATGATGTTGCCCTCTTCCTTCTCCCAGATGGCGCGCATTCGGATAGATCCATGGCCCGTGCGATAAATATCCATCAACTCCTGCGCCGGCGTGACAATTTCCGCCCTGGTCGGGAAATCAGGTCCCTTGATATGCCCGCACAGCTCAGTCACACTGCTTTTTGGCGCATCCAGCAAGCGGATGCAGGCCGAGGCGACTTCTTTGATGTTGTGCGGGGGGATGTCTGTCGCCATTCCGACTGCAATACCGGAGGTCCCGTTCAGCAACATATTCGGCAGACGCGCAGGTAACAGTTTCGGTTCTTTCAGAGTACCGTCAAAATTCAGCCCCCAGTCAACAGTGCCCTGTCCCAGTTCAGCCAGTAGCACAGCGGCATACGCTTTCAGTTTGGATTCAGTGTAACGCATCGCAGCGAAAGACTTGGGATCATCCATTGAACCCCAATTCCCCTGCCCGTCTATCAATGGATAGCGATAACTGAAATCCTGCGCCATCAGCACCATGGCTTCATAACAGGCGGAATCGCCATGGGGATGGAATTTACCGATCACATCGCCAACCGTACGCGCTGATTTTTTGTATTTTGCCGTGGCCTGCAAACCCAGTTCAGACATGGCATAGATGATCCGGCGTTGTACCGGTTTCAGACCATCGGCAATATGCGGCAGGGCACGATCGAGAATGACATACATGGAATAGTCCAGGTAGGCCCGTTCCGTAAATTCGTGCAACGGCTGCTGCTCGTTTTGTTCAAAATCAAAATTCAGGTTATCACCCATTTATTTGTTCCCCTTATCAATCAATATCTTTCCGCTGCAAGCTAACGCGGTATTTGTTCACCACAGAGAAAGTTATTAACCATTTGCAATATCATTGCAATTTTCCTTCGTAGTATTCACTATAAGCAAATCACACGGCAATTTGCAGGGTAATCGCTTATGTCACTTATGATTCTGGGCCTTATTATATTTACAGGCATCCACTTACTGCCATCATTTACAACTTTACGGCAAAGGATGATCGATCGCCTGGGTGAACTAACCTACAAAGGCCTGTTCGCCCTGGGGGCCATTGCCGGCGTGACACTGATCGTTATCGGGAAGAGCAGGGCAGAATTCATACCTGTCTGGGAAGCGCCTGCATGGGGAAGACAAATCACCTATCTGTTTATGCCGGTTGCATTTATGCTTGTGACCGCCGCCTATCTGCCATCCAACATCAAGCGATTTACCCGCCATCCCATGTTGTGGGGCGTGCTGATATGGTCGGTAACACACCTGCTTTCGAACACTGATCTGGCCTCTATGGTATTGTTTACCGGGATTGCCGCATTCGCGGTGCTGGATATGGTGTCCAGCAACATTCGCGGGACCAGAATAGCCGACGTCAAACACTCTGTCTATTATGATTTAGCAGCTGTTGTAACCGGTTCAGGTATTTATGCGCTGGTTCTTCTGATACACCCGGCGTCTTCTCCTGTACTCATGCTGGGATGATTAACCGCGATAAATGATGTCCGGCATATCGGTTGTTATTCCCGTTTATAACCGGGCAACATACATTCAGCGGGCCCTGAAATCCGTGTTATCACAGACATTGTCTGTAGACGAGATTATTGTCGTTAACGATGGTTCAACCGATAACACTGCCGCTATTCTGGCAGCCGGCCATGCGGACATCCGTTTAATTACACAGCAAAACCAGGGAGTGAGCACGGCCCGGAATACGGGGATCAGGGCTGCAAAAAACGAATGGATCGCTTTTCTGGATTCAGATGATGAATGGTTGCCGGAGAAGATACAGAAACAGACAGAAGCCCTTGCGGAGAACCCGGAATATTTTATCGCCCACACCAACGAAATCTGGATGCAGAATGGTTCTCCACTGAAGCAAATGAAAAAACACCGGAAATACGGTGGTTACATATTTCAACATTGCCTGCCACTCTGTATCATCTCACCCTCTTCGGTCATTATCCATCGTTCAATCTTCGAGCGGCTGGGCCTGTTCGATGAAACACTGCCGGTATGCGAAGATTATGATATGTGGCTGCGGATTTGCGCCCGCTACCCGGTGCTGTTTCACGATGAAGAATTGATCATTAAACATGGCGGCCATGATGATCAACTTTCACGAAAATACTGGGGCATGGACCGCTTCAGGATTCAGGCCATTAAAATGGTGCTGTCTGATCCACTCCTTTCCGGGGAAGACCGCGCAGCGGCCTTAAGGGTTATGTCGGAGAAAATCCATATACTCCTGAACGGCGCCCGGAAACACAACAACCGGGCACTCATAGCAAGTCTCGAGGCACTCAGGCATGAATACCGGCCGGTTTAACAGGCTGTTACGGTCCCGCTCTTGCACAAGACGGTGTAATATTTTTGGGGTCTTCAGCAGAATCTGTGGGTAGATACATAAACAGTAG
>JBHHYN010000131.1:0-7549 GCA_046757565.1 Gammaproteobacteria bacterium | reverse complement strand
GGAATGACGGGCTACTGTTTATATATCAACCCACAGATTCTGCTGAAGACCCTATAAAACATACATGCGTATTTACCTTTCGGAGAAAATCATGACTTCCATCACTTCCAGACAAGGCTTCATGCAATTCGTTGTGAAACCCTTCATTGCATTTCTGTTTATCTTTCCAGGCCAAACCCTTGCAGAGACCGGAGCAGACAGCACGGAGCAATACCGGCATATTAACGATAACTACAAGAAGCCTGATGTCGATGTCTGGGTCAAGCGTTTTGAAAGGGAAGGCAGGGAAGTTTACGACTTCCGGCATGAACTGGTTCAGGCCATCGGTCTGGAGCCGGGGCAGGATGTCGCTGACGTTGGCGCCGGCACAGGATTGTTCGAACCCTTGCTTGCTCATGCGGTCGGGGCAGAGGGTACCGTCTATGCCGTGGATATTGTGCCTGAGTTCATTGACCATATTGCAAAAAAAGCGAAACAGCGTGGATTCGTCAATATTAAAACCGTATTGAGTAGGGAACACTCCATCGAGCTTCCTGCCCATTCCGTCGATGTGGTGTACATCAGCGATGCCTATCACCACTTTGTCTATTACCAGGAGATGCTGGCCTCCATATATTCTGCGCTGCGGCCGGGCGGGCAATTATTCATTGTTGAATACGACAAAAGACCCGGTGTCTCGAGAGAATGGTTGATACATCACATCCGCGGGACGAAACAACAGTTTACTGCAGAAATTGAAGCAGGTGGGTTCGGTTTAGTAGAGGAGATTAACATTCCGGGCCTGAAAGATACGTTTGTGCGCCGTTTTACAAAGCAATGAGGCGGGGATCAGTATCCAGGCACAACTTGAATCCAACAACCCTTGTCAGCCTGGTCATTGCCAATATGATCGGGGCGGGTGTTTTTACCACCTCAGGGTTTGCTCTGGGTGATCTGGGTACGCCCCAGAGAGTACTCGCGGCTTGGTTGACAGGGGGTGGACTGGCATTTTGTGGTGCATTGAGTTACGGCATGCTCGCCAGACAGTTACCCGTGTCCGGTGGAGAATATCTGTTTTTGTCCCGTAATATACATCCCATGGCCGGCTTTGTGGCGGGATGGATCTCCCTGCTTGCCGGCTTTACCGGCGCCATAGCCTTTGCCGCCACGACCTTTGAAGCCTATACCCTGCCGCAATCTTCAGGTGGTGGCCCGTTAAATAATGTTGTGGCATCAGCGGTCATAATCAGCGCCGCCCTGTTTCATGGTTTTCAGGTCAAGCATGGCACGGTCTTGCAGAATTTTGCTGTGGCGTTGAAACTGTTTCTACTTGTTTGCTTCATTGCCTTCGCCCTTTACAGCCTGTTTCATCATCCCTGGGCCGGCATCGATTTTTTTTACCGGCACGAACCGGCCGTAGCGCCCTTCTCTTTACCGGCATTTGCCGTAACGCTCATGTGGGTTTCGTTCAGTTATTCAGGTTTTAACGCGGCAATTTATGTTGCCAGTGAGGCCCGGGACGCCCGCGCTCAGGTCCCGAGGGCCATGGTCACCGCGACGCTGATCGTCATACTTGTTTATCTGCTTTTGAATACAATCTTTGTCCTGGCGCCTTCACCGCAAGCCATTATTTTCAAAAATGACGTCGCGGCCATTGCCGCACGGGCTATCGGCGGGGAAGTACTCGCCGGGGTGATACGCATAATCATCGCTATTGCTCTATTCACATCCGTCTCGGCGATGATCATGGCCGGTCCCCGTGTCTACGCGCGCATGGCGGAAGACGGCCTGATGCCAAAGGCGTTGCGCTATACCCGTGCGGCGCCCGGCGTGGCCATTGCCGTGCAGGCAAGCCTGGCTATTGTTGTTGTCTGGATTACCGGTTTACGCGAATTGCTCTCTTATCTCGGCATTACACTGTCGTTAAGCGCCGCGGCGACTGTTGCCAGTCTGTTTGTTATTACAAAAAGGAGAGCGGTTGAGATAAAGGGGTTCACAGGGTACCCCTGGGCACCCCTGCTTTTTGTTGGTTTTACCTTGCTGTTTATCGGGATTGCCGCAATCAGGAATCCCTGGGAGGTCCTGGCAGCGGTCCTGACGATCCTGTCCGGGGCTGCGGTTTACCGGATATTTACAAGAAAGACACCTTGACAGGCGCTTTCAACAGGATTAACAACTCGGCTGCAAGTGACCGAGTTTCAGTATAATGCGCAGGCATATCTATTATCGCTATCCAACTCTTGGGCAAGCCCCCGAGATTTTCGTTAGTTTGTTTAACTTTTATTATCTTTGTGACCTCTGTGCCTCTGTGGTTAATCAAATATTTAAATGAAACAAGCCGTCAATACCGGCACAAGCGATTCCTAATCTGTTTTTGTGGTCGGCTTTTTTGCCGTTTTTCTTTTTGCCTTTCTTTTGGTTTTCTGTCTTCTGACCGTGGTCTTTTTCTGCAATGATTGCCTGGCAAAGCTATGGTAGGGAAATTCATCAACATGGATGATTTCCATAACCCGTTTGTCGTAGTCGCGTAATTGCGCGGCCTCGTCCCCGTTCAGGACTTCGGCGTGTTCAGCGACATCGATAAGTTTCGTGCCAGGCAGATCCTCCAGCTTGCCGGCCTTGACGGCATCACGTATTTTCTTCTGCAATGGCTCGACTTCATCCGCCTGCATAAACACCTCATTTAACATCCCCAGGGGATTGGTCTGTGACGGGGTGATATAGATTCCACTGATTAGACGTTTGCGCGTCTCGCTGTTGCGGGTGACCAGGTCAGCGATTTGTGTCTCCAGACTGTCCGCAGGTTTATTAAACCATCGACCCAGGGGAAACACAGTCAATCGCAATTTCATTGCGACAAGGCGATTAGGGAAATTCTGCAGGATTTCGTGCATTGCCCCCTGATAACGATTGAGCAGGTATTGACAGGCCCACTCAACCAGCGGTTGCTCCTCCTGGGGACAGCCTTCATCTTCATGGTGTTTCAACACCAGGCTGCTGAGGTACAACATGCTCAACAGATCGCCCAACCGGGCGGAGATCATCTCCCGGCGTTTCAGCGCGGACTGCATGGTTATCATGGCGGCGTCGGAGACAAGCGCAAAGGCCGCACTCAGTCTGTTTATATGCTGGTAATAACGTTTCAGAGGAGAATCTATCAAGACACCGGAGAACAGGGATCCGCTCAAGGCATGCACGAAGGCGTGGGCCGCATTGCTATAGGCAAAACCGATATGCGCAAACAGGAGCCGGTCGAATTCCGCCACCGATGCTGCCGTCACTTCTTTTTGCGCCATGGCCATCTCCCGCAGGACATAGGGATGGCATCGGGTTGCCCCCTGGCCGAATATCATCAGGTTGCGAGTCAGGATATTCGCTCCCTCGACCGTGATCGCCACGGGCATCGCTTCATAGGCATAGGAGAGGTAATTCCTCGGTCCCTTCATGATGGCCTTGCCACCATGTATGTCCATGGCATCCATTCCGATTTGGCGGCCCATTTCGGTACAGTGATATTTCAGAATGGCCGAAGGAACGGCCGGTTTTGAACCCATATCGATCGCCTGGGCAGTATGCAATCGCGCCGCATTGATAATGTAGGCAAGGCCTGCTATACGGGCAATTGGTTTCTGGATCCCTTCAAACCGGGCAATCGGCAGATTAAACTGGCGGCGAATGCGCGCATAGGCGCTGCTGCCGGCCAGGGCGCGTTTCGCCATGCAGTTTGAAATAGAGGGCAAGGAAATGGAGCGCCCCGCTGACAGGCAGTTCACCAGCATGCGCCACCCCTTGCCGGCCATGTCTATGCCACCGATAATGTTATCGAGCGGCACAAATATATCCCTGCCCCGCACCGGTCCGTTCAAAAAGGGATCGCCCATGGGCAGATGGCGATGCCCGATCTCAACACCCGGCGTATCTGCCGGGATGAGGGCACAGGTGATGCCATACTCCTCGACATCACCAAGCAGATGGCCCGGGTCCTTCAGTTTGAATGCAAGACCAATCAGGGTAGCGACCGGTGCCAGGGTGATATAACGTTTGTCAAAGTCAAGCCGCATCCCGGTGATCATTTTGCCCTGCCATTTATCCTTACAGACGACGCCCGTGTCGGGTATGGCGGCTGCATCCGAGCCCGCCAGAGGAGCAGTCAATGCGAAACAGGGGATCTCCCCGCCGTTTGCGAGGCGGGGCAGGTAATACTGTTTCTGCTGTTCGGTGCCATATTTCAACAGCAATTCAGCCGGTCCCAATGAATTCGGGACGCTGATGAAATTGGCCACAACACTGCTTACCCCGAACAGTTTGGTCAACACCTCGGTCTGGGCGACGGCAGAGAGTTCCAGGCCTCCGTATTGCCTGGGGATGATCAGCCCGAGAAATTTATTCTTCTTGATGAACGCGACTACCTCGGCGGGCATATCCGCCCACTCATAATTGATCCGCCAGCTATCCACCATCCGGCACAGCTCTTCAAGAGGTCCGTCAATAAACGCCTGCTCCCGGTCGCTCAGCCGGGGCCGGCCGCTGGAGAGCAGTTTGTTCCAGTCCGGCTTGCCCGAAAATAATTCTCCTTCCCACCACACGGTACCGGCATCAAGCGCTTCCCGCTCGGTCTCTGAAAGGGCGGGGA
This sequence comes from Gammaproteobacteria bacterium, assembly GCA_046757565.1. Lineage (GTDB taxonomy): Bacteria > Pseudomonadota > Gammaproteobacteria > Eutrophobiales > Eutrophobiaceae > JBHHYN01. The sequence continues at coordinate 2,937 of JBHHYN010000131.1, read as the reverse complement.
CAATACGCCGGTACCATTCAAACAGCGGCCTGCTGATCCGGGTTTGACGAAAAACAGCGGCACTCAACACTCCCAGGCACGCGGCACTTATGAGCAACAGGAACGTCCAGATCCCGGAACCGCTCCCGAACAAAAGATAGACAAGCAGCAAAATGCCATTGGCAATCGCCGCCGTCTTCAGACTTGCCCGTCGATAGGCAAGTGCGATTGCGGCAACGATGTAGATCAGGACAACGGTTAGACCGCTCATGACCTTCCCTCTCGCTGTTTCATCACTTATCTAGTATTCATCCAGAAAGAATAATTCTCGCCAAGACGCAAAGATCGCAAAGTGACAAGTGATTGTTATTAAAGCCATGCAAAAATGTTTTCCTGGCGTCTTTGCGCCTTTGCGAGAGAAATATTGACGTTTATGGATGGACACTATCTACAAGTTGAACGGCACTTATTTGAGCCCGTCGTTCCCGCGATTGCGGGAAACCTGTAAAACAAAATGTACTTTGTCCACTGGATCCCCCCTTCGTGGGGATGACGAAAAGGACGAAAAGAAGGTATTTGTAGTTCACAAGCTTAAGTAAGTACCATTCCTCTACAAATTTAGACGCGAACAGGCTCTTTATCCCATTCGGCAAAGGTCTTACCCGCTTTGGCAAGCCGTTCCAGTAACGGGGCCGGTGTCCAGTACAGGGTGCCATAGCGGTCACGGTAGCGGCAAATCGCATCGTAGATCTGTTCGCTCCCGACAGTGTCGGCATAAAACATCGGACCTCCCCGGTAGCGCGGCACGCCATAGCCGTTCGTGTAGATAACATCGATATCGCCGGGACGCTGGGCGATACCCTCCTCGAGGATCTTTGCCGCTTCATTGATCATGCTGTATAGAAGCCGTTCGATAATCTCTTCATCACGGATGTCACGTTGTTCTATGCCAAGTTTGCCGGCCTCTTTGCGGGCAATAGCCATTACCTCGGGATCGGGGACGGGTTTGCGGCCGTCATATTTATAGATGCCGGCACCTGTCTTTTGACCGAGTCTGCCCATTTCATACAGGATTGTCCCCATGCGGCAATAGGTGGGATCAGACGGCCTCTCTTGCCACTCCTGATTGAGCTTATAGAACACATCAGTGCCGGACAGGTCGAAGACTGCGTGCGGTCCCATTGCCATCCCCCAGTCATACATCACCTGATCGACTCGTTCCGGCGCCACACCCTCCAGCATCATCAGTTGCGCTTCCCGTATATACGGCATGAACATACGATTACCGACGAAGCCGAAACAGACCCCTACCAGTACGCCGATCTTTCTGATGCGTTTGGCCAGGGCCATCGATGTCGCAATCACCTCCTTGCCCGACTCTGCTCCCCGGACGATCTCCAGCAACGGCATGATATTCGCCGGGGCAAAGAAATGCAGGCCGATAACATCCTGTGAACGGCTTGTCACGGCTGCGATTTTATTCACATCCAGAGTAGAGGTATTGGTCGCCAGGATGGTATCCGGCACGCATACTTCATCGAGTTTCCTGAACACCTGTTGCTTGATATCCATGTTTTCAAATACCGCCTCGATAACCAGATCGGCGCCGGCAATCGCCTCATAATCCAGTACACCCTGGATCAGCGCCATCCTCTCTTCGAGTTGTTCCTCCGACATCCGGCCCTTGCTGACGCCCGATGCATAATTCTTATGAATGATGCCAAGGCCCCGGTCAAGCGCATCCTGCCGGACTTCCAGGAGCGTGACCGGAATACCGGCATTGGCGAAGTTCATCGCGATGCCACCCCCCATGGTACCGGCCCCGATGACAGCGACCCGGTCAATCTCACGGATCGGGGTCTGTGCTGGTATGTCAGGGATCTTGGCGGCGTTGCGTTCTGCAAAAAACAGATAACGTTGTGCCCTGGACTGACTCGATGCCTTGCATTCATCGAAGAGTTCGCGTTCAAGCTTCATGGCTTCGTCAAAAGGCAGCTCGCAGGCCGCTTCGATACATTTCAGTATACGTCCCGGAGAAAAAAATCCACGCTGCTGTTTTTCAATCTGTTGCCGGTGATGAGCAAACAAACCGGCATCGATACCGGAGCGGTCAATCTCCAGTTCACTCGTCCGCCGCAAGGGGGCATTCTCTTCGAGCAGTTGTTTCACATAGGCAAGCGCCCCCTCACGCAGATCACCCTCGATAATCGCATCGATGATGCCACACTCTCTGGCTTCCGTAGCCGGGAGAGGTTTTCCGGAGAGGATCATATCCAGCGCCTTTTCAACCCCAGTAATACGCGGCAGCCGTTGCGTGCCGCCTGCACCGGGTAGCAACCCGAGTGTCACTTCCGGAAAACCCACTCTGGCGGACGCCACGGCGCAGCGGTAGTGGCAACCCAGGGCCGTTTCAAAGCCGCCACCGAGGGCCGTACCGTGCAAGGCCGCCACCACCAGTTTGGGCGAATGTTCAATCTTGTCGATCAATCCCGGCAACCACGGCTCCTTCACAGGCTGGTTAAATTCAGTAATATCCGCACCGGCAATAAAGGTCCTGCCGGCACAAATCAGTAACAGCGCAGCGGCGGAATCATCAGCGATAAACTGATCAAGCGTATCCTGGATTCCCTGCCGGACGGCATGGGACAAGGCGTTTACCGGTGGGTTATCGACGGTAAGCAGGCCAACATTCTCAATCCGATCGTAATGAACAACTTCAGACATGATCCATACCCCGGTTTATCGTTATTTTTTGAATTCACTGCAATCAGCAAGTTCGTTTAATCCATCCTATTACATTACCCAAGTCATTGACCAGAAAATTCCAACTTTTCCCAAACCATGCATACCATTTATTTGAGACAGATTCTAATCAACCCGGGTATGAACAACTCGGCCGCAAGCGACCGAGTTTCTGTGTGATGGTTATTCATATCACTTATCGCACTCCAATTCGGG
>JBHHYN010000130.1:0-7607 GCA_046757565.1 Gammaproteobacteria bacterium | reverse complement strand
TTTTATTCAAAAGTCTTTCTTGTTAACCCACAGATTCTGCTGAAGAGCCAAATATTATAATTCGAGTCTGACCCTAATTTATCACAGGCTTAGCTTGATCCCTGCGAATATGGCGCGTGGTGAGCCTGGTCCGAGAAAACGCCGGTTGCTGAAACCGGCAAAGGCCGGGACGTTGACGTCACTTGGGTTTTCGCCCAGGATGCCGAAGGTCTCATAGTCTGTATCCAGTACGTTGTTGATGCTCGCAAAGAACTGAAGATGTGCATTGATACGGTATCTGCCGCGTAAATTCAGCAGGGCATAGCCATCAGTGGCAGCCAGCAGATTGGCTTCATCGCCACGCAGGTATTGTCCGGAATTATAAATCGCGTCGAACCCCAAAGAGAGTGATTCTCCCAGCCGGTAGTCTCCTCCCAGTTTCAACTGGTGAGCCGGGACGCCCGGGATCGTATCGCCCTTACTGACCTGAGTAACGCCATTGCTGTCCGCAAAGGGATGATTGGGACTCAACACCTGAAAGTCATCCTGGAAGGTGGCGTCGATATAGCTGTAGTTCAGAAACCAGTCCAGTCTGTTCCACTTGCCGTGAAAACCGCTCTCAAATCCGAGCCGCCTGGTCTCATCGACATTGGCAAACAGGCCTGTTGACCGCCCCGTCGACTGGAAAATGATGTCGTCCTTATTAACGGTATCAAAAAAACCCAGGTGATAGTCGACTTCATGGACTTTCCCACGCACGCCAATCTCGAAACTCTTGGCTACGACCTGATCAAGCGGCGGATCCGCCAGGAAGGCATTGGGCAGCCGGCATTCGAAATTGATGTTATTCGGATCTTCTCCGGCGGCCACGGCATTGGCGCGGGCCAGATCAAAAATACCTGCATTACACGAGAGTTCGATGGCCGTGGGCGCCCGGGAGGATTCGCTGTAGCCGGCATAGAGGTTTATCCCGGAATTGATCTCATAGGTGACACCGGCAGCCGGATTGAATCGCTTGAAATTGTGTGAGCCGTTCAGTTCAGGCCGGTCCCCGGACTGGTCGCTTAACACGACATCCGTGCTGTTATAGCGCCCCGAGAGAGTAATGGAGAGCCTGTCATTAATGTTGAATGTATCAGTGAAATAAAAGCTGTAACTCTCCGTACTGGTTTCGATATTCGTTGCCTCTGCATCGACAAAACTGCCGCTCCCAAGACCTATGGTACTCTTTGTAACGGGATCCAGCCCGGACAACTCCAGTCTGGACTTGAAGCCCGATTGACCCTTGAAATAGGCGAAGCCGGCTATGAATTGATTGTTGCGCTCAAAGAGTTCATTCACAAAGGTAGCCTGGATATCCAGGCCATAGGTTTCCTGGGTGCGGCTGCTGATATTATTGATGGCATCGCCTGCAATAATTCCGCTGCCGGACAACGTATTGGTAAGGTCCTCGATATTAAACCCAACCGCACCGGCTGCAAGCATAGCGTTAAGAAAATTTTCCAGATCATTGGCATCAACGACGCCATCACTGTTGCCGTCTGTTATTTGATTCATACAGACGTCATTTTCTTCCAGCCCCAGCACATTCAGAGTGTCCTCTTCGAGCCCGTCAAGCAGTCTGTTGACACCACCGATGTTACATGCCGAGAAATTTGACGCATCGCCGTTAAACGAATCTGTGTCGTTACGCCGGTAGAAGGTGTTCCCTGCAAGGCTGATGTTGTCATTGATGCTATGGGTCCCGTCGATGCTGATCATGTACATATTATTCCGGGTAATGTCCGGACCCGTGAAGAGCGTTTCACGATCGATACCCAGAAGTTCAACCGGGAGCGGTCCATTACCGTACAGGTCGCTTTCGCCATGCTGGACGTTCAGATTCAGGGAAGAGGAGTCATTCATCCAGCCAAGACTGCCGTAGAAATTGACGCTATCGGAGGGAGACAAATCACGCCAGCCGTCTTCATCAAAATAGTGAACATTGCCGTAATACGCAAAGCTGCCATTATTGTTGCCACTTTCAATGGAGATAACCTTGCGGCTGAATGACCCGCCATAAGCCTTGAGACTATGTCCCTGGTGGTTAAAGCCGTTTTTCATCTGTATGGACAACGCCCCTCCCAGGGTATTCAATCCAAACAGGGGGTTGGACCCGCCAATCAGGTTGATGTTGTAAATCGACGATGCCGGCAACAGGTCCCAGTTGACCGAATCTCCCAGCGGTTCATTGATGCGAATGCCATTCTGGTATACCGCAAGACCCTGTGGGAGACCCAGCAAGGGTGAAGCAGTAAAGCCACGGAATTGAACATCAGGTTGCAGGGGGTTATTTTGCGCATCGTTGAGGGAGATACTGCCAAGATTATGTTTCAGGAAGCCGGTTAGATCGAGACTCTGTGAGCCTTCTATAGCATCACTGTTTGCAGACTGGACGTTATACGGGATTTTTTCTTTGGGCAGGCCGGATGACTGTGCAGGGGTCACGCCGATAATGACTATTTCCGGTGGTGGTTCTTCGGCAAAACCCTGTGAAGTTGCCAGGAGGAAGCCAAGCATGGGAAGCAGTGCCGGCCTGAAACTGCTGACGGGTGGGTTTTTATCGTAACAATGATTCATTAAATTGATTGCATGACGATTATTCACTGCGTACAACAGGCTCTCTGATGTGGGAGTTAACAGGATAACTGCTTGAACTTCCTGAAAAAACGGATATTCTGCAGAAAATATCGGGAGATTTTCCCTAATATGGTGATCATCATGATCAACTGTCACGGCAGGATAAGGAAACTCTGACTTAATCAGAGTTTCCGGCAGTATAGGGATGTACTGCCAATATCATTTGCATTAAGCAATTGATTTTATGAGTAAAGCAAAAATCGCATTTTTGCTTTACGGGCCCTGAAAAGTACAGGGCCTGCCCCGGACTTGATCCGGGAATGTACTTATTCAGAGATTCCTTAAATATATTCCTCCAGAATCTCTCTCTCTTCCACGCTGATGTTCGCATTTTGTAACCGGTTTTTAATTATCTCCGTATCGATATGTTGATTTTCAATCAGCGCTTTTTTTTCAGAGGGAGAGAGTGAGTCCAGAAAAAACAGATTACTGGGTGGAAAAAACCCGGCTGCGATCATTTCGTTCGCTTCATTGGAGAGAATTCGGAATTTACCGATGTCCTTGTCGATACGGATTTCGGCGAAGGCCCGGTCAACTATACCGGCGGTATAAATAGAATGTATTTCCATGCGATAGCTGATGATATGGGCGGGATCTTCATTCTTGTCTATGTCTGCTTCAATATGTTCCAGCCGCGGGCCCAGCATCCCGCGCAGGGAGTCGAGGATCTGCTGATCTTCTATGCGCTCGGAATAAATATCCAGTATATTATCTACGGGAAGCTGGTTATAGGTGTCCGTGCTGAATAACTCATTACAACGGTACGAAAGCAGTTTATAAGAGCGGAACCCTACCGAAGAGAAAATATCCGAGAGGTCCCTTATATGCATGTTAAAACCCAGTGCACATACCAGTTGTGAATGATTAAGCCCGAGTTGGGCGGCCACTTTATTGATCCTGATGATGAAATCATCGTTGGGATTGGACTTGACCTTGTAGAAGATTTTTACAAGCTCGGCATCGGAGGCAGTAAGAAGTTCAGTAAAACTTACCATCGTTTATTTCTCACGCGTTTCAATCCCTGTTATGAACAAGATAATCATGTAGTATCCGTTTCTCTTCATCGGAAGCATTTTCATCCTCGATACGCAATTCTATCAGGTCCAGTGGAATTAAACCCTTATTTAGTATTTTCCTTTTTTCCTCAGGCAAAACCGTGTCCCTGAAAAAGATATCTCCTGCAGGAATGATCCTGCTTTCAACGATAATATTGACTTCATTCAGCAGCGCACGAAAGCCGCTGTCATGTCTGTCCAGCCGTTCCTCGGTAAACTCGATAGTCGCAATGCTGTCATTATAGATAGTGCGCATTTCAGCTTTATATTTTTCAATGATCATTGAATTGACGGTAGCCTCTATCTTGCCTTCAATGCTTTCCAGCCGTTTCTTCAACAGGTATTGCATGACTTGAAGGGTTTCCGGGTCATTTTTTACTGCGGCATATATACTGAGGATATTATCGAGTGTCAGGCGCTTGTAGATATCTGTCGTGAAACAGTCATTTCTTTGCCGTGCCAGCGCATCGAATGTCTCAAAACCTAATATGGGGAAAATTTCGGTTAATTGACGTGCGTTTGGGTTGAATCCAACCGCGCAAACTATCTGTTCTTGACGTAACCGCAGTTTTTTTTCCAAAGTTTTAAGCCTTCTTTCCCGTGGTGTTTGCTCATCTTCAAATTTATGAAAGATCTGGAGCAGCCCTCCTTCTCCGGCATTTAGAATTTCTTTGAAACGTTTCATTTATACTCCACGTATCCCCGTATCTTTGGTTGTGACAGAACCTGGAAAGAGAAACCCGTGTCATCCCAAGGCAGACATGCTGTGCCGGGGAATCTTGTGCCGTTTATGAATATGAGGGTAATTGGAAACATCTGTTCAGACCGTTTTATCGTCAAGGGCGGAAAACAATGGTTCTTGATTAGTTCAGCATGGCCTGTAAAACACTGAAATTTCTCACCCAGGGTTTTGCCTTGCGAAGCACATCGGGTAATTCTTCCAGGGCCTGACGGGCTTCTGTATAATTATCATAGACTCCGTAGAAAGCGTTATATCGCGTGACACCATTAATTACTAATTCAATATAAGCTGCGTCGGATTCAAGATGGTTTTTCTTTAAAAAATTAACGAGATCTTTTTCCTTTGTGACACTGCTAATCTGTAACGTATAGCTTTCCGGCCGCTGTCCAAGAACCCATTCTTCACGCCTGATTGTCCCCGGCAGAATTTCATCGATTGAGTATTCAGCCATCGTGGCGGCTGGTTTCGTCATATCGACGGTTTTCAGCTCCTCTATTTTTGCTTTTGCTTCCTTTAGCCCTTGCGCAGCCGCCCGCTCGTACCATTTTTTCGCAGTTGTCAGCTCTTTTTTTACAGCGTAACCGTTTTCGTAGTATACCCCCATATTAAACTGGGCCTGTGCGATCCCCTGCTCCGCCGATTTACGAAACCACTCTAACGCCGTGGCATAATTTTTTTCCACTCCATCGCCGAATGAATACATCACGGCCAGACTGTATTGAGCATAGCCATGCCCCTGCTTGGCGGCAAGTTGAAACAATCTTGCGGCCTTGAGGTTGTCCTGTTTGATGGAAAGGCCGCGGTAGTACATCAGGCCCAGGTTGAACTGGGCATCGGCTTGATCTCCATTGGCGGCCAGTTCCCACCATTTTGCGGCCTCAGCATAGTCTTGTTTAATTCCATCGCCGCGGAAATACTTTGCGCCGACCTGGTACTGAACAGCGGGCTGGCCCTGCTCGGCGGAACGTATATACCATTGCAGGGCCTTGTGCGGGTCCTTTTTGACCCCATGACCGTAGTCAAACATGATCCCCAGGATTTTCTGTGCTTCCGGATCGCCGCTCTCTGCGAGGGGTTTCAGGATTGTATAGGCTCGTTTGTAGTCGCCGCTTACGTATGCGCTTCTGCCTTCTTCGTAGCTGTCTGCCAGGGCAAGGTTTGCCGTTGTCAGCCAGAGGCTTGTGAAGATCAGTATACCCCGTGATATGAGTAAACGGATTGTCGTTGCAGTTATCATATATATAAGTCCGGATTCTTGTCAGGCCATGTTCTTTGCAAGCGCGAAAATCTCTTCGGCATCGAGGATCTGATCGTTGCTTTCAAACAACCTGGCGATACAGGCGCGATGCAGCGACAACTTCAGACCGCCAAAACCTATGGCCCCCCAGATGATCTTGCCGCTTCTCTCTACTCCCCGATCCATCATGTCTGTGCCACCGATGCCCAGGGGTGGCGTGGTGTTGGCATCTGCCAGAATTTCGAGATTCGGGTTATCCTGCCACTGTTCCGGAGCCAGTAATTGTACACCGGCTGTCCCGGTGGCAAAGACGATTTGTGCGTCCCTGATCGCTTCGCCGCGCTCATCATCTGTCGCTGCGCCAATCGGTTCAATCTCTATCCCGAAGCGCTCTTTAATTTTCTGGCATGCCTCCGTTGCCTTGGGCTTATGCCGTGAACTGAGTGATACACTGGCGCCTTCATTTGCCATCATCACTGCTGCACGTCTTCCGACCGGACCGGTCCCGCCCAGGATAACGGCCTTTTTCCCCGTGAGTGTCTTGCTGCTTAATAATTTTGCCACACCGGCCGCGGCAGTGGTATTACTGCCATTACTGTCGAGCATGATGGAGACGCGAAAGTCTGCAAAAAATACCTTTTTTACGACCTCCAGAAGCGCTTCACCGGCTTCCATGTCGCTACCGCCGATGAACAGGGCGGTGTTCTTTTTTTCCTTGGGTGGCCGGGTGAAGATGGCGCCTTCTACCAGGCTGCGAACATTCTCCGGAGTACAATTTCCATGCCCAATCACATGGTCCGCACCGCCGTCATAAGCGACGACTGTATCGAACACGGCAGGATGTGGATCGGTATCCAGTTGAAACAGTAATTTTTTCATACTTCCCCCCATTTATTAATTATTTGTTTATTATCAAGTTTTACCCTTTAGTCAGCATTCTAGAGAAATAATTATCCTGCCGTCCACTTTATCGCCACCATCGTTTGAAAGCGACTGAATACGTTAATTGAAGATTAGACCGGCCACAATAAAACAGTATGACAGTAACCATACAATAGTTATCATCGCAAATAGAAGTTAATATTCCCGAAATTGTGTGAAACCGGAGGAAGCATGATTAAAGATAAACCTGTACAGCTGTTTCTGGATGAACTCGCCAGTAAGGCCTCAACCCCGGGTGGCGGCAGTGCCGCGGCAATTATGGGTGCGATGGGCGCCTCGCTCGTCAGCATGGTAGCCAATCTTACTGTCGGCAAGAAAAACTATGCAGACGTTGAGGACGAGATACAGGAACTGCTCTCAACATCGGAGGATTTGCGTCGGCGCTTGACCGGGATGATCAGGGCGGATGTCGAGGTCTTCGATAACGTCATGGCTGCGTATGGTTTACCAAAGGAGACGGATACAGAGAAGGCGGCGAGGAGTGAAAAAATCCAGACGGCCCTGAAAGAAGCGGCCGATGTCCCGCTCGCGTGTGCCAGGCTCTGTGCAGAGGTTATCAGACTTTCGCAACCGATGGCGGAGAAGGGCAATAAAAACGTTATCAGCGATGCCGGCGTGGCGGTACTGGCGGCACATGCTGCCCTGCGCAGTGCAGCCTTGAATGTCACTATTAATATCGGGGGGATCAGGGATGAGGCCTTCGTCGAGGACAGACGCGGGCAGTTGCAAGAGGTTTTAGCGGGCATGGATAGCCTGACGGAAGAAGTCTATAACCTGGTCAAAAGTAAACTTTAAATATTTGATTAACCACAGACGCCTCCATATAAGGAGGTGTTACGACCTCATGGACGGGGGAGGTAGAGTCGCGTCGGGAACGAAGACCGAGCAGCAATCGAGACAATGTCTGGACGACTCCAGGGATGGGGGACGACTCCATGGAAGGAGGACGACCGCAGGGACGCGGGAGGTAGAG
>JBHHYN010000129.1:0-7882 GCA_046757565.1 Gammaproteobacteria bacterium | reverse complement strand
ACAATGGATAAAGTGATATAAACAGGTTTTTACGGGCTCATCCTTTCAACCTTAAGCTTTCGATTGCACATGCCTAGACAATTCAGCAGAAACCGGCGTGTTGCCGATCTCGTTCAACGCGAATTGGCACTGATGATTCAACTGGAGATGCGTGATTCCCATCTAGGCATGATCACCATCTCCGCTGCGGATGTCAGCCCGGACCTGAGCAGTGCGAAAATCTACGTTACCAGTCTTGGCGGCGATTATACTATGGATGAGTTGATTGAGATGCTGAATGCGAAGTCCGGGCATTTCCGTTATGAACTGGCCAAGGTCATGCATCTGCGCAGTGTTCCCAGATTGAAGTTCATCTTTGACAGATCGATCGAACGTGGCAGCAGGTTATCCGCCATGATTGATTCCCTGCATGATAACACCACCACCAATAAAAAGTCTGGACAATAAGGATTTCGATTTGTCGATAGCTGTTAGTGCATACTTTCCGCTTGTCGCTGGCTATGAGTAAACGCCACCAGCGTCCAAGGGGCCGGAATGTGAATGGCATTCTGCTGCTGAACAAGCCCGGTGGCATTACCTCCAATGAGGCGCTTCAAATAGTTAAACGGCTTTTCCGGGCACGCAAGGCGGGGCACACGGGGAGTCTCGACAAAATGGCGACCGGACTATTACTTGTCTGTTTTGGTGAGGCAACGAAATTCTCCGCCTTTTTACTTAATGCGGACAAACAATATCGGGCCAGTTGTCAATTAGGCATTGAAACGGCCACCGGGGACGCCCTAGGGGATACCGTTAAAGAACTGCCGGTACCGGTATTGACAACGAAGCAGATTGAAAAAGCATTGCAGCAGTTCCGGGGTGCCATCGAACAGATACCACCCATGTATTCCGCCCTCAAGCACAAAGGCAGGCGATTATATGAACTGGCCTATCAGGGCATTGAGGTGGAACGGCAGGTCCGTACGGTAATCATTCATCATCTGGAATTGCTGGGTTACGAGGACGCCGTAATAGAGCTGAGTATTACTTGTTCCAAGGGCACATATATCCGGACATTGGCGGAAGATATCGGCAGGCAATTGGGTTGTGGCGCCCATGTCTGTGCATTGCGGCGCACTGGCGTAGGACCTTTCAATGAGGAGCAGATGCTAAGCCTGCCCGATCTGGAAGAACTCGCCAAGGCGGGATTGAATGTCCTGGATGAAAAATTACTTGCTATCGATACTGCCTTGCAAGACATGCCTCATGTCGAACTGGAAGAAAGTATCGCCTGTTACCTGTGTGACGGTCAGCCGGTAGTCGTACCGCATGCCCCGACCAGAGGGATGTTACGGATTTATAGTGAACAGCATGATTTTCTGGGGGTCGGTGAGGTGCTGGACGACGGCCGTGTGGCACCAAAGAGGTTGGTGAGCACATAGCAGTCTGTCGGACTTAGGATCATCTCGGTCTCTGTTCCAGACTCGACTCTAACACCTGCATATCCATGCAGGCGTACTACAAAAAAGCCGGATTTGGCCATCTTTTCCCCTATTTTTCGACCAATAGCACCGGCTATTACTCTCAACATAGTGAAAAACCTGACTCAAACCGGGCTTTTCCTCGCTACGATGCCCTAAGTCCGACAGACTGCTAGGGCCATCCGGAATCGCCGGAATCTACGATATTATTTCCTGGGAAGCCCTAAATTAATCGGAGTTTCCCTTGTTCGTACGCAGGTGCATAGGTACAATACGCGCGATTTTCGAGAGAGTGAATCAGAGACAATAGTAAATGGCATTAAATCAGCAACAAACGGCTGCTATCATTAGCGATTATAAGCGTTCCGTGGCGGATACCGGGTCACCTGAAGTCCAGGTTGCCCTGCTGACGGCGCGGATCACCGATCTGACCGAGCATTTCAAAATACATAAGAAAGACCATCATTCCCGCCAGGGGCTGCTTAGAATGGTGAATCACCGCCGTAAGCTGCTCGATTATCTCAAGGGTAAGGATATTAGTCGCTACCGTGAATTGATCGGTCATCTCGGTCTGCGAAAATAATCTGTATATCTTCAGAAAAATCTGCGAAATATAAGCCTGCATGTCACTACGACAGACTCGAGTCGTCTATTTTCATTCTTGGAGCAGTCATCTCCCGGTGTCATTTCTTAATCAAATTTAGGGTAATACTAATGAACGTGGTCAAAAAAGAATTCCAGTTTGGAGATAATACGGTTGTCCTGGAGACGGGCAGAATCGCGCGGCAGGCAACGGGTGCAGTGTTATGCAGTATTGGTGAAACAGTTATACTGGTTTCCTGTGTCGCCAGAAAGGAGGCGGACCAGGAACGTGATTTCTTTCCACTAACGGTGGATTATCGGGAACGCACTTATTCCGCCGGTAAGATCCCGGGCGGTTTTTTCAAGCGTGAAGGCAGGCCGTCGGAGAAAGAGACCCTGACTTCACGTCTCATCGACCGGCCTATCAGACCGCTGTTCCCGAAGGGTTTTATGAACGAAGTCCAGATAATCGCCACCGTGCTTTCCCTGGATCCTGTCGTCGATCCGGATATTCTTGCAATAATCGGCACCTCTGCAGCCATTGCCTTGTCAGGTATTCCTTTCAACGGCCCGATTGCCGCTGCCCGAGTGGGTTACAAGGAGGGGAATTATTTATTGAATCCCGGTTTTGATGAAATAGAGGATTCTGAACTTAACCTGGTGGTTGCCGGAACGAAGAGTTCCGTATTGATGGTTGAATCCGAGGCCAGACAGCTGCCGGAGCAAATCATGCTCGGGGCCGTCAACTATGGTCATGAGCAGATGCAGGTTGTCATCGAAAATATCGAGTCCCTGGTGGCGGAAGCCGGTGTGAAACGGTGGGATTGGCAAGCTCCGGAGAAGGACAACGATCTGGTTTCGGAGATCGATAAACGATGTGGCGATCTGGTGCGTGAAGCCTATGCCATCCAGGACAAACTCAGCCGGCTGGAGCATCTCAGTGAAATACGCAAGGAGGTAGTGAGTTCCATGATTGAGGAACATGGAGAGCGTTGGCCGGAAGGTACTATTCTGGGGGCCATCGAAGCACTCGAGAGCACTATCGTCAGGGGTGGCATACTCGCTGGAGAAACCCGGATCGATGGACGCAACGTCGATGCGATCAGGCCCATTAGCATTGAAGTCGGTGTCCTGCCGAGGACACATGGTTCCGCGCTGTTCACCCGTGGAGAGACGCAGGCCCTGGTAATCACTACGTTGGGGTCCGATCGGGATTCGCAGATCATCGATGCCATAGAGGGTGAGCGCAGGGATTACTTTATATTGCACTATAATTTTCCACCGTATTGCGTGGGTGAAACCGGCCGCATGATTGGACCGAAGCGGCGCGAAATAGGCCATGGCAAACTGGCGAAGCGGGGGCTTCTGGGCGTGATACCGGATCCGGAAACCTTTCCCTATGTAATCCGTGTCGTCTCCGAAATAACCGAATCAAACGGATCGAGTTCCATGGCATCGGTTTGTGGCACCAGTTTATCGCTCATGGACGCCGGAGTGAATATTGAAGCGCCTGTTGCCGGCATTGCCATGGGCTTGATTAAAGAAGGTGAAAAGTTTGTTGTGCTTTCCGACATTATGGGGGACGAGGACCACCTCGGGGACATGGATTTCAAGGTAGCTGGGACCTCTACCGGTATCACCGCCCTGCAGATGGATATTAAGATTGAAGGGATCACCAGGGAGATAATGGAAGCAGCATTGAATCAGGCCAAAGAGGGGCGCCTGCATATCCTGGAAAAGATGAATGCTGTTATTAAAGAGTCACGGGCGGAAATGTCCGAGCACGCACCGAGAATATCGACCATCAAGATCCATCCCGACAAGATCCGTGATGTCATCGGTAAAGGTGGTTCGACGATTCGCGCCATAACAGAAGAGACCGGCACGACAATTGATATTGATGACAGCGGCATCATCAAGATATTTTCCGCCGATAAGGCTGCCAGCGACGAGGCGCGCAGCCGGATTGAAGCGCTGACAGCCGATATTGAAGTCGGCAAGATCTATGAGGGCCGTGTGCAGAAATTGATGGATTTCGGCGCATTCGTGAATATTTTACCCGGCAAGGACGGACTGGTGCATATCTCCCAGATCTCTGAAGAGCGCGTCGAAAGCGTCAGCGATAAGCTTTCCGAGGGCGATATGGTTAAAGTAAAGGTGCTGGAAATCGATCGGCAGGGACGGGTCCGCTTGAGCATGAAGGCTGTAAACGAATAACAATACCAAAGGGCGCTTCCCGATTCGCCTTGTTTTTTGAACGTGCATTTTGCATATAAGGAGTTCATTGCGAAACACCTCTCCCGCTCTCCATTCCCGGCTATTTATTGTGTCGTTACTGATGGCTACTACAATCCAGATTAATAAACTGTATCTGATGAGGAGAATTCTGCTGTGATTCTACCTGAGCAAGCAGCAGGGGTACACCTGGTCGGTAGCGTGCCTTTTGACAACTGCCGGCAGGTTTTTCAGAACGTTGCAGCTATTCTCGGAAATTATATCCATCGTTTGCCGGACGGGGAAACGGGTGTGCGATCCAACTGGGTAGACTGGCAATTACCAATATTGCAACAGAACCCGAATCTTAAGCTCGTTTCCAACAAGGCTTATGAATACACACAGATTAAAATGCTGGGTCTGCGATCCGGTTGTAACAGCAAAAATTTACAACTGGGAGATTTGGGCTATTCTAATGCTGCGCTTGCTTCCTTCGAAGAGTTTCAAAAACTTAAATCTTCCGGGGACATCCCCAGACATTGCCGTTTCCAGGTCTGTTTGCCTACACCGCTGGCCACTACTCACCTCTATGTCGAACAGTCGTTGCAGCCGGATTTCGAACCGCAGTATGCTGACAGATTATCAGGCGAGCTGAAACAGATACTCGATGCGATCCCGCATGATGAGCTGGCGATTCAGTGGGATACGGCTGTTGAATTTGCATTACTCGAGGGCGTCATGCCTTCCTGTATAGAGGATCTGCAGCAAGGTATTATTGATCGCCTATTACGGCTGACCACGACCGTACCGGAACCTGTTGAATTGGGGTTTCATCTTTGCTATGGGGATTCCCGGCATAAACATTTTTGTGAACCTGAAGATACCGGCAAACTGGTTCTAATCGCGAATGCCATTGCTGCAGGAGTTGAACGGGAGTTGAACTGGATACATATGCCGGTGCCTAAAGATCGCAGTGACGATGCCTATTTTAAACCATTAGTGAACTTGAGGCTTGCAGAAAACACACAGTTGTATCTGGGCCTGGTACACTACTCCGATGGTGAGGCAGGTACCCGGAGGCGTATAAAAACAGCAAAAAAATATGTTACAAATTTTGGTGTTGCCACGGAATGTGGATTTGGGCGCCGTGCGCCGGATACACTGGATGAGTTGATGCATATTCACGTCGCGGTCTCGATGCCTGTTGTTTAAATATTTGATTAACCACAGAGGCACAGATATTACACATGGATGTGTGCTTATGTAGTTATGGACCAGTACACAGAGATAATAAAAGTTAAAAAAAGTAACCAAAAATCTCTGGAGCTTGCCATCGACTTGGATAGCGGCAAAAGATATAAATTTACATTACACTGAAACTCGGTCGCTTACGGCCGAGTTGTACATAAGAAAAGCATTGATCCTGTTAACAGGATCCGGTTTTGGAAGTTCAGAATAATAGGGGAAACGAGATGAAACAGTATTACCGAAGGGTTGCTGTTGTTGCAATCATTATCGCTGCAGTGTTGGGTTCGGTCGGCCTACTTGCGCAGGGTGTAGACAAGTTTAAGGATATCAGGATTCAGACCCAAAAAGTCAGGGATGGCATCTATATGCTTACCGGGCGGGGAGGGAATATTGGTGTCCTGGTTGGCAAGGATGGTGTCGTTATGATCGATGATCAGTTTGCGCCACTGACCGGGCGGATCAAGGCGGCCATCGCAAAACTGTCGGATCAGCCGATCCGTTTTTTGATCAATACCCATTGGCATGGTGACCATACTGGCGGGAACGAAAACCTGGGAAAAGAAGGTGTCGTGATTGTCGCCCACGACAATGTATATCAGCGCATGAGTCGAGAGGGTTTTCTGGCCCTGTTTCAGAAGAGTGTGCCCCCCGCTCCGGAAAAGGCACGGCCGGTCATCAGCTTTAATGATCAAGTGACTTTTCACCTGAACGGTATGGAGATACATGCCGCTCATTACGAGCATGCCCACACGGATGGGGATAGTGTTATCTATTTTAAGGATGCCAATGTCATTCATACCGGCGATATCTTTTTTAATGGCCGCTATCCGTTTATCGATACGTCCAGTGGAGGATCGGTGCGGGGTGTCATCCAGGCAGTGCGGCAAATCATGTCATTCACAAACAATCAGACAAAGCTTATCCCCGGCCATGGCCTCCTGGCCGGTAAAAAGGATTTACAGGCTTATCTGGATATGCTGCTTACGGTCAGTCATCGTATGCAGAAGCTGATTACCGAAGGGAAAACACTGGATGAAATCAAGGCGCTGAAACCTAATGCGGATTATGATGCGGCGCTTGGGAATAATTTGATATCTCCAGACAAATTTCTGGAGATCTTATATGAGGATTTAAAAATGAATAACAAACAGGACAGGTATTGACGGGCTAGCGCTCGAACATAATCTCTAAACGCATTATATAATTGTAGTTACATAATTATAGTTACGCAATGAATGGTTCGTGCAATAAAAATCTATCCCTGATAGATTCCCGTCCCGAATCAAGGGGTCAGAATCAAGGGGCCAGAGAACCTGAAACTTTGTTTATGCTCCAGGCTCTTCAGCAGAATCTGTGGGTTAACAAGAAAGACTTTTGAATAAAAACTGATTAAATAGAGAGGCGGATTCAAGTCATAAATACCGTCATTCCCGTTTTCACGGGAATGACGGGCTACTGTTTATATATCAACCCACAGATTCTGCTGAAGACCCATGCTCCATAAATATGATCGTGTTTTTCTGAATACTTTACACTTCTGTCTCACCACATTTCAAGTTCTCTGGCCCCTTGATTTTACTGGTTAAGCAGGTAATTTTATGTGCTTTGGCCACTGGGTGGAAACAACTAATAATCCTGTTTAACGTCTACTTTGTGCTGACGGTCTACGTAAAGCTCACCCGCGGGGATTAACCATCGGGTGGAGCGTCCTGCCGGGTTTTCTTCCACCTCTGGTCCGCCAAGACCACTGATGTTTCGATTTGTCGTTCCGGGATCGACCAGTACTTTCCAAGAAGGTGATTCTTTTCTTTCTTTGACACGGACGTGTAGCCATTCTTTTCATAAAATGATATGGCCCATGAAGCGGCTGCCCAGGTCCCAATGAGAATAGGCTTCTCTATTCTGTTCTCCAAATGTTGTAACAGTCTTGTTCCTATTCCCAGTTTTTGAGCTTGCGTCCGGATGTAGGCATGGCGGATGAGCGTAAGATCGCCTTTGTCCTGGATCCCCATGACCCCACGGAGTTGTCCATCGTGTTCCAGCCCCCAGAAAACAACACCATCTTCAATTTCGTACCTCAGTTCTTCAGAAGACATGTATGGTTCGTTCCAACAGTCATCGGGTATGACTCCTTTATACGCTCGTGCAGCATCATTGATGATCTCAAACATTGTTGTGAAATCGGATTCTGTACATACTCGTATCATCCTTGACCCTGCTCAATACTATCGTTAATTTCTGGAATGGGTCGATCTCCGCCTGTTACTTATATGCTAGGTCGGGCTAGCGGACTTTCAACTGTCCTGGCTCCGACCCGCTAAGAAAATTAGGGTCTTCAGCAGAATCTGTGGGTTGATATATAAACAGTAGCCCGTCAT
>JBHHYN010000128.1:0-7915 GCA_046757565.1 Gammaproteobacteria bacterium | reverse complement strand
CACGGGAATGACGGGCTACTGTTTATATATCAACCCACAGATTCTGCTGAAGGCCCTAACTTATAAACAAAAATTGCACTGAAACCCGGTCACTTGCGGCCGAGTTGTTTATCGATTGCTGGAGACTTGCTTTGCAATATGCGGGCTAGGGGTCCCGGTCATGCGGGCGAGCGGCATTCTTTTCAGGGAGGAGTGTTATTTTGACGGTCTTAACGGCGTTATCCACGGCCTGGGTAATTTCCATGGCAAAGTTTCCGATGCGTATACTGGTGCCGGATTCCGGAATGGTTTCAAGATACTCAAGAATCAGGCCATTGAGTGTCTTTGGACCATTGACGGGGAGGGCCCAATCCAACTGTCTATTGATATCGCGCAACGATGCGGAGCCGTCAATGATGTAAGAGCCGTCTTCCTGCCGGTGAATGTCCTGATCGTAAGTTTGCAGATCGGTGGTGAATTCCCCGACGATCTCCTCCAGGATATCTTCCAGCGTAATCAGACCCTGGATCACGCCGTATTCATCCACTACAAGGCCGATACGCTTTTTCTGGCGTTGAAAATTCAGCAGTTGGGTATGCAGGGGGGTGCCCAAGGGAACGAAATAGGGTTTTGCCGTGATCGTTTCCAGCTCCTCTATGGAAAACTCATCCATATTTGTCATCAACCGCAGCGCGTAGCGCACATGCATCATACCGATGATGTTACCGATGTTAGTGCGGTACACCGGTAGCCTGGTGTGCTGACAATGGCTGAGAAACTCGATGATATCGCTGACGGGGTCGTCGATATCGATGCCGGCAATTTCATTGCGTGGGACCATGATATCCTCGACCGTAACATTCTCCAGGTCGAGAATACTGATTAACATCTGCTGATGGCGTGACGGGATCAGATTCCCGGCTTCATGGACGACTGTCCTGAGTTCATCGCTACTGAGCGACGCATCCTGCCGTTCATCGGGCCGGATGCCAATGCCTGCAAGGAGTCCATTGGCGATTTTATTGATTACCCAGACAAACGGGCGCAGACCTGCCGCCAGGGGGGTGAGAACATAGGCTGCTGGGAAGGCAATTCTCTCCGGATGCAGGGCGGCCAGCGTTTTTGGCGCAAGCTCTGCAAAGATCAATATGACGATGGTGAGTAACACGGTTGCCGCGATAATGCCTGCGTCGCCCATGAGCCTGATGGCAATGACTGTTGCAATGGAGGCAGCCAGGATGTTGACGAGGTTATTCCCCAACAGGATTAAACCAATCAGGCGGTCTGGGTGTTTCAACAGGGCCGAAACCAGCAAGGCCCCACGGTGGTTGTCTTTTGCAAGATGGCGCAGTCGGTAGCGGTTTAATGCCATCATGCTGGTTTCGGAACTTGAAAAAAACGCTGAAAGCAGTATCAGCAAACCCAGGAGTGCGAATAACAGGGATAACGGAATATCGTCCAATGAAGCTAATGCCTCAGTTTAAGCCAGGCTTTATTGTTATGGTTAGCAGAGAACGGGTCAAGTGAAAACCAGGCTTAAAGTTCAACGTTCAACGTTTCCTGGACCCTGAACCTTGAACTTTGAACCTTGAACCTTGAACTTTGAACGTTTTTCACACCCGGTGCAGGATCAGCTCCAGTACCATCTTGGAACCGAAATAGGCCAGCATCAATGTCAGAAAGCCCCCCAGAGTCCAGTAGATTAATTTCCTGCCGCGCCAGCCTTTCGCCCATTTCCCCCACAGCATCATGCCGAATATGAGCCAGGCCAGAATAGACAGGACAGTTTTATGGATCAGGTGCTGTGCAAAGAAGTCATGCACAAACATCAGCCCCGTTACCAGGCTCAAGCTCAACAGGAAAAAGCCAATGGCGAGGATCTGGATAAGCAACTCCTCCATCGTCTGCATGGGCGGCAGGATGCGCATGGCCCGTACAGGGTGTTTGTGTCTTAATTGATGTTCCTGGATGGCCAGGGTGATGGATTGCAGGGCAGCAATGGCCAACAAGCTGTAGGCGGTAATGGAGAGCAGGATATGCAGTCTCAGTCCAAGCGTGTACGAATCGGGCAGGATATGCTCGCTGGGAAAAAACAGTTCCAGGGTCAAGGCCAGCGCCGCTGCAGGAAGAAATACTACGGCGAGATTTTCGACCGGTTTGATAAGGGCGACAAACACTACGAATAACGCGACAACCCAGCTCATCAGTGACAGGGCATTATAGAATCCGAGATTAAATCCCGTAGCGGTCATGATACTTTGATAAAGCACCAGCGCATGGAGCAAAAGGGCGGCGCTGCCAACGGCAACGAGTTGTGTTTTCAGCCCTCGTGAGTTCAGGTGGAGTTTAAATACCCGGTATCCCAGCCAACCGGCTGCCAGCAGATAAAGGAAAATGGCAATGGCACTGAAGATGACGGTAGTCATGTTAACATTTTACTCTTTCGCATCGGGATCGGCAGCAGCTGTCGAAGAATAATGATGGCAAGGTCTGCATTCACCTTTGTTTCCCCATCTCTGCAAGCATGTCCCGGTTCTCCAGACATCTGCTGTACACCTCGTTCACTATTCATCATCCGGCCCTGCAGCGTTTTTAAGTTTTGACCTCTTTTTCATGGTTCCGGTTCTCAGGCAAATACATGACTACCCTTATTTATAATATTGGCACAATTGCGTACACCCATAAAGTACTGTGTGAGTATGATTCCTGCTAGAATCGCGCCTCGTTTTTTTAATTACGCGGTCCCACACATGTATAGAGCGGTTCAATTTAATCCCAGGCCAGGCGCCGGTTGTTATGTTTGACAATTTAACAGGTCGATTATCCAAAATAGTCAACGAGTTACGTGGACAAGCCCGCCTCACGGAAGAGAATATTTCCGATGCGCTCAGGCAGGTCCGGATGGCATTGCTTGAAGCGGATGTCGCCTTGCCGGTGGTACGCGAATTTATCGATCAGGTCAGACAGCGTTCGCTTGGTATGGAGGTGTCATCCAGTCTGACACCCGGCCAGGCGATCATTAAAAACGTTCGTGACGAACTCATCGCGTTGATGGGTGAATCCCATGCCTCACTGAACCTGAGTACCCGGCCGCCGCTGGTGATCCTGATGGCGGGTCTGCAGGGTGCCGGCAAAACTACAACGGTCGCCAAACTTGGGTGCTGGTTAAAAAAGCGATATCACAAAACGGTCATGACCAGCAGTTGCGATGTGTACCGGCCTGCAGCTATCGAACAATTACGTGTCCTTGCCCGGGAAAACCAGCTTGAGTTTTTTGCCGGCGGCGCGGATCAATCGCCCCTTGACATTGCCGCGGCGGCATTGAAACGGGCGCGCACACAGTTTATCGATGTGCTGATTGTCGACAGCGCCGGGCGCCTGCATGTGGATGCCGGGATGATGGAAGAGATCCGAAGGCTGCATGCCGTGCTGGATCCGTCCGATACCCTGTTTGTTGTGGACAGCATGTTGGGTCAGGATGCAGTGAACTCGGCCACGGCATTTGACAGGGCGTTGCCACTGACCGGCGTTATCCTCACTAAGGCTGATGGCGATGCGCGTGGCGGCGCGGCATTGTCCGTGCGTCATGTTACCGGTAAACCGATTCTGTTTCTGGGAACCGGTGAAAAGATGGATGCACTGACCCCCTTCTACCCGGACCGTATCGCCTCCCGAATTCTGGGAATGGGAGATGTACTGGGCCTGATTGAAGAGGTTGAAGAGAAGACAGACAGGGAACAGGCGCGCAAGCTGGCCGGAAAATTGACGAAAGGGAAGGGGTTTGACCTGATGGATTATCGCGAGCAACTGAAACAGATGCAAAATATGGGAGGAGTGGCCGCATTGATGGATAAAGTACCGGGTATGGCGCAACTTCCAGCCGCTGCCGTGAACCAGATCAATGACAGGGAACTGGTAAAACTGGGCGCCATGATTGACTCAATGACTGCAGCGGAACGCCGCCACCCCGCACTAATCAGGGGGTCCCGCAAGAAACGCATTGCCAGAGGATCCGGCACGCAGATTCAGGACGTCAACCGTCTGTTGAAACAGTTTAAACAGATGCAGAAGATGATGAAACGCTTCTCAAAAAAGGGGGGAATGGCAAACATGCTGCGAGGATGGGGAGGCAACCTGCCGCCTGGATTCCATCCCTGAGCCGGCGGGAAAGAGCGGAGCGTAATATTTTGACGCTGGTTTCTCCACCTATAGATATTCTTCTATTTGAACAATTTACCTGTATTTTCATCTAAATTGTATTAAGATTGTTTTGTAACTGGGAAAATGCCTGGTCCGATGATTGCATCCTTACCTGTGATTCTGAACATCCGCTAGACGACAATGCCGGACGAAACTGGAAAAAACGCGCTTGATTACCACCGCTTGCCCCGCCCCGGCAAGCTGGAAGTCGTCGCTACAAAGCCGCTGGCCAATCAGCATGATCTGGCGCTTGCCTACACCCCCGGCGTAGCTGAACCCTGCAGGCTCATTGCCTCCGATCCCGGGGCCGTCGCCGACATGACGGCGCGTTCCAACCTCGTCGCCGTTATCAGCAACGGCACTGCCGTATTGGGTCTGGGGGATATCGGCCCGCTGGCCGCAAAACCGGTGATGGAGGGGAAAGGAGTCCTGTTCAAGAAATTTGCAGGGATTGATGTGTTCGATATCGAAATCAACGAGAAAGATCCGGACAAACTGGTTGAGATCATCGCCAGCCTGGAGCCGACATTTGGCGGCATCAACCTGGAGGATATTAAATCGCCCGAGTGTTTCCAGGTTGAGGGGAAACTGCGTAAACGCATGCATATTCCCCTATTCCATGACGATCAGCATGGCACATCCATTATCGTTGCTGCGGCCATCATCAATGCCCTCGGCATCGTCGGGAAAAAGATCGACGAGGTTAAGGTTGTGACTACCGGCGCCGGCGCCGCCGCCGTTGCCTGTCTGAAATTGTTACTCAGCCTTGGTTTGACAAAAGAGAATGTTATCGTGGTGGACAGGTCGGGTGTTATCTATCGCGGCCGTAGTGGTGGTCTGCCGCCACACAAACGTCTGTTCGCCACAAATACAGAGGCGCGCACCCTTGCGGACGCCATAAAGGGGGCCGATATCTTTCTGGGGCTGTCCGGTCCCGGTGTCCTGAAACAGGAGATGGTGCGCTCCATGGCGGATAGACCCTTGATTTTTGCCTTGTCCAATCCGGTACCGGAAATCCTGCCGGAAGAGGTCAGGGCGGTGCGTCCCGATGCGATCATTGCCACCGGCCGTTCTGATTATCCGAACCAGGTCAATAATGTTTTGTGTTTCCCGTTTATCTTTCGCGGTGCGCTGGATGTCGGGGCTACAAAGATTAACGAGGAGATGAAGATTGCCTGTGCCCATGCATTGGCGGAGTTGGCCAAAGAGGAGGCCCCGGATTCCGTTGTGGCGGCCTATAGTGGTGAGCATATTAAATTCGGTCCTGACTATTTGATCCCGAATCCCTTCGATCCCCGCTTGATTACCAAACTGGCGCCGGCTATTGCCAAGGCGGCCATGGATAGTGGTGTGGCAACCAGGCCAATAGAGGATCTGGAGCACTATCGTGAACAATTAAGCCAATATGTGTTCCAGACGGTTATCGTTATGCGGCCAATCTTCGAACGGGCCAAACAGGACCCGAAACGCCTGGTTTATGCGGAAGGGGAGGAGGACAAGATCCTCAGGGCGGTTCAAGCGGTCGTGGATGAAAGCATAGCCAGACCGGTTCTGGTTGGCCGGCCCGGTGTCATCCTGAAACACATCAAGCAACTGGGTCTTCGCATCAGGCCGGAAAGCGATTTTGAAATAGTGGATCAGGAAGAACAACCTGAATATCAGTCAGGGCATCCGCCGGCTCAGCCCGGCAACATTTATTTGAACACATTGATTGCTGCCAGACTGGTCAGGCATGGAGATGCCGATGGAATGATCTGTGGCAGTACCGGACAGTATCACCGGCACCTTGAGCATGTGATAGCGGAACTTGGTGTCCGGGAGGATGTCAGGCATCCGGTGGCGATGAATATCGTCCTTTTGAAGAAAGGCATGTTTTTCATCTGCGATACGGCGATAGCAGAGGACCCGGATGCTGAACAGATCGCGGATATCACGTTATTGGCCGCAGATTACATAAAGCGCTATTTTGTCAAACCAAAGGCCGCTTTACTCTCCTCTTGTAACAATGGGACCATCGAGTCACAGTCAGCTAAAAAGATGCAGGCGGCACTGAAGCTCATCCGGAAACGCGCACCGGACCTGGAGATCGATGGCCAGATGCGAGCCGATGCAGCCCTGCATGAAAAGATTCGCCGATCGGCCCTGCCCGACTCACCCCTGACAGGGCAGGCCAATCTCCTGGTGATGCCCAATCTCGATGCCGCCAAGATCGCTTATGATCTGATCAAGGTCCTTGGTGATGCAGTCACTATCGGCCCTATCCCATTAGGCCTGGCTTATCCGGCACAGATCCTGACGGCCTCCGCAACGGTCAGGCGTATTCTGAACGGTTCCGCCCTGGTTGCCGTTGCTGCACAGGGAGAAAATCATACTAATGACAGAGCAAGGGAAGAGGCGCCAAGACGACCGGTAGAAGAAGCTGTTTAGAGAAACGCCGATTAATTACATTGGTAAGAGGAAAAAAACAGTCTTGAGTCGTGAGTCTGGAGTCCAGAGTCAGATTCTATTTTGCTTATGACTCATGACTGACGACTTTTAATCTCTGTGTCCTCCGTGCCTCTGTGGTGAGTAACTGTCCTGTCAAACTCCTAGGATACATTTTCGAACTTGCGCCCGAAAAATTCAAAGGCAAGTGCGGTGGGAACGGTCATGCCGACATGCAATAAAATCGACCACCAGCTGTAGACCTGGAATCCAAGGAAGAAGGGACGCCCTGCAAGGGGTGCAAAAAAGCCCTGGGCAGTGACCCACAACATCAGGCCCCAGATGATGCCGGCGACGGTAACATTGTGAATTTTAAAGGCGTCAACAAAAAACATATAGAACAGAACGAAACCATAGGCGCCGGCGAAGAAGTGCAGCGGAAACGCTACAGTCATCGGCAACGCAATGCCAAATTGCGCCGACGCGAGATTTTGAATGAGCACTGATGGCTCCATGGGACGATGGAGAAAAATGGGTACAACAACCCATGCGATAAATTCCACTGCAATCTCGCCAATCAAGCCGGCGCTCAGAATTGTGTACGTCGCCTTTTTACTGAACGGGATTTGGGAATATTTCGATGCGTAATTCGAAAATTCTGGTGAAGCCATAGTTGTTTCAGTCATGGTATGTTCTATCCTCTAATCCGGGCTGGCAGGTGTGACATAACTATTGGGCCCCTGCTGGTTGTATTACATACATATTGATTTGTCGTTTACATGCACTTCTTGGACTGACGAGACAGATCCCAATTTCCTTGCGCCGATGTACTATCGTTGCCGGAAACCATCCACGTGCCAGACAGCGCACGCCCCCCCTTGGCCACATTCAGTGCTGCGCTACCCTTACCATCACCGGTTTGAAAGTGGATATTCAGAACACTACCATGCACCGCTCCGGTAAAGTCAGGCTTTTCCGCCTCAGCGGCGGCGGCCGAGAAAAAGCCCCAGACCTTAATCCCGGCACCGGGCTGTACGATACGGACACAGCCCTCATGGGGTCCGCCCGCTTCCGCGACCCAATCGCCGCGCAGATTCTCAAAACTCTCTTTTGTCGTGGTGAAAAAATTATAGACTATGCCGAGCGCGATGATTGTAGCGGGGATACCGAAAATAAGTTTACTGTTCACATTGCCCTCCTCAATTGATAAAGCTAGCCCGCATATTGCATGAGTTGGCGAGATGATCATGCCGGGCCGATGCGTTTTGAGCGTGCTCGCGACCGCAATCATAGCCGTAGCTCGGCTTTGGCT
>JBHHYN010000127.1:0-8019 GCA_046757565.1 Gammaproteobacteria bacterium | reverse complement strand
TGACGGGCTACTGTTTATATATCAACCCACAGATTCTGCTGAAGACCCAAAAAATAATGTTGTATTAAGATGCATTCATTTTAATACATATAGCATATCTCTAAATTGATCTCAGTACTAAAAATAAAAATAACTTATTGATAGTTTAGATTAATTTACTATTTGGCCGTATCTTAACGGATTAATATATCGGGTTTACAGCCATTAATAGTATGCATTATAATAAGTATTGAATACAATACAGTAGAGCTTTATGCCCAGCCAACAAGCCAGAGTAACGGTGCAACTGCGTGAGATGATCCTTAACGGCGAGTTTGCGCCCGGCCAACATATCGCGGAGATCTCCCTGGCAACGTCACTGGGCGTATCCCGGACGCCGGTACGCCAGGCCCTAGGTATTCTCGAACAGGAGGGGCTGGTTACGGGTACTCCCCATCGTGGATTCCGTGTGGAAAGTTTCAGCATGCAGGACATCAGCGATGCCATCGATGTGCGCGGCACCCTGGAGGGGATGGCCGCACGTCTGCTTGCAGAACACGGGTTACCACGGCGTACGGCCGCGGAACTGCACCGTTGCCTTGAACTGGGCGACCGTATCGTCGAAAAGGGCCTGCTCGAAGAGGGGGATACCGCCGATTACGATGACATGAATACCCTCTTTCACAAGACGATTACCGATGCGGCGGGCAACCGGGCGCTGAACAACGCTCTCAATCTCAATGACAAGGTCCCGTTCGCTGCGGCAAGCGCCGTGGCCATGAGCAAGCAGAAGATCACGCAGCAGATTATCCACCTGGGACACGGCCAGCATCACACTATTGTTGAAGCCCTTGAAAAGGGTGAGGGCGCACGGGCAGAGGCGCTCATGCGGGAACATGCATTGATTACAAAGAAGGCCCTGAATCTGATCGATGCAGAGCATGGGCTGAGCAAACATATGATGCAGGGTCTGCGGCTGGCCTAATCGTAACGGACCACCGGCCGTAGGTAAATTTTGTATATACGAGGAGAACCTCACTGGCGAAATGAAACTATTGTTGCAGAAAACCGTTGCCAGGACCGAGGCGTTCTTCAAAGGCATGGCCTTCGATTGCCGTGAATGCGGTCAATGCCTGCTCACTGAGACCCACCTTATCTGCCCCATGAGTTGTCCCAAGGGACTGCGCAATGGTCCCTGTGGCGGCACCATCAACGGGCTTTGTGAAGTCTACCCGGACAAGGAGTGTGTCTGGGTGCGTATCCATAACCGGGCCTCAAAGGGCACGACCGATCTGCCACGGCTAAACCCGTCTCCGGATTCCGCACTGTTTCATACCTCCTCCTACCTGAACTTTCTCTCCGGGGTTGATAAATCCGGCCGCCTGCCGCTGGAGTACCTTGATTTGGGGAAACACCGTACCACGCAACCGCTGCATACCGCCTCCACACTCGAGCAGAAGCTCAAGCAGGGGTGGTTTGTCAAGACCACAGAGATCCGCGCACCACGCATGCCGAATTTCGATCATGTGTATCAAGAGGCAAAGTTTGTTAAGGGGCATTTCGATGCCGTCAACGTAACGGCCTACCTCAATGGCAAACCCTCGGTGCCGTCGCCGCGGGTAGCGGCGGAGTTACAAAAGATGGGGATCGAGGCCATCTCCCAAGCCACCTGCCGGGACCACACCAAGACCTCGTTCATCTCGGAAATCATCCATAATCACACCAATGCCGTGCATAACGTTTTATGCCTGACCGGAGATGCCTATGCTGGCAGCCCCAAGATTAAACAGGTCTTCGATATGGATTCCTCACTGATGCTCTATGAGGCCAGGTATCTGCGCGAAACCTCGACTGTGCAGTTCACCGGCGAGACGGTGAACGAGACCCCGAAACCGTTCCTGGGTGCGGCCATCAACCCGTTCACCACACCGGAGAACATCCCGATCCTGCGGCTCAAGCAGAAGGCGGCCGCCGGCGCTGATTTCATCCAGACCCAGGCCATCTTTGACCTGGCCGGGTTTCAACGCTTCATGCAAAATTTTTGTGATGAAGGGCTCGACAAGGAGCTGTTTCTGCTGGCGGGTATTCCCGTGTTAATCGCGCCAGGCGCGAAGAAGATGCTGCCCAGCGTGCCGGGTTTCAAGATCCCGGAAGCAATCATGGCGCGTTTTGATCGATGCGGTGATTTGCGGGAAGAGGGTTGTACGTTTGCACGTGAACTGCTGCATGCGGTCAAGGCGATACCGGGGGTCAGTGGCGGACACCTGATGCTGCTTGGATCCGATCACTCGGTATTGCCCGGTATCATAGCAAGTTAATATTTAAAGCCGTTATTTTCTGTAACAAGGCCCGCATGGCCTGACCGCGATGACTTATCCTGTTCTTCTCCGCCGGCGCCAGTTCGGCAGCGGTGCAGCCGTGCGTTTGCAGGTAGAAAATCGGATCATATCCGAATCCATGCCGGCCTTTCGCCTGCGTCACGATGCGGCCCTGCCATGTCCCCTGTGCAATAACCGGCATGGGATCCCCGGCATGACGGAGGTATACCATGACGCATTGAAAACAGGCCGACGGCCTGTCTTCCTGAATTGCCGTGACCTTCTCAATCAACAACTGCAGGTTTTGTTCATCACTCGCCCCCTCCCCGGCGTAACGGGCGGACAAGATACCGGGCGCGCCGCCCAGGACATCCACCTGGATACCGGAGTCATCGGCGACGGCAGGCAGCCCGGTGTAACGGGCGGCATGCCTTGCCTTGATCAGGGCATTCTCGACAAAACTCAAGCCGGTCTCTTCAACATCCGGTACTGCAAACCGTGATTGCAGCACTACCTCGATATCAACTCCTGAAAGCAATGCAGCCATCTCTTTCAGTTTATCGGCATTGCTGCTGGCAAGCACCAGTTGTTGCGAAGACAACGGCTACCCCTCCAAAACCTGCCGTTGCAACACGAATAACTGCTCTATACCACCCCGGCCCAGCTCCAGCATAGTGTTGAGTTCCTGCATCGTAAAGGGATGTCCTTCCGCCGTTCCCTGTATCTCGATAAAACCTCCGGCATCGTTCATGACAAGATTCATATCCGTTTGCGCCTGCGAGTCTTCGTCATAATCCAGATCCAGGATGACCTCGCCTTCATAAATACCCACCGATACCGAGGCCACCCTGGCCTTGATTGGATCCTCCTTGAGTTGACCGTTCTCAAGGGTATGGCGGATAGCGTCTACCAGAGCGACATAGCCACCCGTGATCGAGGCCGTCCGCGTCCCGCCGTCAGCCTGGATCACATCACAGTCAATAATAATGGTGTTCTCGCCCAGTGCCTCCAGATCCACGACTGCCCTGAGTGAACGGCCGATTAAACGCTGTATCTCCAGGGTCCTGCCGCCCTGGCGGTTCTGGCTGGCCTCCCTGCGCATACGTTTACCGGTCGAGCGGGGTAACATGCCATATTCAGCCGTGATCCAGCCTTGTCCCCTGCCCTTCAGAAAAGAGGGAACGGAATTATCGATACTGGCATTACACACCACTTTGGTCGCGCCAAACTCGACCAGTACAGAACCTTCGGCGTGGCAGGTATAGTGACGGGTCAGCGTTACTTGTCTCAATTCGTCATGCTTACGTCCACTGGGCCGCATAAAACAATCCTCCGCAGAAAAACCCGATTATAACGGGTCTGTTATAAAATCTTCTATTTGCCGATGCCCGGCAAGCGGTTAGTATTGACATAAACCCGACATAATTAAGGTGAAGGACAAATGATAGTCAGCATGACTGCCTTCGGCAGATTGGAAGGGGCCGGGGACTGGGGCCAGGCCAGTTGGGAGATGAAAACGGTCAATCACCGTTATCTCGAGATAAGCATCCGCCTGCCCGATGAACTGCGGGTGCTGGAAAACCGGATACGGGAGCAGATCTCGGCAAAACTGAAAAGGGGGAAAATCGACTGCCTCCTGCGTTATGAGGCCGATGCATCCAGTGCGGGGGAAATAACCATCGATACGGAATTGGTCAACAAGCTGATTGATGCCGCGGATACATTACCGGCTTCCCGGTACACACCGATAAATCCCATGGATATTCTGCGTTGGCCCGGGGTCATCATCAGGGAGGCGCCCGATCCCGATGCGATTGCGGGGCCATTGCTCACCCTGCTGGATGAAACAATCGATGTGCTGTTTGAAACACGCAGGCGCGAGGGGGAGAAGATTCACGCGATGATCCTGGAACGGTGTGAAACAGCGGCCAACCAGGTAACACACATCCGCGCACAACTGCCCATGCTGCTGGATTTAATCCGTGATCGAATTATGACACGCGCCCAGGAGTTATCGGTGGGTCTTGACCGTGAGAGGCTGGAACAGGAGATGGTGCTGCTTACCCAGAAAATGGATGTTGCGGAAGAACTCGACCGTCTGGAGGTCCATATTGAAGAAGTCAGACACGTCATGGAAGACAGCCCGCCAGTGGGCAGACGTCTGGATTTCCTTATGCAGGAGATGAACCGGGAAGCGAATACCCTTGGCTCAAAAGCCGCAAATATCGAAGTCACCAATGCTTCCGTTGAACTGAAAGTGCTAATTGAACAGATGCGCGAGCAAATCCAGAATATCGAATAAGAAACCAACCATGAATCAGGCAAATGGGAAACAGGGAATACTGTTTATTATTTCGGCCCCTTCCGGCACCGGCAAGACCACGCTGGTCAGATCATTGTCCGAACGGGATCCTGCCCTGCAGGTATCGGTTTCCCATACGACACGCCCCAGGCGTGCGGATGAAACCGATGCGGTAGCCTATCACTTTGTCGATGAGGAAACATTCGAGCAAATGGTAGCCGGCAACAGGTTTCTCGAACATGCAAGAGTATTTGACCATCACTACGGCACCTCCAGGCAATGGGTTGAGGAACAGCTCGCATCGGGCATTGATGTCGTCCTGGAAATAGACTGGCAGGGCGCTCAACAGATCCGCCGGACCATGTCCGCTAGCGTCAGCCTGTTTATCCTGCCCCCTACTTTTCGGACCCTGGAACAGCGCCTGGCCAGTCGCGGGGAGGAGTCAGACACGGTCAAACGCCGGATGCGGGACGCGGGACAGGAACTTTCCCATTACCGTGAATACGATTACCTGATCGTCAACAATGACCTTGAGGCCACATTGCTGGATTTAGAGGCGGTGATCCGGGCAATGCGACACCAATATGCATTGCAAAAAGAGCATTTTGACCATTTTGCAGGAGAATTATTGTCAGAAGCGGCAAATATTAAGTAAACTACGCCCCCCTTTGATGACGCTGCTGCACCAAAGAGTATGCTTATTCACCGATTCATATATCGATATATTCTGAAAATTGTAACGTCAACCGCTAGAGAAAAGATTTATGGCTAGATTAACTGTTGAGGATTGTCTGAAAATAATTGACAGCCGCTATGATCTGGTGCTGCTCGCCAGTAAACGCGCCCGTCAGATTACCCTGGGTTCTGATCCGCTGATTGAGGAGGATAATGACAAACCCACCGTCATAGCCCTCCGGGAGATTGCTGAAGGCCTGATTACCCATGAGAATATCGACAAGATAGACAAGTACGATCCGGACGGACTTGATGTCGATGAAATCGGATTTCCCGCCATAGAGTAATTCAACCCTGCCAAATAAAAATCGTACCGGTATTAACCGGGCTACCCGGCAAAGCATAGCAACCCGGTTTCCGCCAGGGTATTAAAGGAGGGCCCTTCATACTTCAATGGAAACGCAATCCTCCGATGCGGCCATGGCGGAAACGTATCTGTTCCATTGATTCCGGGATAACATATCGGCAACATTTCCGATCCTGCGTTACAATTATGTTATGTACACGATTAGCGATCTGACAAAACTGGTCAATACCTACCTGGAAAAAGATGAGGTAGACAAGATCCACAGCGCCTACGAATTCGGCGCCAGTGCACATGCAGGGCAACTCCGCATGAGTGGGGAACCGTATATACACCATCCAATCGAAGTAGCACATATCCTCGCAGAGATGCATATGGATCATCAAACCCTGGTTGCGGCCCTTCTGCATGATGTCATGGAGGACACGCCAACACTGAAACATGAAATCAGAAAGAAGTTTGGCAGGGGCGTGGCCGAACTGGTAGACGGGGTCAGTAAACTCACGCAAATTAAATTCGATTCCTATGCGGAAGCCCAGGCGCACAACTTCCGCAAGATGCTGATGGCGATGAGCAATGATATCCGCGTCATTCTTGTCAAACTGGCGGACCGGCTGCATAACATGCGCACGTTGGAGGCATTACCCCCGGAAAGACGGCGCCGCATTGCCCGTGAAACACTTGAGATATATGCCCCCATAGCACAACGTCTCGGGATTAACAGCATACGTCTGGAGCTGGAGGAGCTCGGGTTTTCAACCCTGTATCCCATGCGTTACCGGATTCTGAATGAACAGGTAGTCAAGGCACGCGGCCACAGGAAAGAGATCATCAAGAAGATACGTAATGCCCTGAAACGCCGCTTAAGGCAGGAAAAGATCCCGGCGCAGATCATTGGCAGGGAAAAACATCTCTACGGGATCTATCAGAAAATGCGGACGAAAGGCCTGTCATTTTCTGAAGTATACGATGTCTATGCCTTTCGCATCATAGTGGATACGGTTGATACCTGTTACCGCACTGTTGGTAGCGTACATAACCTGTATAAACCCGTGCCGGGGAAATTCAAGGACTATATCGCCATCCCGAAAATGAATGGTTACCAGTCACTGCATACCGTATTGTTCGGTCCCTTCGGAGTCCCGATTGAAATACAGATCCGGACCCGGGAAATAAACGATGTGGCGGAATCCGGAATTGCTGCCCACTGGCTCTATAAGACCGGCGGCGGGAATGATCGCAGCAGTGCGCATAAACATGCGCGGGAATGGCTGAAAAGCATTATGGAGATGCAGACGACTGCAGGCAATCCACGGGAATTTCTGGAGAATGTCAAGGTCGATCTGTTCCCTGAATCGGTATATATGTTCACGCCCAAGGGTAAAATTATTGAATTACCCAGGGGGGCCACGGCCGTTGACTTTGCCTATGCCATTCACACGGATGTGGGAAACAGTTGTGTAGGCGTCAGAATTGACAGACGCCTCGCTCCTCTGGGAACGCGCATGGAAACCGGTGAGACGGTGGAAATTATTACTGCCCCGGGCGCACGGCCCAATCCTGCCTGGCTGAACTTTGCCCTGACCGCCAAGGCCCGCTCCAACATCCGCCACTGCCTGAAAAACCTGCAAATCAATGAAGCCGCAGCCCTGGGGAAACGCCTGCTAAACCGTGAAATCGAGACCCTTGGCCTGCACTACGAGGGAATCGATACCATCCTCATGGCAAAAGTGCTTGAAGAATACCGCCTGCAGGATGAACAGGCGCTGTTGCGTGAAATCGGTCTGGGAAACCGCATGGCACCGATCATTGCCAGACAGCTGACAGGAGAGACGGCCACGGCAAAACAGAAGAAGGTGAACGGCAAAGCCACCTTGCCACTTACTATAAAGGGCTCGGAAGGAATGGTCATCAACTTTCCCAAATGCTGCCTGCCTATCCCTGGCGATCCGATCCTCGGTTTCGTCACGGCCGGGCGCGGAATCGTGATACATCATCAAACCTGTCCTAACGTCACAGAGTACCGGAACCATCCGGACAAATGGATTAATGTGGAATGGGAATACAACATAGAAGGAGAATTCCCCACGAATATCCGCGTCGATGTCACCAATCAACGTGGTGTCCTGGCGTCCATCGCATCAGCCATCGCCAATCAGGAAGCGAACATCATACAGGTGGGAATGAACGACAATGTTGACCGCAATACTACACTGAAATTTGTCATCGAGGTGCGTGACAGGCAACATCTGGCCCAGGTGATGCGCAGGCTTCGCAACATAAAGCATGTCAGCCGCATCAGCCGGAGATAAAAGAAGTTAAAAGTATAGGCTCTTCAGCAGAATCTGTGGGTTAACAAGAAAGACTTTTGAATAAAAACT
>JBHHYN010000126.1:0-8068 GCA_046757565.1 Gammaproteobacteria bacterium | reverse complement strand
TCAGTTTTTATTCAAAAGTCTTTCTTGTTAACCCACAGATTCTGCTGAAGAGCCCTATTTTATGAGTTGTGCCGTACCCTGCATCGCCAGGGTTAGATCGTGCCGGCGGGCTTCCAGCTGTAACGTAGAAGCGCCATCAGGTATAGCGACCAACTGCACAGGACCGGTATCAAATAACGGCGCCAGGGCCCGGAATTCCAGCGCCTTAAGTTGCCGCTGCATGCTGGAACGGATCAACTCGGCGAGCAGTATTGCTATCAGTGGCGCCTGTACAATTAGCCCCGGATAGCCCGCCACATCCGTGGCGTAAGGCCGATCGTAATGAATACGGTGTGAATTAAAGGTCAAGGCCGAAAAGCGGAACAGCAATACCGGGTCCGGCACAACTATCCGTGCTGTTGCACCGGGTGGGGTGGCCTCAAACTCGCCCAATGCCGGTGCAGCGATCACTTCGCTGGCATGGCGATAGACGATGCGTTGCTCTTCCTCGACACAAAGTCGCGACTGTTGATACACACGATAGCGTAAACTAACGAAAACCAGTTGACCTGTTGAACCGGTCTTTTCCGTTATGTCGATGACTTCCGCTTCCCGAAGTGCTGTTTGACCCACGGTGAGGGGCTCATGCACCAGCAGTTTGGATCCGGCAAACATACGCTGTGGAAGATCCACCGGTGGTAAGAAGCCGCCTCGTTGTGGATGACCGTCGTCTCCGATTTCCGATTGCACTACTGCGGGCAGAAAGTAGAGCCAATGCCACAGAGGCGGCAGTGCGTCGCCGACATGGAAGGCTTGCTGCCTGGTATCGAGCATTGCCAGCATGCGGTTGACCGGTTCCGGGGCAAGTATCTCCTCACAGCGCTCGGTGGTGGCTGTCCAATCTTTGTAGTTGGCTTTTATCATCCTGCCTGTGACCGATTCTTTTTGTGTTTATCAGGACCGGCAATAACACCGCGGTCGTGCAGCGCACCGATCTCGTACGAAGTAAGGCCCAGGATATCGCTGAGGACCTCATCCGTATCGCCACCGAGTGTCGGCGCAGGTTGAACCGGCTTCCGATCAAGAGCGCTGAAACGCAGTGGTGAACCGGGCATATAATAGGAACCGATCCCCGGTTGTTCGACCTGTTCGAAGACAGGGTTGTTACTGATACGCGGGTCACGTTCTACCAGTTGGGAAAAGGTCTGGTAAGGGCCCCAACAGACACCGGCTTTATTGAATGCCTCAGCGATAGCTGCCAGTGGGCGGGCTGCACACCAGGGCACAAGCAATTGCGTAATCGCATCCGTTGCCTGATAGCGCTGCCCCTCATCGAGCAGATCAAGGCCGGTGCGTTGTGCCAGCACGTCTAACTCTGTATTCAACCCGGTGGCTGCGACCAGGTTGGACCACTGGCGTCGGGTGATCGCCACTATCATGACACGCTCGCCGTCGAGAGTTGCGAAATCATACCCGAACGCTCCATACAGGCGATTGCCAATTGGTGGCCGGTTCTCACCCTTTATTTGTACCTCTGCAATATGACCAAGATTGCCGATAGTAGCAAATGCCACATCCGACAATGCCAGCTTGATGAGTTGACCTTCACCGTCCTCGCGGCGGCTTAGCTCCGAGGCCAGCACAGCCAGGGCGGCATTGGTGCCGGTTAGCAGATCCCAGGCCGGCAGCATGTGGTTTACCGGATTATCGGAACCGGCCGGACCTGTCGCATAGGGGATGCCGGCCGCACAGTTGATGGTGTAGTCAACCGCACTTGAGCCATCGGCGTTTCCCTGAATGTTGACCATGATCAAGTCGGGGCGGCGCTCCTTGAGCCGGTCGTAAGCCAGCCAGCCGGCTTCCGGAAAATTGGTCAGAAAGATCCCGGCACCGGTGCCGGGCGCAGTAATAAGCGCAGTCGCCAGTTCCTGGCCCGCCTCACTTTTCAGATCAATGGAAATGGAGCGCTTGCCCTTGTTCAGACCGGCCCAATAAAGGCTCTTGCCTTCTTCATTGATGGGCCAGCGTCCATAATCGAGCCCACCACCGATCGGATCGAAGCGGATGACATCAGCACCAAGTTGAGCGAGCGTCATCCCCCCTAGCGGGGCGGCAACGAAGGCCGACCCCTCGATGACACGAATACCATTGAGTAGATCATACATTACAACAGGTGGAACATGCCTCTGGGTTAATTAACACTTTTACTGTCGCATTGACTGGAGGATGTGTATATGTTGAGTACAAGGGTAAAATGATCGATTATCCAGTTGTACAACGAGCACATGAAGTTTTACAGTTACATGAAGATATTTCAGAGCACGATGATGTTCGTGGTTGAAAGGGGATGTGTCAGCTTAATCATCGATTGTGGATTTAATCTCTATGGCTTGTACCCTCATAGCATTCAACGTTCAGTCATTCCCATTATAGCGCGCATGTATTCATGCCGGCGTTTGCGGGCGTAACTTTTCAAAATTCGCACGGCATTATTATCGTGTACCCTTCTTAAATCGGATCGAAATAATGGAATTCAAGCAACACACATCCATTTTCGGATTTAAATGGTCCGTGGGGGACACCGGGAGGCCGGCACGCATAAGTGTTTGGTTGGAACGATTCACCACCTTCGCCGTTTTCATCACTGCCGACAATGAGGTCGCCACTGAGTAGATAGACCTCTTCCCAGTATTCATGTTCGAACGGTACCGTGGAGAATACACCGGGTTTGAAACGCAAAAGCCGGGTGCGGCTGCCCCGTTTTTGTTCTTCATCAAGCTCCCCAGACAGGATTTTTTGCTCCATGCCTTCAGGGTAACCTGGAGGCACCTGCCAGCCGCTGTCCATATCAAGACTATGGAATTCCTCATGTGCTTTATTTATTGACATTGTCTATTTCTCTATTTGGTCTGCTGATTCAGCAATTTTTGC
Source organism: Gammaproteobacteria bacterium (assembly GCA_046757565.1). Lineage (GTDB taxonomy): Bacteria > Pseudomonadota > Gammaproteobacteria > Eutrophobiales > Eutrophobiaceae > JBHHYN01. Next base: position 5,158 of record JBHHYN010000126.1, on the reverse strand, counting down.
TGTTCCGGATTACACCTTAGTCATATCCTTAAAGGCCTGTCTTTTTAGCGACCTCAAAAAGACGCGCTTCAAGCGGTACTCGAAGGCTTTGGTGAATGGTATTATACATCTTCCAAAAACCGACCACTGCTGCAAGTTCGATAATCTGCTCGGGGGTAAGGTTTTTTTTCAATTCTTCATAGGTTTCTTCTGAAACTTTGCCCGAATCAGTTGTCGCCTCGATAACAAATTCAAAACAGGCACGTTCCATTGCGTTAGCAGGTTTCCATTCACCACCAAGCAGTGCTTGCACCTCGTCATCTCCCATCCCCCAGCCTTCCATTGCCTGATTAGCCGGGTTTTGCAGGATTGCAGTGTGATGTGAAGTACAATATTTGCACTTGTTGAGTTTACTGGCTACGCTGCCAAGCTCGCGTTTGAGTCTTTGATCGAGTGTAGAGCTCGGATCGCGCATTACCCGATTGTTGAGTTGCCAGAGAATTTCTGCAATCTCAGGACGATGAATATATAGTTTCAGCGCATTGGGAAGAAATCCCATACGTTCCATATAGGGATCCAGTAATTTTTTCAGGTAATCGGGCGCCTGTGCCGGATCTGCATACGGAATGAACGGCTCTTCCTCTTGTATTGCTTCTGTCGTTGTCGTATTCATCTCATTAAATCTCCAAACTTAAATTAGAGGTAGTCCTTAAGGTGTACTTTACCCCAATTCTTGGGCCAGGCCCGATCAAAATCGTGCGTATCGTAGCGGGCCTTGATGGTTGCATCAATGCCCATCTTGCCGACGGTTCTGAACGGCGGATGATCCGCCAGGGGTGTCGAAGAAGGGTCATACGGGGATCCGCGGGTATGTGGGACAATGATCACATCCCGCTCCGGATCAGCGCGACTGGCGATAGCATGATAGACATCCCTGGCATTCTCAATATCGGTATCAGGACTGAGTGCGACCACCAGTTTGGTATTTATCCAGGGCGCCCCCATCACTGTCATCAATGCGTCATTCACGAAGCCATCAAACGGGTAATCAAACTGAATGAGACAGGACAGGGCGCCGCCCCATGTCGGGAAGCGTATTTCTTTAACTTTCAACCCCATTTCCGTCAGACGGTTATAGAGTACGGCTTCGTGGCAAAGTCGTGGTAAGGTCTGGTGATCCGTTTCCGGGCAGGTTTGGTGATTGCGGTAGATTGGCCGGTCCTCCCGCATGGTTATTGCCGTGACAATAAATTCAGGACAATTTTCGAAATGGGGCATGTTGTACATGGATGGAGAGGTGACTTCTCCGGTTCTGAACCGTTCGCCGAGATTAACATGTCCTTCGACAACAATTTCCGCATGGGCCGGAACATTCAGATCGATGGTCTCGCAGGCAACCATCTGAATATCTTGATCCATAATAGTCCCCACCATTTCGAGTTCACCCCACATATCCATGTGCAGGCCGGAAAAGTTGTCCATGATCTCGTAAGCCGGAGGTATTCCGAAGATATAAGCCATTGGCATTTTATCGAGCCCCAGTTCTTTATACTTCCTTATGATGATATTGCTATGTTGTGTCGCGAACGATGGGAAACCGCGGCGCGGACCCGCTACTAAAGTCCCGCAGTGTGAAGTATTGTAGTACCCGGTCTCCGGATCTTTGAGTATGTTCATTGCCGTAATAAAGGGGAACTCATCTCCTTCTTTGTGAAGGGACGCGGGTAACTTCGTCCAGTCCGCTTCGTCTCCTGTGCTGATGACTTCCTTAACCGGTCCCGTTTTCACGTATTTAAAACCACTTGGCGGTTGTCTCAGCCGGTACGCCAGGGTCCGCAGGTAATGCTCGGGTTCGACGCCCAGTGCCCGGGCCTGGTTCCTGCGGTTTTTGACCAGCATATCGGTCAACCGAAACCCTGGATGTTCAATAATATTCTCGAACAGGATCGGGTCATCTACCTGGGCGGAAAGGGCCCCTATGTCATCAATGTTCACGGGCTTTGTAATACGAATTACTGCATCGGAGTGTGTCTGCAGGTAGTCCCGTAAACTTTTATCCAGCGGCCGTTGTGGCTGTGGAGGCGGAGCGTGACTTATAGAAAGTGTCATGATGAAAGTTTCCTGAAGTTGTTAAATATAGAACTTACTTATATAATCACATTAAAGAAAAGCCGAGGATATGTCAACATCGGGGCATTTGTATGATTTCTTCAATAACCATCAATGAATTGAAAATGTATCTATCTTTTTATATTCGCTGTCAGGTTCAATCCGGAGACGATTGGTCACTTATGAAACAGGAATTAAATTCTTGATTTTAAATAGATCCGGTTTTGTATCGGACGGATTAGTCTAATGGCTAACAAAAAGAGGGCAAGGAAGGCGAAGCCGAGGTCCCCGGTCATCACTATTCCCTCCATGTCGAACCAGGAGTCAGATCGTCTGTTGCGAACGATTCTTTGGGATTTTTTTTCAATCAGCAACCATATGGGGAGGATTCGAACGTACTGGGCGAGTTTGACCGGTATCACCGGCCCCCAGTGGAACATTCTCATGGCCGTAGATCATCTGGATAAGGGGGTGGGCGTGCCAGTAGGTGAGATCGCCAATAAACTTCATGTGAAATCAACGTTCGTTACCGCACAATCCAAACTCATGGAAAAAACGGGCCATTTACGGCGAATACAATCTAAATCGGATCGCCGGGTCGTACTGCTTTCCCTAACTCCGGCAACCATTACCAGGTTGAACGGTTTTCACAAGAACCGTCAACGGGTAAATGGAATGGTATTTGGCGAATTTTCCGCACAGGAATTTCGATATTTGGTTGAGCAAATGGAAGGCATCCGTTTCCGTGTAGAGCGCGCACTTGCCTTGCTAAAGAGTGAAATAAATTAACATGTTATTCGACGAGTTCGGCTTCAACACTGGTTGCCTTGATCCTGGCAATCATTTCATCGACGGTAATTACCTGGGCGAATGCTGCACCGAGCGTCGCGCAGGTAACTTTCTGGATATCATCCTTGCTGAGTTCACCCAGGGAGAAAGTCGAGGTGCCATCACTCATGAAAAAGATACGGAAGTCGCGCATGTTTGCTTCCCGTGCTGTGGTCTCGCAGCATATATTGGTAGCAATACCGGTGATAATCACCGTGTCGATGTCACGCAAACGCAATATCAGATCCAAATCGGTACCGTGAAAAGCGCCAAAACGTGGTTTGTCGAGGAGGATATCGGTATCTTCCACCACGAGCCCCGCATGCAAGGCTGCAGATTCTGAACCCTTGTTTATCATGCCTTCCTTGACCGGCGGAATGATCTCTCCCATCACGCCTATATTCGAACCATCAGGGCGAATGACATGGCTGGTATGGATCACTGTTACACCCGCTTTGCGGCAAACCGTGGCCAGATGATTGATTCTATCCTGTAATTCAAGTCCATCAGGCGCCGAGAACGGATATCCATGGACGAAGCAGTTTTGCATATCAACGTTGATCAAGGCCATCATCCGGGGTACGACAGGAAAGTCTATTTCGAACATGATATCTTTATCTCCCATATTTCCACTTTAACAGAGTCGCCTGCGCTTTCTCATTACTATACATGCTGGAACGTCAGAGTCCGTATGCCCGGGCTCCTGATAGCATATCCATTCTACGCAACCATTTTACGATCAGTTCTGCAGTCTCTTGCCAACCGCATTCAGTCAGCAGATTGTGGCCTTTCCCTCTGATATAGATATAATCAGCAGCATAAACATCTGCGGTATTTCGCACCAGGTCCGGTGGAGCAAGCCGGTCACATTCGGCACCCAACACTAATATGGGATGTGAAATCTTTGTTTTATCTACGGATATTGCATGCCCGGTGTCCATAACCTCCCGCACCGCTTTTGCTGATTCCGGACACAGCAGAGAATAATAGTGTTTTGCCCGTTCTTCATCTACTCCTTGAAGAAATAACTCCTTCGCTATCTCAAACGGTGGTGGTGAAAAAGGCTGTTGATCATCGTACGGTATCGGTAATTCGATGTGGGCGCCGCCGGCTTCCAGAGGTATACCCGGGGTGATGAGAACCAGGCCAGGGAGTAACGACTGTTCAGCGTATTTCAGCGCAGCCAGTCCTCCCATGCTCCATCCTACAATAACCGGTGTGAGTTTGAGATAATCTACTATTTTATCGATTTCCTCCGTGACATCGACAATGCTACGGTTCACAAACTGTTCCATCGGGAGCGCCGCAGACTTGTAGTGGTTATACCAGTTCAGCGCGTAACATTCATATCCAGCCGTCGCAAAGTACTTGAGGTAATAATGCCAGCACCAGCTACCATGGAAACCCCCATGGATGAATAAAAGTGGCAGTCCCAAGGGATGTGGTGCTTCATGACCAGGTTTAATATAGTCGACGAAAATACCGTCATGTTCAAAATTATCCTTTACATATTTATCTGACATATCTTTGACTCTTTAAAACGTGGATTCGCATTAAAAATGTTCGATATGTTTTTATCTTAATCATTTCGTAATAGTTCTGGAGTCCGGCAAAGAGCAGGTACAGCAGCATTAACGCGTAATAAAAATACTACTTATGTTGCCGACCGCCAGAAAAAAAGATCTATACGGAATCTGATTTATCCCTTTGCTGATCCAATTGAAAACAGAGCTACCGTAATGAGAGCGAATAGTAAGGCGCTCCAGTGGAAAATATTAAGTGATTCTCTGAAAAAAATAACACCGACGATAACAGTCGTGGTAATAATCGACATTACCGCAAACAGAATATAGTAGGATGCACCATAGTACGTGTAGAGAAGGTTAAAACCAATATACGTCATACACAGGCCAACTCCTCCCACTATAACCCAAACCCAGCTCGCTCTGACCGTATGCAGATAATTCGGAGTACCGATTAACGGGACAGTCATTAATATTAATACAAACGCCATGGCAACGGCATAAACAATAAAGCCAAGGCCGTTATCAATACCAACGGCCTTTTTTTGACCCGCAACAAACAATGCGTTCCCCAGTGCGGCAATAAATGCAAATAACAGGGCACCGGCTATTTTCATCAATCCATCTTATCCGTGTTTAGAGATTAAATTCTTTAAATTATTAAGGCCTTCAGCAGAATCTGTGGGTTGATATATAAACAGTAGCCCGTCATTCCCGTG
>JBHHYN010000125.1:0-8208 GCA_046757565.1 Gammaproteobacteria bacterium | reverse complement strand
GGAACCAGGAACCAGGAACCAGGAACCAGGAACCAGGAACCAGGAACCAGGAACCAGGAACCTGATTATTCCCATTCCAGTTCGGTAAAGGCCTTGCTGACATTGCGTTTATGATGTTGATCATAAAGGAGCCATCTCTTTTTTTCTTCCCTGCCGACCGTATCGATGACATCTTCCATAAAACTGCCTTTGGCGATCATCTCCCTGGTCTGATGCAATAACAGTGTTAAGTAGCGTTTCTGAGCGGCATCGGCCCCGGGCCAGTGAGCGCTGACCGGCCCATGACCGGGTATAACACGATCAATCTGCGTAGTTTCCAGTTTATCCAACACGGTGAGCCAGCCCCTTAAACTGCCATCCAGCGCGGGGATGCGGTCGATGAATAACAGATCCGATAACCACAAGGTACCGGTTTTATGATCGTAGATGGTCAGGTCCGTAAAGGTATGTGCGGGGGGGTAGGCCTTTACTGTTAATCGACGACCACCAAGATCGAGATCCATCGTCTCTTGAACTGTTATATCAGGACCGATAATCGATGCTTCCGAGGGATTGTCCCCCAAATCTGCTGCATAATTTTCCAGAAAAAATGTGCGGTTCCTGAGTACGGCGTTTTTCAGCTGTTGATGACCAATGAATTTCGGGGTATCGGGATTGAACGCGATATTCCCCAGCAGGTGATCGACATGGATATGGGTGTTGATGACATAACAAACGGGTACGGAAGTAATCTTGTGAATATGGTTACGTAATAATTTTCCGATACGTACGGAACCGCCGGTATCGATCACGGCTACGCATGATTGGCCGATAATAAATCCGATATTGGCAATATCGTCATGTTGGGGGTCTTCAAAGGGGACATGTAAACCCTGATGCACGTATATCCCCGTGGCGACCTCGGTCAGATTAAAACCGGGTGCACGCCCGGACGCGGCAACAGTTGTAAAATGGAAAAGTATTATCGATTTAAAAGCAATAATGATGCCGATTTTGATTATTCCACAGGTCAGAATATTTCTGCAGCTCCCGTTGGAATTACAATGGCAATTAACTGGATAGGACATATTAGGCCTACTCGACTTTAAGAAATTATACTAACCGGCTGAACATACTATGAATTCATAATCCTATCACTCATTTACGCAAATTCCATTCTGGAAGTACTTGTCCTCGCCCTAAATCTGCACTAAATTTATATATGAGGCTGTATGAAAAATCACTCGTTCACAAACAGACCCCGCCTCGGGGTGATCTGACCTGATGTCTTCAACGGCAAGATACTCCATATCAGGTTTATTTTGCTTTTTTCCCATTACTTCTATCACCATAAAGGGGGTGCCATGTTCGAATTTGAACAGGATATAGTTGATTCACTTCTTAATGAGGATAATGATTTTAAACGGCTCTACGAAAAACACATAGAGTTGAAACGGAGAGTCAAGGAAGCTAACCAAAGTACCAATCTCCAGGACAGATATTCACTGGAAAAACTGAAGAAAGAGAAATTATTATTGAAGGACCGAATGGCGGCCAAGATAGCGGATTATCGACAGGCTCATGCCTGACAGGCAACCGGTCATTCGCGGTTTTTTGTTGCGAAGGCCCCGTCACGCTGATGCAGGTGACGGGGCCTTGCGTGCGTATCGCGGCGTTGCTCGTTGTTCATTTAGACCCGGCTAAACTTCACTCCTCGCGCCTTGCGCTGCACACGCAAGGCCACCGTCGCGACCGCGCGGAGTTTAAGATAGGTTCTATATAGTCATTCTCAGGCCGATTAAAAATAACATACTGGCGAGGAGCGGTCGTAATATCCTGTCAGGCAGGAGGGTGCCGGTATGTGATCCCAGATAAATCCCGGGTAATGACCCGATCAACAGGCTCCCCAGAAGCAGGAAATCCACCGTACCGAGGTGCACATGTCCAAGACCCGCTATGGCGGTGATGGGAACGGCATGGGCGAGGTCTGTCCCCACGATGGTCGTGGCGCGTATGCGTGGGTAGAGGAAGAATAATATTGCCGCGCCAATGGCCCCCGCGCCAACCGATGAGAGGGTTACCAGTGCGCCAATGAGCACCCCTGCCAGCACGGTTATCGGTTTCCGCAGGCGGTGATGCAGGGCGCGTATCCCGTCAAATCGTTCATTCTGGCTGAGGGCTTGCAGACGGGTCTTGAACAACAAAACAAGCGAGGTCAGTATCAATGCGATACTGAGTGTGTAAGTAATTACTTTATCATAGTTGATCCCTGCCGTATCGAGGTGTTTGAGCAACAACAACGAGACCAGGGTGGAGGGAATGCTGCCCAAGGCCAGCAGGCCGACGATTTTCCACTCTATCGTTCCCTGTTTTTGATGCACGAAGATCCCTCCGGACTTGGTTACCGCGGCATACAGCAGATCAGTGCCGACGGCAACCGCCGGCTTGAAACTGAATACCAGCACCAGGATCGGAGTCATCAGGGAGCCACCACCAACGCCGGTGAGCCCAATGATGAAACCCACCACGAACCCGGCGATTGTATAGGTGATGTCCATTTTTATATTTAGTATTGACCGCAGCCTGAATAAAAGGAGTTGTATCGTAGCCGCAGTTATCTATACTTAAAAGTAATTGTTAGGCATATTTTTAGAATAAAAATATATATAGACTATGAAATTACAACAACTTCGCTACATCTGGGAGGTGGCCAGGCACGAGCTGAATGTCTCAGCCACCGCTGAAAGTCTGTATACCTCTCAGCCGGGGATCAGCAAACAGGTGCGCATGCTGGAGGATGAACTGGGCGTTCAGATCTTTCATCGCAGCGGCAAGCATCTGACTGAAATTACCCCCGCTGGTCGGGCCATTATCGAGAAGGCGGGTGAAATCCTGAATAACGTGGAAAATGTGCACCAGATTGCCCAGGAATTCAGTGATCAAACACGCGGCAGTTTATCCATTGCCACAACCCACACCCAGGCCCGGTACGTCCTGCCGGACGTTATAAAGGGGTTTATCGACCGCTATCCGGATGTCGCCTTGCAACTGCACCAGGGGACACCGGTGCAGATATCGGAACTGGCGTCGAAGGGTACGGTGGATTTTGCTATCGCAACGGAGGCACTTGAGCTGTTTGAGAACCTGGTGATGATGCCCTGTTACCGTTGGAACCGGAGTCTCATTGTTCCGCATGACCATCCGCTGGCGCGGAAAGGAGAGCTGACCCTGAAAAGGATTGCCGAACACCCGATCGTCACCTATGTATTCGGCTTTACCGGGCGCTCTCATCTGGACCGCGCCTTCGATAATGCCGGGTTAACCCCACGCGTTGTGTTTACTGCGGTTGATGCCGATGTAATCAAAACCTATGTCAAATTAGGTCTCGGAGTAGGGATTGTAGCGAGCATGGCCTATAACCCGGTGCTCGATAATGACTTGTTGGCAATAGATGCCAGTCACCTGTTTGAACCGAGTACCACAAAAATCGGTTTCAGACGCGGAACGTTTTTACGTGGTTATATGTTCGATTTTATCGAGCTGTTTGCGCCGCACTTGACCAGGCAGGTGGTTGAAACAGCGCTGCAATCCCGTTCCAAAGATGAACTGGATGAGCTATTTAAAGGACTGGATTTGCCAACCTGTTAAAAAGTGGAAAGTGGAAAGTGGAAAGTGGAAAGTGGAAAGTGGAAAGTGAAAAGTGAAAAAAGGAAAACGTGTGGCGTGATCCGCTCACCAACACACGCAAGAGGCGCGCTAAATGAAATCCAGATCCCGGTTCCGGTCCATGATCTCGGCGACTTCCTCCTGTTGGGTGGTCCGGGCGTTTAGTACTTCCTTTAAAAAACGAAAATAGACTGTGTAAACCCGCACCGGTCCCTCATCGTCTTCCACCATAAAGAACGGCGCCAGATCGACCTGGTGCCGTTTCGCCAGCAGCATCCCTTCACTTCCCGGATCGCGTTCATCGGCGATCACAACGCGATCGATCCGGTCCATGAGTCCGGCCTCTTCAAGGCGTTTCTGCACCTCTGCGCATTTGCGGCATGGAGTGCCGTCGAGTTTGATCTTCTTGACCAGAGTGATGTGCACAGCCAGTCTTCCCCTTAATTCTTGTCCGTGATGTTGCCGGCATGCAGACCGCACTCTTTCATGGTTGCCTCTTCCCACCACCAGCGGCCTTCACGCTCATGCTGATTCGGCAGGACAGGCCGTGTGCACGGCTCACAGCCAATACTGATAAAACCCTTGTTGTGCAATTCATTATACGGCACGTCATGTTCACGGATATATTGCCAAACCTGTGCCGACGACCAGTTTGAAAGGGGATTGAATTTTATCAACCTGTGATCTGCTGAGGAAAAAGCGCCATCTTCCTCGACAACCGGAACGGAGGCGCGTGTGCCCGGGCTCTGGTCCTTTCTCTGTCCTGTTATCCAGGCATCGAGGCTGGCGAGTCTGTTCCTGAGCGGTACGACTTTGCGAATGCCACAGCACTCCTTGTGATCCTCTTTGTAGAAACTAAATAGCCCTTTTTCCCGGACCAGCTTTTCCAGCGCCCCGGCATCGGGATAAAGGACCTCCAGCTGGATATGATAATGTTCGCGGACCTGCTCCAGCAGACGATAGGTCTCAGGGTGAAGCCGTCCGGTATCAAGCGAGAAAACCTGCACGTTCGGATCGATGTTGACGGCCATATCCACCAGGATAACGTCCTCTGCGCCGCTGAACGAGATGGCGATGTTGTCAAAATTCGACAGGGCCAGTTCCAGGATTTCCCGGGGATGACTGGCATCGTATTGCCTCGCCAGCGCTTCCACTTCAAACTCTTCTACCTTCATTCTTAATATCTCTTTAAGTAAATGGGCGATTCTGTTGACGGCCAGGGCCGGAGCGGCGATCCTAGCAAATTTTCCTTATGCTAATAAATAATAACTGATTATAGCATTATCGCTACAGATTATAATCCAGGCGGTGCGTCAAAAACCTTGCCGGTCTCTCAGCGGCCAGGTTATGAGGAGTGTTGTTCGATAAACTTCAATGGAATATAGGTCCCATGCGAGGAGAGGTCCGTTAACTGCAGGGTATTGTCATCATAATTTTCAATGACGAGATGCAGCCTCGACACATCTTTTAACGACGGTTCCATGATGACATTACTGACCGTGTCCCTGCCGATGATATTACGCCCTTTTCCAAGGGTATAGGTCCTGCCGGCCTGATCGGTAAACTGGATCCCGTTTTTCGCCGACAGTTTACATATATGTTTCGACAGGATGACACTAATCTCCTCGTTGGGCTTCAGGGTAACGGTTACCGCTTCCCCTTTGGGCATGCGCTCCACTTCCTTGCCCGCTCCATCACCTTCAATGGGTTCAAATACGGTATTGTCCAGAAGTAAAGTATCCTTGAACTTTGGCGTCTCCACGGAATCGGGTTCCTTGAGTAATTTTTTCTTTTCATTGTAGAGATACTTGATGATCTCCTGCCGGGAGGAGAGGTATTGCATGTATTTGACCAGGGCGATGCGGCGGAATGGATTGAGTTCTTCGTCGCCCTCGTTCAATGCACTGATAATGTCGCGCCAGGAGTGGTCCTGGGAAAAGATCAGGGGATCCAGTTCACGCAGGGCGCGGTTAATGCTGCTGGTCTCTTCAATGGAGCGGGACAGGATGGAGACGAACTGTTTTTCGATATCCTTGATGGTGCGGGCCTCCCTTTTGAGTTGATCCGTAGAAAACTTCACCATATCGGTAATTTTCTTCGAGGGTACTGCGGTCCTGCCTGTCATGCTGAACTCAAAGTCAGCAATAGAGCAAAATTTGAAGATCTGCTCGCCTATCTTGATTTCAACAGGTTTGGAGAAGAATTTGTTGAGCATTGTGAATTGAATATCCTTATGTTATTCAGGATCCAGAGGATTCTACCTTAAATCCCGCTGAATGTGATGCCATCGTATTGCGATTCATTTCACAATACTCCCCTTGGTTGATATCCCACTAGCCCCGCTACGAACCCCGTGTCCGACAGGCTCCTGGTAGGCATCCGATATCGAAGTACATTGAATTCAGGCGTCTGTTGGCGCGAGGGTGCAAGCGACTGTAAAATCGTTAATTTCCTGTCTGTTCACGGTTTTTCGCCGCCGAATAGTCGTACACTTTGCCCCATTAGAAATGCCCGCAGGTGCGCCCCCCCACTACTATAAAAACAGGGCATCCTATCCGATTTTCGCTATTACACCCAAGTTTAGCAGACCAAATAAATCATTATAAGTCAGAACCGGCCAAGGTGGGTAGTGCTGTTGGGTCAAATTTATGCTGTGCCCACTGTGCACTCACGCGCCGGAACAACTCAGGCCAGACGGCTTCGGGTTTTTTTGCGAAAATTGTATACATATCCGCGTGCCATATATACCAGTCTCCCCGTATGAGTTCCGATTCCAGTTGACCACTCAGCCAGCCTGCATAACCCGCGTACAGTCTTACGGCCGTCGTGGTAATATCGCTATGTGTCAGTGCCTGTAACGTCTTTGGGTCATTTACCAGATAGACATCGTCAAAAAGGTGTGTGGACGGGTCCAGCTCCGTCCCGGTCTGTATCAACAATTGCAAGCTATTGAGTGCAACCGGACCGCCGATATGCAGATATCCTGAATTCTGCGACAATCTGTGGATTGAGGGGAATACCTTGTCCGCCGGCATCTGTAATGGTCGGTTAATGACGAGTCCCACAGTTTGCGTATCATTGTATTCAGTAATGAGCACCACGGTCTGCCGGAAATTCGGATCATCCATGCCCTTGTTGGCAATGAGAAAGATCCCTTTCCCCAGTTGTGGATGACTTTTGATCGTTTCCGGGAGATTCGGGCCTTCCCCGGCCGTACCGGTCCTGCCGGTATCGGCTGCAGCATGGGTGGCCACCATGACCGGACCCTGCTGGTCAGGGGACAGGCCGGCAGCGCCTGTGTCCATACTAAAAATTCCCAACACGAGCAGGAACCGGTATAGAGCGGATATTCGTGTGTGCCTCATTGCTCTTTGCACTCTTGCATTACAGGGCCCTCTTCAAGAATATGCCGGCGCGTGACCTTGCTGCAATGGCCCAGCTCCGCAACCCGGTCATAGAACTCCTGGAGATTATTATCTACTGCCTGCAATAATGCCAGGAAGCCCGGCACCAGGTCCCGGTAGGTTAATAGAGTCGCCAACCTGGCATTATTCAGTCCGTTTTCAAACCAGGCGTCATATTCGTCATGATCACCCCAGCGTGCACGCATCTTGCGGTAGTCGGCCAACATAAATTTGAATATAGCGGATTTACGGGAGCGTTTTTTGATTACCGGTAAATCACTGGCATAGAGCGCTTCCAGCTTGCGTCTATAACTGAACACAAGTTGCAAAAACTGCTCTTCCCGATGTTGCGCCCGCTCGAATCGATGCAGCGCCTCAGCCGGGTAATTGGCATGCAGCCAGCGCCGTACCCCTACCAGGGCAATGCTGTCGGCAAACGCCTCGTTAAACCCGGTATCATTTTTAATATAGATTTTCTGGTGGGCCAGTTCGTGAAAAATCACCCTGGCCCACTCCGTCCTGTCGCGTCTCAACATGGTATTCAATACCGGATCGTCAAACCAGCCGAGGGTCGAATAGGCGCTGACCCCGCCGAAATGGACGTCGTAGCCCCTGGCCCTGAGCTTGCCGGCAAACCGTATGGCGTCCTGTTTTGCAAAATAGCCCCGGTAGGGCAGGCAACCCACGATTAGAAAACACCATCGCAGCGGTGCCAGTGAGAAGGCAGGCGCGGCGACAACATTCCAGACAACATATTCCCGGCTGAGATCGGCATACGTCCGGTAACTGCCATGAGCGGGTAGATAAAGCGCCCTGTTCGCAAACTCTGTGATCTCATGCACTTGTTCAAGCCGCTTTTTCAAGTCCCGGGGGGTGGTTGGATCAGACAGGATTTTATCGATGGATCGGCGCTTCTCCAGAATTTCAAGCTGGCCAGACAGGGATTGACCGTAATAGGCAAAATTTGCACAGGACGAGAGGATGATTGATAAAAAAGTAATATGGAAGGAGATCACGAGTTTCCAGTGGCGCCGCATCCCATGACCTTAGCACACACCGCTCTGCTGATTACAGCCACGCGGGATTTTGAGACAGGAAAAAAATCCGGGTCTTCAGCAGAATCTGTGGGTTGATATATAAACAGTAGCCCGTCATTCCC
>JBHHYN010000124.1:0-8655 GCA_046757565.1 Gammaproteobacteria bacterium | reverse complement strand
CAACACACTTGTCTGGATACCGGATAAGTGCTTCGCACTTTCCGGCATGACGTAAAATGCCTTTGCACCGTTCTCGCACGATGCGGAGATGACCGTCCCCGAACCCGCTAGCCTTGCTCTCATGGGCCTCGGCCTGGCAGGACTTGGATTCAGCAGGCGGCGTAGCAAGCCGTAAACCTTCCCATAGCCTGGCAGTGTAATTACTGCTATCTGCCTTTTCCCCCATTACGCAACCAGGCATGGCATGGATAAGAACTCTCGGCGCACGGCGTTCGCCTCGGGATGACATCTATCTGTCATTTCGTGATGTGAGGAATCTTTTGCATAGAAGAGTCAGCAATGTTCGTATAGCGATTGCTGTTATTTCAAATTGCTTTCTCGCATAGACGGGTAAGCCGATACTTTTTTACCTATTCAGCTACACTTTTTCTATTCTCGACACGGATTTATCTCCCGGAATTCTTTCACGAAAAGCAGAAGGATCTCTCACCTCTCACAGAATCTATTCAGGTGCAGCGATTTGAATCTGTTTCCTGATAGATGAAACGGGTATATTTCCCCATTCAAAGAAATGAACCACGAAAAAAAGAAATGAACCACGAAGACTGGATGCAGCATGCACTCGGGCTGGCCAAACATGCGAAACAGGCAGGTGAAGTCCCGGTCGGTGCGGTGGTTGTTTCAGGCGATGCCTGTATCGGCGAGGGATGGAACTCTCCCATCGCCTCCTCTGATCCGACCGGCCATGCCGAGATCATGGCCTTGCGCGCAGCTGCGGCGCATTCGAATAATTATCGCCTGCCGGGGGCGGTCCTGTATGTCACTCTGGAACCCTGTATCATGTGTGCCGGTGCGATCATCCATGCGCGCATCGCGCGGGTTGTTTTTGGTGCCTGGGATACAAAAGCCGGCGCGGCCGGCGGCCTCTTTGATATCCTGGGCACAACAAAGCTCAACCATATCGTTGACGTGAACGGGGGCGTGATGGAAACAGAGTGTGCAGCTGTACTGCAGGAATTTTTCAGGAGCAGGCGATAGGCCGTGTCTGAATCTACTGACATGTTGCTGGCGGAACAACTGGGTAAGGCCTTACTGCTGGATGACAGCAGGCTGGTGACGGCAGAATCCTGTACCGGCGGCGGGGTCGCCCATTTGATCACCACTATTGCCGGCAGTTCACAGTGGTTTGAGCGTGGCTTTGTTACCTATTCCAATGATGCCAAGGAGGAGTTGCTCGGCGTCTCCCATGATTTGCTTGCGCGTTACGGCGCAGTCAGTGAAGAGACTGCCTTGGCCATGGCACAGGGCGCCCTGGCCAACAGTCATGCCCATATCAGCGTAGCGGTGACGGGGATCGCCGGACCGGGTGGCGGCACGGCTGAAAAACCCACCGGCACCGTCTGCTTCGCCTGGGGCAGGCGTGGCGACGGGACCAGGACTGCCCGTACCGTCTTTGAGGGTGATCGCCTTCAGGTGCGTGAACAAGCGGTCCTCATGGCGATACAGGGACTTCTCGATTTCCTCGAGAAGCAGTCATAAGCAATCAGTCATAACTTGTCACGGGTTGATGTCTCGTTATTTTTTTGCCCTGTGGCCGGATGACAAGACGCGCGATCAATTAGCGGCAATCGGTGAGCGGTTACCGGAGAATATCGGCCGCCGGGTGCCGAAGCAGAAGCTGCATATTACCTTGAGTTTCCTGGGCGATCTCGATGACCATCATGTAGCGGGACTGAAAACTGCTGTGACCGGGATACGGGGACTCGGATTTTCACTGAGACTGGATCGGATTGGCTGGTGGAAACGGCCCAAGATCATCTGGCTGGCGCCGCAGCATATCCCCATAGCCATGCTTCAGTTAGTGGGGGAGGTGAATACACTTGTCCAGGCCAGTGGCATTCCGCTGGAAGAGCGGCCATACCGGCCTCACCTCACCCTGGTGCGCAAGGCCTCGAAACCACCCCGGCCGTTTAAAATGGATCCAAACTACTGGAATATCAGTGACTTCTGTCTGGTTAAGTCAGACACTCTGTCCCAGGGTGCGGAATATACGGTCCTGCAGAGTTGGCCGCTTTCGCCAGTACAGCCGCCGGATTGAAAATTATCTGTCAAACAGCCTGCCAATTTGTGGGATAATCCCTTCTTTAATTAACTGTATAAAGTGGTGACAGATCAATGGATGAGAAAAAACAGCAAGCCTTAAATATCGCCCTCGGCCAGATCGAAAAACAGTTTGGCAAGGGATCCATCATGCGAATGGGCGATGGCAGCGTTATACGGGATGTCGAATCTGTCTCGACGGGATCGCTGGGACTGGATATCGCCCTGGGGATCGGTGGCCTGCCTCGGGGCAGGGTAGTGGAGATATACGGACCCGAATCTTCAGGTAAGACGACACTGGCACTGCATGTGGCAGCTGAGATCCAGAAAGCAGGAGGTAGTGCGGCATTTATCGATGCCGAGCATGCACTGGACCCGCTATATGCAGAGAAGCTGGGCGTCCACTTAGAGGAATTACTGATTTCACAACCGGATACCGGCGAGCAGGCCCTGGAGATCACCGATATGCTGGTACGCTCCAGTGCCGTGGCCCTGGTAATTATTGATTCCGTCGCCGCCCTGACACCGAAGGCGGAGATAGAGGGTGAAATGGGCGACAGCCACATGGGCCTCCAGGCCCGGTTAATGTCACAGGCGCTGCGCAAGCTCACCGCCAATATCAAACGTTCCAATACCCTGGTGATTTTCATTAACCAGATCCGTATGAAGATCGGTGTTATGTTCGGTAATCCCGAAACCACTACCGGCGGCAACGCGCTGAAATTTTACTCCTCTGTGCGCATGGACATCCGCCGCATCGGCGCTATCAAAAAAGGGGACGAAGTAGTCGGCAATGAAACTCGTGTCAAGATTGTCAAGAACAAGGTTGCCCCGCCGTTCAAGCAAGTCACCTTTGATATCCTTTACGGGGAGGGTATATCAAGGGAAGGCGAGATCATCACCTTGGGCGTAGCCCATGACATCATTGAAAAGACCGGTGCCTGGTACAGCTATAACAATGATCGTATCGGCCAGGGCAAGGATAATGTCAGAAACTTTCTCAAGGAGAATCCCGACATAACCCTGGAGATTGAGGAGGCCATTCGTGCCAAGGTATTACCGAAAGCGGTTACTGCCGACAGCGAGGTGGAGGAGGCAGAGGCCTGAGTGGTGAAGCGGATACCCTGCGGGCACGCGCACTTGCGTTGCTTGCCCGGCGTGAACACAGCGAGCAGGAACTTCATCTGAAGCTGATCACACGCGGTTTCGACAGCGAGGCTGTCTCCCTTCTGCTCGCGCAACTCAAGGCCGAGGGTTTGCAGAGCGATGAGCGCTTTACCGATTCCTATGTCCACAACCGTATAGAAAGGGGCTATGGTTCCCTGCGTATTAAACGGGAACTACGCGAACGCGGCGTGGCAGACGAGTTGATTGAGGCAATACTGGACGAAACAGAGGAACAGTGGTTGCGACGTATTACTGATGTTCGTGAAAAAAAGTTTGGTAAATCCGCACCTGCAAACTATAAGGAACAGGCCCGGCAATCCCGGTTTTTACAGCAACGGGGGTTTTCCGGCGAACTCATACGGCAGTTATTTAAATCATCCGGCCAATGACTGATACACGCAGCATCCGCAGGGCGTTTCTGGATTATTTCAGGGATAAAGGGCATGCAATCCTGCCCAGCAGCCCGCTGGTGCCTGCCAACGACCCGACCCTGCTGTTTACCAATGCGGGCATGGTCCAGTTCAAGGAGGTGTTCCTCGGCCTGGACAAGCGGCCGTACAACAGGGCCGCCACCTCCCAGCGCTGTGTCCGTGCCGGCGGCAAACACAACGATCTGGAAAATGTCGGCTATACGGCCCGGCACCACACCTTTTTTGAAATGCTGGGTAATTTCAGTTTCGGTGATTATTTCAAATACGAGGCCATCCATTACGCCTGGGAATTCCTGTCACAGACACTGCAGGTCGATCCCTCACGTCTGTGGGTAACCGTTTACGAAAAAGACGATGAAGCGGCCGATATCTGGTTAAAAGAGATCGGTGTACCGGTGGAGCACTTCAGCCGTTGCGGGGAGAGGGATAATTTCTGGGCCATGGGCGATACCGGCCCTTGTGGTCCCTGCAGCGAGATCTTCTATGATCATGGTGAAGGGATAGCGGGCGGCCCGCCGGGCAGCCCGCAACAGGAAGGCGACCGTTATGTGGAAATATGGAACCTCGTCTTCACCCAGTATGATCGCGACGCGCAGGGTAACCTGAACCCGATTCCCAGGCCCTCGGTGGATACCGGCATGGGTCTGGAACGCATCGCCGCCGTGCTACAGGGCGTCCACAATAATTATGACATCGATATCTTCCGCCATCTTATCTCCGCCATTCATGGCATCGCCGGCGCGTCCGATCTGGAAACTACCTCGACCAGAGTGGTGGCCGATCACATCCGTTCCTGTGCCTTCTTGATTGCCGATGGCGTCATCCCCTCCAACGATGGGCGTGGTTATGTACTACGGCGCATCATCCGCCGTGCGGCCCGGCATGGCAACAAGCTCGGCTTTAGCGAACCGTTTTTTTACCGCCTGGTGCAGCCACTGATCGAAGTGATGGGTGATGCCTGTAAGGAGTTGGCGGAATCACAGGCATTCGTCGAACGTACCCTGGAACTGGAGGAACAACGCTTTGAGGGGACCCTGCAGCAGGGGCTGAAACACCTGCAAGGCGTTATCGATGGGCTTTCCGGCAACACCATTCCCGGCACGGATATATTCAGGTTGTACGATACCTATGGTTTCCCCATAGACCTGACGGCCGATATTGCCCGTGAACGGGGATTGCAGATGGATATGCCGGGGTTTGATACGGCCATGGCCGAACAGCGTAAACGGGCGCGGGCGGCAAGCAAATTTGAAGTGGACCTGTCGGCCGGCAATGAGGCAGGCCAGTTTACCTCTGCCTTCAGGGGCTATGAACAACTGACCCTGCAATCCACCGTGATGGCGGTTTTTCGTGACGGCAAAGGCGTCGCGGAACTCAAACAGGGGCAATCAGGCGGCGTTCTTTTAGAGGCAACGCCGTTTTATGCAGAATCCGGTGGCCAGGTCGGAGACCAGGGGACGTTAACTGCCGATAACCTGTTATTTGAAGTCAGTGATACCCAGAAGCAGGGTAAGGCCCACATCCACCTTGGGGAGGTCCGCCAGGGGAGCATCAAACCCGGACAGCAACTGCTTGCCAATGTCAACCAGCAGACCCGTATTGATACCGTCCGTAATCATTCCGCCACCCATTTGCTGCATTCAGCGTTGCGCCGGGTGCTGGGGAATCAGGTGACGCAGAAGGGATCGCTGGTGGCGCCGGATCACCTGCGTTTTGACTTCTCGTACCCGGAGCCGGTCAGTGATAAGCAGTTAAGGGAGGTCGAACTTCTGGTCAATCACAAGATCCTGGAAAATATCAAGACACTTATAGAGGTCATGCCACTGGAGCAGGCGCTCGAGTCAGGCGCCATGTCCCTGTTTGGCGAGAAATATGATGACACAGTCAGGGTGTTGAGGATTGCCGGTCAGTTCTCGGTGGAACTATGCGGTGGTACTCATGTGACCCGTACCGGTGATATTGGACTGTTCAAGATCATCTCTGAAACGGGGATTGCCTCAGGGATACGGCGGATCGAGGCGGTGACGGGAGAAGGGGCGTTGTCATGGTTCATGGAGGGTGAATCACAGCTACAGCAGGTCGCACAACTACTCAAATCCGACCGCGACACTGTTGAATCCAGATTGGCACAGTATCTGGAACGCACCCGGCAGCTTGAAAAAGAGGTTGAGCAACTCAAATCCAGACTTGCCAGCAGCGCCGGTGATGACATGGCAACCGAGACCCGGGAAATCGGCGGCATAAAAGTCCTTGCCAAGACCCTGGAAGGGGTTGACCCGAAAACCCTGCGCCAGACGGTTGATCAATTAAAGAATAAACTGGGGACAGCGGCCCTGGTGCTGGCGACCGTCAAGGACTCCAAAGTCAGTCTGGTGGCGGGAGTTACCCGGAACAGTACGGACAGGATCAAGGCAGGGGATCTGGTCAATTTTGTCGCCCTGCAGATAGGCGGTAAAGGCGGTGGCCGTCCTGACATGGCGCAGGCCGGCGGCAGTGATCCCTCTGCCCTGGAAGCGGCGCTGGCGAGTGTCCCGGAGTGGATCAAACAGCAGATTCAGGCGGAAGGTAACCGTACAGGGTGATTGCTCTTGCCGTGGCAGGTTAATCCGTTACAATCCGCCACTTTTTTCGATAAATAAACTCATGGCGCTAATAGTAGAAAAATTTGGCGGGTCGTCACTCGGCGATATCGATCGCATCAAATCGGCGGCGGACACAATTCTGGCAACCCGTGCCGAGGGACATCAGGTTGTAGTGGTCGTATCCGCCATGGGGAGTGAGACGGATCGCTTGCTGGGACTGGCCCATGAGATAACCAGGCAGCCGAATGACCGGGAACTGGATGTTCTGCTGTCGACGGGCGAACAGGTAAGCATTGCCTTGCTGAGCATAGCATTGCATGAGCAGGGTCATGAGGCCGTCTCATTTACCGGCGGTCAGGTCCATATCCTTACGGACAGTACGCACAACAAGGCGCGTATTAAAGATATTGACGCTGCAGGGGTTTTGCACGCCCTGGAGCAGGGCCGGGTCGTGGTCATCGCCGGTTTCCAGGGGATAGATGAACATGGCAATATTACTACCCTGGGACGGGGTGGATCGGATACTACGGCAGTTGCCATGGCCGCGGCATTGAAAGCCGATGAATGCCGTATTTATACGGATACTGATGGTGTTTATACCGCGGATCCGCGTATCGTACCGGATGCCAGGCGCCTGGATCGGATCACCTATGAAGAGATGCTGGAAATGTCGGGCCTGGGTTCCAGAGTATTACAGATCCGCGCGGTCGAATTCGCCAGGAAGTATCATGTTTCATTGCGGGTGCTCTCTTCGTTCGAGCAGGGGCCCGGTACATTAATCGTTGAAGAGGTGGAAGGTATGGAACAGGCAGTTATCTCAGGTATCGCGCATAATCGCGATGAAGCGAAATTAACGGTCATTGGGGTCCTGGACAAACCGGGTATTGCCTCACATATCCTGGGCCCGATTGCCGAGGCGAATATAGAGGTGGACATGATAGTTCAGAATGTCGGCCAGGATAATACGACGGACTTTACCTTCACGGTGTACCGCAATGACTATGACAGGGCCCTCTCGATCCTGAAGCAGACTGCGGCGGAGATGGGGGCCCGCGATGTAACGGGAGATAAGCGTATTGTCAAGGTGTCGGTCGTCGGAGTTGGCATGCGCTCACATGCCGGGATAGCCAGTAAAATGTTTGCCGCACTGGCTGACGAAGGGATCAATATCCAGATGATTTCTACCTCTGAAATCAAGATTTCGGTGGTTCTGGACGAAAAATATCTGGAGTTGGGTGTGCGCACGCTGCACTCGGTATTTGGCCTGGAAAATAGCATGAATTCAGGGAAATAACGCCATTTTTAGCGAACACTACGGTAGCAGTGATTAATTCACAAATTCCTTATAATTGAATGGCACTTACTTAAGGCCCAGTCACAGGAAAATATCAACTCTCTTGCACTCCGTCATTGCGGCGAAGGCCGCAATCCAGTCACATATGAGCGCCGCAGGCGCACTTTATTTCACTGGATGCCGGAACAAGCTTGCCCCGTACTTGATACGGGGTCCGGCATGACAACATATTTCCCTTAAGTAAGTGCCATTCCCTTATAATTAGAAACATAATCGAAACACTTGTTTACCCTTTTTGGGTGTAGACTTTGAGTTAAGGGAACAAACAGGAGAAATTAAGATGTTGATATTGACACGCAGGGTAGGAGAATCACTGATGATTGGTGATGACGTTAATGTGGCCGTGTTAGGAATACGTGGTAATCAGGTACGGATCGGCATTGACGCACCGAAAGAAATCGCTGTCCACCGTGAGGAAATCTACGAACGCATTCAGCGTGAGAAAAACGACCAGTCTGGCGAAAGCCAGCCCCCCTATGACGATCAGGCCGAGGCCAATGGTGACTAGCACTTTTCCATAGCGAAAACCCGGTCCTAAAAACCCCACTTCAATACTTTACCCACATTTGCGGCAAAGGTATCATCCTGGTACCTGTTGCAAATGCGGGTTACGTATGCCGGCCTGATCACTATAATCAGTCCCGAACACTAATCGCAAAAAGCAGAACTCAGTATTGCAAGCGATTTTGTTTCTGTATCCGGTTTCACCGCTGTCCCGTTAAGTTAAACAGAGTGTTGCATAATGTATTGAATACGCCCATTTTGTGGCTTGTATTAATGATTCGACACATGAAATTGCACATCCAATCCCGTCATTCCGGAAAGTGCAAAGCACTTATCCGGAATCCAGTGATTTCAAAGACTTGCTGGATGCCGGAACAAGCATGCCCCGTACTTGATACGGCGTCCGGCATGACAATGTAACGTTAACGGGACAACAGTGATCAGGTTTAATATTTCTTTGCTGTTTTATGTAACGGAGAGATGGCCGACAAATCTGTCTGGAACAGATTTGGGCGCT
>JBHHYN010000123.1:0-8945 GCA_046757565.1 Gammaproteobacteria bacterium | reverse complement strand
GCCGGCGCCCTCAAGTCTGATCGCGCTACACATACTATTTGAGTAAAAAGTATGGCTCTTCAGCAGAATCTGTGGGTTAACAAGAAAGACTTTTGAATAAAAACTGATTAAATAGAGAGGCGGATTCAAGTCATAAATACCGTCATTCCCGTTTTCACGGGAATGACGGGCTACTGTTTATATATCAACCCACAGATTCTGCTGAAGACCCAAAAGTATAAAGTTAAAAGTAGAAAGTAATTATTTCTTTTCACTCTCGTCTGGTTAATATATCACTGCATCCAGATATGTTATTTAGAAACAAGCAGTTGTGATGCATTATCAGTGTCTTTACTTGAATGCGTAGCACGGTCTTAGTCTTTATTAATCAATAGGTTACAGTAGTGAAATCGCCTATTTGCTAGTTTACCGGAAACCAGTGATTTTTTTTCACTTTTTACTTTCTACTTTCAACCTGTTTCTTATCCCATCAGTGTAATCTAATCTGGGTTTTTAAAAGCATAAAGAAATCTTATGCCATCTACGTTGGTTGATTCCCATTGTCATATCCCGATGATAGAGCAGGCGGGCGGGGCAGCGGCCATTCTGGCTGCGGCCGGGGCGCAGGGGGTGGAACACATGTTGTGTGTCTGCATCGACCTGGACAGTTACCCGGACGTTTTGCAACTGGCGCAGCAGTATACCTGTGTCTCGGCTTCGGTGGGAATACACCCGAATACGGAACTGGCGCAAGAACCATCAGCGGAGCAGTTGGCTGAACTGGCAACGGTCCCCGAGGTCGTGGCCATCGGTGAAACGGGACTCGACTATTACCGCAGCAAGGGGGACCTGGAGTGGCAACGGCAGCGTTTCCGCACTCACATCCGGGCGGCAAAACTGGCACAAAAGCCGCTAATCATTCACTCCCGGGAAGCCAGGGATGATGTCATAAAGATATTGGACGAAGAGGGAGCCGATGCTGTAGGTGGCGTGATGCACTGTTTCGTCGATGACTGGAGTAGCGCACAACGCGCCATGGATCTCAATTTCTATATCTCATTTTCAGGGATCTTGACCTTCAAAAACGCCGGAGATCTGAAAGAAGTAGCCGGACAGGTGCCGCTGGAGAGGATGCTGGTCGAGACGGATTCTCCGTATCTGGCGCCGGTACCGTATCGGGGCAGGCAAAACCAGCCTGCCTATGTCCGCTACGTGGCGGAAACACTCGCTGAATTACGCGGCCAAACCCTTCACTCCATTGCCGAAGCGACAAGCGCGAATTTCTTTCGTTTATTTGCGGATGCGGCGATAACGGTATGACTCAAGCATGCTGGCGAGCAGGCCCCTGGCCACTCGCGCCATGCCTTTTATGGAGACACTCTCTTCATTGGTATGGATCTGATCTGCCCCTGTGCCCACTATCAGCATCTCTTCACCAAAGCGGCTGTTGATATAATTGCCGTTAAAGGCCCCGAATTGCCTGGCGCTGATGCGTACCTTGTTCGTTCCCGTACTACCGAAGCCCGCTTCCAGTAACTGCAGGGCAGAGGCGTCAGAAGAGACAGTGTAGCCCAGCAGTTCCGGTTTATCTGCGCCGGTAATGGTGCACTGGACGGGCGTCCGTCCCTGTCCTGCCTGGACACATATTTGTTTGATAATCGTCACCAGATTTGCCGCCATGGCCTGTGCTGCGTGTGCGCCTTCCAGACTGCGCATTTGCCAGGCCGCGGTCCAGTAGGGGGAAACCGTATTATACTGATAGTCTGCCACAGGCTCGCCTTTGGGAGTGCGATGCTTGCCATCCACGCCACAAGAGACGAAATATGAATGCAACACCACGCCTGGGTGTCCGTGCGGATGACCATCCGGATTGAATCCTCCCTCACTCAGGATACGCGCGCCCACAGCACAGGCGCTCACCGAGCGCTTGTTATCAATCGCTGCAGGATGACTGGTCGCTGTCTTGACCGTGATGGTTCCGTTGTACATGGTGGGCGCCGCCCGGCCGATCCGGTCAGGTTCCGTACCGTCTATAGAGACGAGGATATCCCCCCTGAATGCCTCGCCGCTGATTAATTGTGCCCCTGCGGATGAATCTTCTTCGGCGACGAGACCTACGATGCGGATATCGCCGTGGTGAATAGAATGCTCCCGAATGAGCCTCAAAATTTCGATGACAATCGCCAGTCCGGCCTTGTCATCCGCCCCCAGAGGGGTCCCCGGCCCGGAACGGATGATATCCCCTCGACGCCGAAAACCATCGAATTTTGTCTGATTCGTGTCCAGATGAAAGGAGAGATTCCAGGACGGGAGCAGGGGATCACCGGCGACAAATGCTACCACGTTACCCGATTCGGGCGCAGTCCTCCCCTGATTGCAGTAAAGGTCAGCCTGCCGCTGCCTGCCCATGGCTGCTACGCTTGCCGGCAGATCGTCAACATGGACATCAATCCCCAGGGAGTCACCGGCCTCACGTAGAAGTTTCCCGGCCGCATCCGCCATGCGCCCCTCCTGGCAGCTTCTAGAGGGTTGCTTCAGCAGATGCAGCAGGGTGTCGGCAATTCGTTGCGGGTCGACCGCTGTATTAATATCTAAATGGCCCCGTGTGGCCAGCTGCAGTTGATAAATATGCTGTTCGGGGTCCACGGAACTGGCCGGAAAGACGAGTTGTTCCTGGGCATCACTGCAGCCGGGTAAAAGCAGCAGGGTGAAAATGATTAGGCGTATACGGCATAATAATCGTGCATCCCGTATAAGCCGTTCAATATCAAGAGTCAAAGAGGAGTATAGTAGAATGATTGTACGTACACTCTTAGATGTCGATTTAAGGGGATTAAAATTCAAAATAAATACTTCTTTATCAAATAATTGAATAAAGAATATCAACTGCTTTATCAAGTAATTTCTGATCGGTATAGAAATGCGGTGAAAATCTGATCCCTCCGCCCCGTTGCGCACAGATTACTTTATTTTTTAATAACTTACGATGGATCTCCGGGATTTTAGTCCGTTCCAGAGTAAAACTGATAATACCCGCATACCGCCCTTTCTGCTCTGGTGTTAAAAATTGTAGACCATCTATATTTTTCAATTTATCAAATAGATAAGAGATATTATTGATAATATTTCTCTCTATTTGCGCCATTCCTATCTCCTCCAGCAGGGAGAGACTGGCTGAGAGGGCGTGGATACCCAGCATATTCGGACTTCCACATTCAAATCGTTGGGCCGAGGCAGCGGCTTGCCACGCCCTGGCATCAAAATCCCTGTTTTCAACCATATGCCAGCCATATTGCCTCAGGGTCAACTGCTCACGAACGTTCGCTTTCGCATAGAACAGGGAGACACCTTCCGGTCCCAGCATCCATTTATGCGCGTCCGCCATGACGAAATCGGCATGAATTCCCTGAACGTCGAGTTGATGTGCGCCCAGACTCTGGATGGCATCGACACAAAAGAGGATATCATTCTCCTGACAGAAATTGCCCAGCTGTGCCAGATCCAGGCGGATACCGCTGGAATATTGGACTGAACTGATGGCTAAAACCCTGGTTTTCCGGTCACAGGCCGCCATCAAGGCCTGTTCCGGTGCATCCTGACGGATATCTACCTCCTTGAAGCTGACCCCATGTTGTGCCTGGGCCTGCCAGGGTATGCGATTAGATGGAAATTCCTCATCACTGCTGACCACACTGTCTCCGGCGTGCCAGTCAAGCCCGCATGCCACCACAGACAAGGCCTCTGAAGTGTTTTTCAAGAGTGCAATATCGTTGCTGGAGGGCGCATTGATCAATCGTTGCAATTGCCGTCTGAGCAGGGCTTCTGTTTCCAACCAGCGTGCATAATGGCTGGCGCCCTGGTACAGATTTTCTTCGGCGAAATGCTTTACCGCTTCAGTGGTGCGTTTGGGCCAGGGTGAGACGGCGGCGTGATTTAGATAAATAAGGTTATGGGACTGGGGGAATTCCTGCACCAATATTCGTCTGGAAGTTGTTATATCTAAACGTTCAGGTTTCATTAAGCAATGAATAGTACCTTATGATTGAATGATTTTCGCTAATCCATCTATGTCAGTTCCTGAAATGATTGATATGAAACGTGGCTTGGTATGTAAATTATGCTGTATAAATATATATTTATACTGTATAATTAAACTGTCTTGACAATTATGGGCAGTATATTTATACTGTTTATTTTATTCGGGTGCCAACGACGGAGGAAACCGGAGGAATCGCAAGACAATACACTCAACCATTTGATTAAACGGTCTTTTTTTATTTAACCCGAACGCAATTATGGTGTCTCATTAAAACAGGGATTGTTGAATATGACCACGATAAACAGATTATTAAGAGGGCAATTAGCATGAGAGATTTCGTGGATGAAGTGCTATCACACAAATTGTTAGAGGAAGTAAAAGAAGGGCAGAAAAAAGAGAAACCGGCGTCGGTCATATCCGACCGGTTCCGTGAAAAATTACTCGGACATAGGGTAAACCCTTTGTCTCAAGAACAGGATGAGCGGTTGACTGATCGGGATACAGATAAATAAACCAATTGGCTACTATCCAGTTATACTGTTTAATTATCTCTGGGAACGATCACTGAAAATTATGTTGACTAGTAAACAACTCCTTGAAAAATCTGGAATTTCTCGGGCAACCTTAAATAATTATATCGCACTCGGCCTATTGCCGAGTCCCTCGGTGTTACCACCACAAACGAAACATGAGAGGGCGACTAGAATGGGACATTTCCCGGATGAAGCGCTGTCACGCGTTGAGGAAGTACAACGACTTAAAAAACAGGGTCTGTCGATGTCTACCATCTCGGACCGGTTCCGCAATAAGTTACTGGGTAATTCTCAACTGCCACAACAGGAGGAAACCCACGGAGGGGAGGTTCAGGACAAGGTGGCTACATTGAAGATACCTGAGACAACGGACCCGCCGCCGGTTGACTCAGAGATGAGGCAGAGAAGACATTTGACCCTGGAGTTGAGCATAGACGATATTCCAGGTCCCGCTTACATGGTTAATAACAACTTTGAATTAGTCTGGTGGAACGATCTGGCTAATGAATCCCTGCTCGGTATTTCAGGTAAGCTGTCGGGAGAGATTGAGGCGCGTAATTTGATCCGCTTGCTGATGGGCACCAAACCTGTCAGGGAATGGGATAACTGGCATGAACTTCTGTATATCCATCTCAGTACCGCCAAGAAGCGATTGCCGCATCAGTCCCTGATCAAGATATACTCGTGCCTGTCGGCGCATGATATCCAGATCCTTGAACAGTTATACGAGGCTGCCAGCCCCGTCGATCAAGTCCCGATCATGAACTATCCGACGACATTGATGGGTGATTCAGGCGTCCCTGAACCTTATACCCTGTATGCCTCGTTTTTCCGCGAGGGAATATTATTCGCTTATGTCTCTCCCCATTCGGAGAGTAGTTCACTGCTGGAACTCCTGTCGCGCCGCGACCAGGTCATCCGCGATTTAATGCGGAAAAGGAAGCCGTTTTTTACCAATGTTGCCGTAATGGTGGCAGATCTACAGAATTCCGTACGCATCTGCTCCGAGTTGCCAGCGGAAGAGTATTTTGAACTCATTAATCATATCTGGCAAACCAGCGAGCCGGTGTTCCGCAAATATTACGGCACCCATGGCAAGCATGTGGGAGACGGCATGGTATATTATTTTTTTCCACAACCGGATTGTGACTATTTACTCAATGCCATGCACTGCGCGCTGGAGTTAAAGGAGGTGATGCGCAACATCAGCCGCGAATGGCAGAACAAAAAAGGGTGGCTGAACGATCTCTACCTGAATATCGGTCTGAATGAGGGACAGGAGTGGTTTGGCACCTACCACAACGGCAACCATCTGGAGTTTACCGTGCTCGGCGACACGATCAATCATGCGGCGCGGATCAGCGATTTTGCCCGGAATGGTTCGATATGGACGACAAAAAACATGCTCAGCCAGGTTGCAGCGGAACAGCGCCGATTCATACACTTTGGCATCCGCCGGCGCACCGACCGGGATGAAGAGGTGCTTGTGAGTGAAATGTATGCACGCATATCAAGCCTGGTCGATCTGGATGAAGGCCGGCATTTCAAGTTCCGGGACATCGCCATGCTGCCCATAACAGAGATTTTCGATATTGAGATACAACCGGAGGCAGAAGAAGATTCCTGATTGTTCCGTTGTCACTGGTGGCAATAACGGATGCGCCGGGGCAGCCAGATCGTGCTTAAGAACGCCGCGGCCGGCAATATCAATCTCTGACCAATCCATTGGAATACTAATGCCCTTAGTCAGGCAAGGTGGCAACGATATTTCACCAATTTGAAGACCCATTCACCACTCAAAACCGCATTATATGAACAATCTGAGCTCTTAAATCAGTGCCATTCTTCTCTGTGACCTCGGCTTTGGCTTCCTCGACTCTGTCTGGAAAATATGCTCCAGGCATTTTCACCCGAATATGTCCTATATTCGTCCTGATTCGTTCTATCTCGAGAACGTGTTCCAGACGTTCTCTACCTCGGCAACTGTTCCCGACGTTGCTCTACCTCCCGCGTCCCTGCGGTCGTCCTCCTTCCATGCAGTCGTCTGTGCCTCCGTGGTGAATCAAATATTTCGAATTTCAGGAGATCATTTTGACCGCCGAGTACAAACCCGGAAAACACGCCGACCATCAGACAGTTAACGTCCGCCACCTGGCTTATGTATGCCACTGTTGGGGTGACGCCGCTGCCAGACCGGTGTTCCTGTTGCACGGTTGGGCAGACACCGGCATGAGTTTCCAGTTCCTGGCCGATGCCATGAGTGAGGAGTGGTATCTGATTGCCCCGGATTGGCGCGGTTTCGGCGATACTGAAAGGAGTTCTGGGGGCTACTGGTTTCCGGATTACCTGGCCGATCTGGATGTGCTTGTTGATCACTATTCACCCCGGCATCCGGTCCGGCTGGTGGGTCACAGCTTGGGGGGCAACGCTGCCTGCCTTTATGCCGGCGTGCGCCCCGGCAGGATCTCGCACCTGGTCAGTCTTGATGCGTTCGGTCTGCGTGACACCAGACCGTCCGAGGCCCCGGCACGCTATGTCCGCTGGCTGGATGAGTGCCGGGGAACACAGGCATTTACCCTCCATGATGACCTCAACCCGGTTATTGCACGGATCCGGAGGCTGGCCCCTCATCTCAATCGGGAACGCGCCCGCTTTATTGCCCGGCACTGGAGCAGAACGACCGCTGATGGGAAATGGGTGGTAAAAGTCGACGCAGCGCATAAACGGGTCAATCCGGTACTCTATCGCCGTGAAGAGGCGCGCAGTTGCTGGCGCCGCATCACGGCCAGGGTGTTACTGATACTGGGGGACGAATCGGATTTCTATAAAAGATACCGTGAAGAGGGCGGCCGCGATGAGTGTCAATCCTGTTTCAGGGATTTTTCCGAACTGGTTCTCGAAGGATCCGATCATATGCTGCATCTGGATCAACCGGAGAAAATGGCCCGGATGCTGGACGACTTCCTCAGGAAATAACCCGGCGTCCACGAAGTGTATCGCTACACTCGTCCAACATCCCCGAGCGCTGATTTTCCAAAAGCCTTATAATGCCGCGCCTGAACTATGAGTGAATTTTAAAATCAGTGAGCCAGAACCTGTTTCAACAACTGTTTGAATTCCCCGAAGGACGGGAAGGTTTCTACGGATCCTTCGGTGGCGCCTACATACCGGAGGTCCTGCATGAGACCCTCTCTGAACTCCGGGCTGCCTTTGATGAGGCGAGAAAAGATGACAGCTTCCGGGATGAGTATGTCAAATTAATGTCGAGCTACTCCTGCCGGCCGACGCCGATCACCTATTGTAATAACCTCAGTCAACACTATGGCGCGCAGTTTTACCTGAAACGTGAAGACCTGAATCATACCGGCGCCCACAAGGCCAATAATGTCATGGGCCAGGGGTTACTGGTGAAACGCATGGGCAAGAGACGGGTGATTGCCGAGACCGGGGCCGGCCAGCATGGCGTCGCTACCGCCACCATGGCCGCGAAACTCGGTCTGGACTGTACCATCTATATGGGCGCCGTCGATGTGGAACGGCAGCGGCCCAATGTATTCTGGATGGAGCAGCTGGGAGCTGAGGTGATCGCCGTCGATGACGGCATGCGCACCCTGAAAGACGCCATCAATGCGACCATGCGTGACTGGACGGCCTCCATGTCGGATACCCACTATGTGTTAGGCACCGTCTGTGGCCCGCATCCTTTCCCATTGATGGTGACCTGGTTTCAATCCATTATCGGCCGGGAGGCCAGGCAGCAAATGCTGGAACAGACCGGCGCGTTACCCAGGAGTATCTACGCCTGTGTGGGCGGCGGCTCGAACGCCAGTGGTATCTTCTCCGGCTTCCTCGATGATACCGGGGTAGATCTCGTCGGTGTCGAGGCCGCCGGTCTGGGTCTGGACAGCCATCGGCATGCCTCCCGCATCGCCGGCAACGATGCCGGGGTGGGCGTGGCGCAGGGCTACAAGAGCTATTTTATCCAGGACCGGGAAGGTCAGATGCAGAAGACCCATTCCATCTCCGCAGGACTGGATTACATAGGCATCGGGCCGATCCTGGCGTATCTGCATGATAAGGGCCGGGTCCGCTTTACAGCGGCGACCGACAGGGAGGTGCTCGATGCCTTTCGTGCCGTGGTGCAGGGTGAAGGGATCATCCCCGCACTGGAAAGCAGTCATGCCTTTGCCCAGGCCATGAAGGAGGCGCCGCAGTTGAATCAGGACGACAGGATATTGATCAATGTCTCCGGCCGGGGCGACAAGGACATCTTTACCATTGCCGATGCGCTGGACGATGCAAAATGGAAGGAATTTTTGAAACATAAAGCAAATAGTCTTGGGTCTTCAGCAGAATCTGTGGGTTAACAAGAAAGACTTTTGAATAAAAACTGA
>JBHHYN010000122.1:0-8973 GCA_046757565.1 Gammaproteobacteria bacterium | reverse complement strand
GGAATGACGGGCTACTGTTTATATATCAACCCACAGATTCTGCTGAAGACCCATTATTTTTTAATTATCACTGTCTACCTGTTTCCGTAACTGACAGCGTTTTTCGTACGCTTCCCGCGCAATCCGCACATCCTCAAGAAACCAGGGCAATTCATTCAGGAGCAGGGCCTGTGGTCCATCTACCAGGGCCTTGGCGGGATCCGGATGGAAATCCACCAACACAATATTCGCCCCGGCGATAACACCCTGGGCTGTGGCATGCAGGATATCCGGAATCTGATCGGGCGAGGCATTGCGTGTACCGACTGAATGTGATGGATCAATACCGACAGGCATGCGCGTGCGCCGCTTGACCACCGGCACATGGGCAAAATCAACCAGATTACGATGGGGGTCGCCAAAATTTGTCTTCATCCCGCGCAGGCATAAAATAACATTACGGTTACCTTCGCTGGCCAGATATTCCGCAGCATTCAGGGATTCGTCCAGAGTGATACCGAATCCCCGTTTTAACAGAATTGGAAAATGATTTTGCCGGCCGACACTTTTAAGCAGTTCAAAATTCTGGGTATTACGCGTGCCTATCTGCAACATGACACCAGTCGGGTTACCGGCATCATCCAGCGCCTCCTGTATTTCTGCGATATGATCATCGTGAGTGATCTCCATGGCAATGACTTTAATGTCATATTTTCCTGCTAATTCAAATACATATGGAAGGCAGTTCCGGCCATAGCCCTGAAAGGAATAGGGACTGGTGCGCGGTTTATAGGCCCCCATACGGGTACATTTCAGGCCGTGTTCCTGTACTGCCTGCATCATCATTTCCACATGTTGCGCGGTGTCGACGGCACATAACCCTGCGAAGACGTGTAAATTATCCTGACTGAATCTGACCCCGTTATAATCGAAATAGCTCGAACGATTATCATTCTGGTGCCGCCCAAGAATCCGGTACTCCCTGGAAACCCGTACAACCCGGTCCACGACATCAAAGTTTTCAATCATATTTTCATCGAGGGCCAATGTATTTCCTATCAGATATAATTCGGTAAGCCGCTGTTCCGTACCGATTTCCTCATGAGTGGTCACGGTGATATCCGGAAGTCCATTTAGATAATCGGTGAGTTTGCTATAAGCGCTCTCCGATTTATCGGTATTGGGATGAAGAATGACTATCATTTTTTTATTACACCTGCTATATCTTGTATATCTGTCTTGTTCCCTCTATATAGTTATCAATCCATTCCATGACAGCATAAAAGATGTTTCACAGAATTGCCTGCATTATTTTTCTCGTCGCGTTTTTTCAACCTGCCAAAGCCGTCGATAAAATTATCATTGTCGGGCTGTTTAAAAACAAGGCGATTGTGCAACTGGACGGAAAACAACGGACCCTGGACGCAGGCAAAACTTCACCAGAGGGTGTCACACTCATATCCGCAAACAGCAAGGAGGCGGTACTTGAGATCAACGGTATCCGCAAGAGTTATCCCCTGGGCACCCACATAGGAAGCAGATTCAAAGGGCCAACGGGACAAAAAACGGTATCCATCGCCCCCGACAGCCAGGGTATGTATTGGGTGAACGGCAGTATCAATGATTTCCAGGTGAGATTTGTCGTAGACACGGGTGCAACGGTAATCTCCATGAACAGAAATGACGCCAAACGGATTGGACTTGATTACAGAATGAAGGGAGATAAATCGGTTTCCAGTACCGCCTCGGGACTGGAAAACGTGTATCTGGTAAAACTGAAAAAAGTTAAAGTTGGCGATATCGAATTACAGGATGTAACAGGCGCGGTCCATAACAGCGATTATCCCAAAGTAATATTACTGGGCAATTCGTTCCTGAGCAGACTGGATATAAAACGTGAAGGCGGTCTTTTACAATTACAAAAGAAATAACGTCCGGCAGTGGATATTTCCAAGTCCGGTAAATTGACAGGCGAGAGGTAGGATTATTATGCCAAAAGAAGAGTTCGAAAACCTGATACTTTCCATTACATCGGACATAACCGGACGCTCTGTTAATGGGGAATTAATGGATTACCTGAACGACCGGTATCCACCCGATGGGACAGAGTTTCAGAAACTGTCCGATGCCTGCAGGAAAGGAATCGCAGAGGGCTGGTTATGTCATCATGAGCAGGGGGGGATCAAGTTTGGACGTGTTATCAAGGCCGGTGAAGCCACGCATGGTTTCTCGGTTGATGTCGTCGACATGGAGGACATCGTCGGTCCC
This sequence comes from Gammaproteobacteria bacterium, assembly GCA_046757565.1. Taxonomy (GTDB): domain Bacteria; phylum Pseudomonadota; class Gammaproteobacteria; order Eutrophobiales; family Eutrophobiaceae; genus JBHHYN01. The sequence goes on along the minus strand of JBHHYN010000122.1, from coordinate 6,726 downwards.
CATCACCGCCATCCAAACGGGGAGATAGACATGGTTATCCCGGAAACAGAAGGCGCCAGGTTCGATAATCACGGTGCGGGCTGGGTTGTGTATGGCCCGGATTCCGCGCATAGTCCGACGGTTTCCAATGGCCGGGCCATAGTCCTGTATCTGTTGCCGGATGGGGCAATTGAATTCACAGGGTCATGATTATCATAGAGGGTACTGCGAACAGTATAGTGTCTATTTCTTCCAGATCCCCCTCTTCTGCATCAGGGCTATCTGACGGTCGATCACCTTTTCCTTATACTCCTTGTGTTTCATCGGCGCTCTTTCGGCATAGAGATTCTTCGGGTAGATGGGTTCTTCGTAGATGATTTGGATCATCTCCGTGCGCAGGTCCTTGATCCAGTTTGTCCATTGTGAATTTTGCCGATGATGGCGTAAGGCCCCGATATTAATCGGGCCACAGACGCTTGTCGATACACCACCGTATTCCTGTTTGCCCACGATCTGACCGCGGTAATCGATGATACAGGAGCGGCCGCCAAAGGTATCGATAGGCGTATCCTCATCCGCAGTCAGATAATAGGTGCCCATATTAGGCGCCAGGACGTACATATTATTATCCAACGCCCTGGCCCTGCTTTGAATCTCGAAATAGTCGTTTGACGCCGCAGGATGTGGAATGGAGGCACGGTAAACTATCTCTGCACCGTTCATCGCCAATCCACGTGCATGTTCCGGATAGGAACCCTCGTTCGCCATCATGATACCCATACAGCCTATGTCAGTATCCACGACAGGGAAAAATGCATCCAGAGTACGGCCGTAACGCTCAACCCACCAATCGAAAATATCATGAGGGCAGACGCTGTGCTCAACGGGGTAGAGCGGCGCAACTTTGTAATGAGTGAGGATAACGTCTCCATGCGGATTCAGGATAAAACCGACATTAAAAAAACGATCTTCGATCTCGGGGTGCCGGGCCTTGGCCTGGGCCATGATGTAAACACCGTATTCACGTGCGATTTCACCCAGGGCATCCGTTTCCCGGCCCGGGATATCAATGGCGCATTCATTGGCGAAGGCAACATGATCCAGATCCAGGACTTCGTCGTTAAACCCCTGCAAGGCGCCTTCGGGAAAGACAATCAGGCGAACAGGCAGGTCCAGACCCGATAACCAGCATGCGGCTTTTACCATATGCCGATGGTGGTCAATATTGCGCATGATATCTTCACGCCTGGAAATACCCCAAACGGTCGGTATCAGACCGACAGCATTATACGGTTCTATCATCGTTCAGTATCCTTATCGGGCGTTTGTGCCAATAACTGCTATATTTTCAGATACGTGAATTTCAGGGTAGCTCCCAAAATTTCTAGCACATATAGTCATTGATATAGGGTAGTATATTCTTATGCCGCAGAAACCTCTAATTAGAACCTGAATTATCCAGGCATTATATAATCCAGGGTTACCTGATGGTAATTCCCATATAAGCAGCGTGGCAATCGATCTAATCTCAATGTATTATCTCTAACAAAATAGTCAGTTAAAATCCACTACTCGTCATGTCGATAAGCCGTAGAAATTTTATTGCATCAACAGGTATTGGTTTACTTGCTTTTACACTCGCCGGGCAACGTATCTGGTTGACGCCGGCGCAGGCCATGGCCCGAAATATCCCCTTTCAGATATTGAATGAAGAAGAGGTTGAACTGCTCGATGCACTGGCGGAGATCATTTTGCCCGGCGCTAAGAAGGAAGGCATTGCGCATTTTATCGATCAACAATTGTCCGTCCCCGCTAATGAAAGTCTGTTTACGCTGCGTTATCTCGGTGTCCTACCACCCTTTGCCGGATTTTATAAAAAGGCCCTCAGCGCCGTTGATCAGGTATCCAAAACCAGATATCAAAAAAACTTTGCCACTCTTAATACAAAACAAGCGAATGCATTCGTCAAAACGATGGGTTCATCCAATCCTGATGGCTGGCAAGGCCCCCCTGCCCCGCTGTTCTATTTCACACTCCACAGCGATGTCATGGACGTGGTATACGGGACGCAGGAGGGATTCAAGAAACTCGACATCCCCTACCTGGCCCATATCATTCCTGAAACACCCTGGTAAGACAATTATCCGGAATTGAAATAATGAAACAGGAAGCCGTTGAGGTTTTGATTATCGGTGCCGGCGTGTCAGCCTCCATCATGGCGGCCAAACTCGCACAGGCGGGCAAGCAGGTGCTGATGCTGGAAGCCGGGCCGGTACGCTCGATGTCCGATTTGATCAGTTCCCAGATCTGGGCGCGCCGCAATAAATGGGGCGGCAGCCCGGTGCTTGACAAGGGAAAGCAGGCCGTCGGTAATAATTTCAACGCCGGCTGGGGTACCGGCGGTGGCGGCATGCATCATTATGCGGTATGGCCGAGAATGCATGAGGAAGATTTCCGAATGCGGAGCGAATACGGAAAAGGGCTGGACTGGCCGGTCAGTTATGAGGAACTGCGGCCTTATTATGATCGCATACAACGTGAAGTGGGTATTGCCGGTGATGCTGAAGCTGAAATATGGCGGCCACCGGGAGAACCCTATCCCATGCCCCCATTGAATCTTCTCTCACAAGGCAGGATTATATCCCGTGGTTTTGAAAAACTCGGCATGCACACGGCCCCCATCCCGCTGGCGATTAATTCCATTGAATATAAGGGACGCCCTGCCTGCATTTATGACGGCTGGTGTGATGCCGGTTGTCCGACCGGGGCCTTGGCGAACCCATTGGCAAGATATCTTCCCATTGCCCAAAAAGCAGGGGCAAGAATCAAGAACCATTCCATGGTGACCCGGATCATTACCAACAAAAAGGGTAACCGTGTAACCGGCATAAACTATGTCGATGCTGACGGGATGGAACATGAGCAACCCGCCGACCTTATTGTGCTCGCAGCATTCACGATCCAGAATCCGCGATTGTTACTTGCATCGGCCAACGATCGGCATCCGGATGGATTGGCCAATCGCAGCGGCCTGGTCGGCAGATACATCATGTCCCACCTCGCCGGCAGGGTATCCGGGCTGTTCAATGAACCGACGGAACCTCATTTAGGGGTGAACGGCGGTCAACTCATCAATCAGGACGATTATCCCAAGACAGGAGACAAAAAGGGTTTCGGCAGTTATCAGTGGTTGATCGCCAGTGCCGTAAAACCCAACGATCTGCTCGGTATCGCCAGTACCCGGCGGGACATTTTTGGACAGGCTTTGCATCATTTCATGAAAGATGCTGCAAAACACTTCGGCACCATGGCCGCTGTTGTTGAAGACCTGCCTCTGAAAAGTAATTACGTTGGTCTCAGTACGCGAAAAGATAAATACAATGTCCCTTTGGCAGAAGTTCACCATACATCAGATCCCCAGAGCCTCACGCTCTGGCAGCATACCCAGGAACAGGGGAAACGGATTTTCAAGGCGGCAGGCGCCAGGGAAACCTGGGGCAGCCAGGTTGGGCCGATGCATATCATCGGTGGAACAATCATGGGAGATAATCCGCAAGCCTCCGTCACCAACGAATATGGTCAATGCCATGATATTTCCAACCTGATTATTACCGGTTCCGGACTGTTCCCCACCAGCGCGGGGGTCAACCCGACTTTTACGCTCTCCGCACTTGCCTTGCGTACAACAGACTACCTGATTAAGGAATGGAACGTGCTTAAATAATATATGAATGGTACTTACTTAAGCTTGTGAATTATAAATACCCTCTTTTCGTCGTCTCCGCGAAAGCGGAGATCCAGTGGATAAAGTACATTTTGTTTAACTGGGTTCCCGCCTTCGCGGGAACGACGGGCTAAGTAAGTGCCATTCAAATAATATATTCTTCTCCAAGGACAATCGTAACGACATTTTTACCAAGCCAAATAATCTGTTATGAACATTGCTATTCTGCTTTACGAAGGGATCACAGCACTCGACGCTATTGGTCCTTATGAAGTGTTGCATAGAATGCCGGATACAAGCGTCCAGTTCGTTGCCAGGGAACGGGGCCTGAAGCGCACTGATTCGGCAGACCTGGCGCTCAATGCCGATTATACGTTGGATGAAATCACCGCACCCGAAATCATCCTCATACCCGGCACGCCAAATCCGGAACCATTACTGAAAGATGAAACCGTACTGGCATGGATACGCGACACCCATACCACGACAAAATGGACGACATCGGTCTGTACGGGCGCACTGGCGTTAGGCGCAGCCGGTTTGCTAAAGGGCATCCGTGCGACGACCCATTGGCTGGCCCTTGACGGGTTACAGAACTTTGGCGCTATACCGGCCAGGGAGCGTGTTGTCCGGGAAGGTAAAATTATTACGGCGGCAGGTGTGTCCTCCGGCATCGATATGGCCTTGACACTGGCGGCCCTGGAATATGGAGAGCAAACAGCACAAGAGATGCAGTTGATCATTGAATATGATCCCGAACCTCCCTTTAATGCCGGATCACCGGATAAGGCGCCGAAGGAGATTACAGAAAAGCTTCGCACCCTTTACGGCGATCTTTCTCATTAATTTTAAAGGTGATGATAATGAATAATTTTCTCGCTCTGGCGGTTATTGCGGTAATTGGAGGGGCGGCAATTGCCATTCAGAGCCAGCTTATGGGATTAATGGATGAAGGTATGGGCACCAGAGAGAGCGTGTTTATTACCTATGGCGGCGGGGGGATTCTGGCCGCAGTGGTCATGCTGGTACTGCGTGGGGGAAATTTGAAGGCCTGGCAGGAAGTACCCTGGTATGTTTTCAGTGCCGGAGCATTGGGCCTGCTGATTGTGGGAGCGATCAGCTACACGGTACCCCGGATGGGCCTTGCAAAAGCCTTTACAATCATCGTTACCACCCAGTTCATTGTCGCCGTACTTCTGGATCAGTTTGGTTGGTTAGGGGCTGCGGTACGACCGCTGGAATTCACCCGGTTTCTGGGTATCTGCGTGTTAATCCTGGGTATCTGGTTGATTTTAAGGTAAAAATATGAATAGCACTTACTTAATCCGGAAAGACCGGATCAGCTCCAGAATGTGATAAAACCAAAACAGGATTAACAAGATTTTTCAGGATGGACATGATAATAAAAATTGATGAGCCGACACGCCCTCTTAATGCAGAACGTTACTCATGACACTTAAGTTCAGCATCGCCATGCAGGGAAGTTATCCTTTGAAGGAATACATCCGCATCGCCCAAAAGATCGAAAGCTACGATTTTGATGAGATACACGTCTATGACGATCTCATGTTTAAACCTACCTGGCCCATCCTGACGCTTATCGGTGAACATACCAGCCATATTAAAGTAGGCCCGGCGATCATCACCCCACAAATCGTGCATCCCGCCTACCATGCCGGGAATCTTGCCGAACTGGATGAGATTACTAATGGTCGTGCTGTTTGCGGTATCGCACGGGGCGCTTTCTGGGAATTTCTCGGAATCAACCGGCAGGAACGACCCATTACCATGGTCAGAGAGGCCATTCAGATAATCCGGCGTTTGCTGTCCGGGGACCGCGAGCCCTTCCACGGCAAGGTGTTTACCGCTACTGAAGAGCTGTTTTTCCGGTTTGAACCGGTGCGCCGCGAGATCCCCATTTTTATCGGCACCTGGGGAGCCAGGATGTGTCAACTGGCCGGTGAACTCGCCGCGGCAACCAAATCCGATGGCCTTTGGAACCCCGATTATGTACAAATCATCAGGAAAAATATTGAGATAGGAGCTAAGCGAGTGGGCCGGGATGCCAGTGAAGTAGAGATTATTGCAGGACCCCTGTCCGCTGTTTCAGCAGATCGTGATGTGGCAATTGCCGCAGCCCGCCGGGTTCTCGCTGTCTATCTACCCTATCTGCACCCGATGACGGAGGTTGCGGGTATCAGTGACGACGAAATCCGGAATGTTCGCGAAGCCGCCTCGGTCGGCGATTTCGAAAAAGGCGCCGGCTTTGTTTCGGATCTGTCGGTACGCAAGTGTTCAGTGGCCGGGACGCCGGAAGACGTCATCCCGCAGATTGAAGAGATGGCGGAAGCGGGAGTGAACCATATCGCGTTCGGGCATCCGCTTGGCCCCGATTTTGACGAGGCGCTTGAACTGATCGGGAAAAAGGTCCTCCCCCATTTCAGATGATGCTGCGTCCCAGTAATCAGAGTAAGCTTTGAGTCATGCTGTAATCGAACCGGAGAGAACCAATGAGTGATATACCTGTGTCAGATGTAATCAACGATAAAAATGAACTGCGGAAACATTTCGGCAATCCTAACGAAATAGCTGTTGCCTGTATAAAATCAAGTATTGACAGCTATCATCAACAGTTCATTGAGCACTCCCCTTTAGCATGTTTGGCATCCTGCGGATCTGATGGCCAGCCTACCATCTCTCCGAAAGGTGACGCGCCTGGTTTTGTTCATGTTATCGATGCCAATACTCTGGCAATTCCTGATCGCCCGGGTAATAATAAATTAGAGTCCTTTCACAACATTATTGAAAACCCGAAAGTTGCCCTGATCTTTTTCATACCTGGAATACGTGAATCCCTGAGAGTATCTGGTGAGGCACAGATTGTCCGTGATCCGGATATATTAAAGGTGGTGCAGGCCGGCCGGACGCTCCCAGCCGCAGCTATGGTGATTAAAGTAACCAAAATCTATTTTCACTGTGGCAAGGCGTTGATCCGATCAAAGCTATGGCGTCAGGAAAGCCAA
>JBHHYN010000121.1:0-8991 GCA_046757565.1 Gammaproteobacteria bacterium | reverse complement strand
AGCGCCACGAGCAGGATATTGGGATTCACCCCCAACCGTGCCAGGAAGCCTTCATCCAGATTAACCCCTATGGCCATAGTCAGGGTCAGAAATATCAAACCAAACCGCATCATTTAGCCGCTCTCCCTTTAATTTGTCGTTGTCCGTGGTCAAATCGGACCGATAGGTAACTCATGGTCGTCTACTCAAACGGTAAAGTAAGGATAAACCGTACTTTTGCAGAAAACGATGAAATCTTTGTCAAACAATGGTTTCCAACCCATTTCGAGTGTACTCACGCAATATGCGGGCTAGGCCCTCCACGGGGAGTTATCGGCAGGTTAGGCGGGATCTTTAATGCGTGAGTATCGTTAAATCTGCTTGAGTTGGGTCAACACGGAAGTCGTCTGTTCCAGGCGGGTGATAACCGTTCCTACAAAGGCTTTAAGAAAACGTAGTTGAGTCCCCTCTTGGGCGCGGTCAAGTGTGGATTCATTGACTTTGATTAAGGCTACCTTGGTCTTTGATTCCACTGTCGCAGTGCGTTCTGTCTGGGAGAGATAACCCATTTCTCCAAAACAGTCCCCCTCTTGCAGATTTCCGATATGCTGTCCGTTTTTCTCAATACTCACAACTCCCGAGAGCAATATATAAAACGAATGGTCAATATCGCCTTCCCTGATTATCACTGTTTCTGGAGGGTAGGTTTGCCAATTACTGGCGCGCACGAGCTCCCATATATCCGCGTCGGTAAATCCCTTGAGAAAACCGATTTTTTTCAATGTTTCAAACTTTTCACGCAGATCGTCTTCACTCTCCACCTTATCCAGATCCTCATAGATCAGCGCCAGGTCTGCGGCCAGATCCAGGCCACTGCTGTAGCGCTTGTCCGGTTTCTTCTTGAGCAGCCGTTTCAGGGTATAGTCCAGCCCATCGGGCAGGTCAGTCCTGAATTCGCTCAATGGTGGCGGCTCCTCCCTGGTGATCTTGTTACTGATGGCCACGAGATTTTCTGCTCTGAACGGATTATGCCCGGTCAGCAGTTCGTACATCACCACACCCAGTGAAAAAAGATCGGTATTGTTGGATATTGTCCACTCGTTTATCTGCTCGGGTGACATGTAAAGTGGTGAACCGATAAAACCGTCGAATTGTGTAGTTTTGGCATCCTGGCGGTTTATCATGGCAATACTGAAGTCGGAGATCTTGATGTCATGGTCTTCACCATAAAGGATATTGCTCGGTTTGATATCACGGTGAATGATTCCCTGCCGATGGGCATAGTCAAGTGCTTTGGCTGATGTATAAATAATGTTCACCACCTCACGCAATGATAAGAGCGTATCCGGTTTGCAGAATTCCTCAAGCGTTTTGGCCCCGTGTACATATTCAATGACAAGATAGCAAAGATCATTATCCACATCCGCATCATAGAGACTTATTATATTCGGGTGATTGAGAATACTTGCAGCATGTGCTTCATTAAAAAACAGTTTCTTGAAGCGTTCGCCATCCTCGCTTTTGTTCACGTATTCCGGATGGGCAATCTTTATGGCGACATTCCTTGAAGAAAATGGGTCATTCGCAGCATAGACCGTCCCCATGCTGCCACGGCCTATCTCCTCGACAATTGTATATTTACCCACTTTGTTCGGTTGGGTGTTGATGGTATGGAAGGTACTCGACGGTGAAGGTTGATACGGATTTTCGTCGATTTCAGATATCATATTCTCTCTCTGGCCTCAATCCCATCACCATTATTAAGGTATCGCTGAGATATGAGATTTCGGGCATTAATTACGCTGTATCCTTACTCATCGATCTTCTGATTATTTTCTGTATTCTCCAAAGGTTAGTTGGAAAACAGGGAATAAGCAATAAAGAAGAGCTTGGCATAAGTTCACTGTGCATAGATGTTTACTGTAGCCTTGTCAGTGCACGTTCGGCATTTTCATCTCCCTGGTCAATCGCCTTTTGGTACCATTTTCTTGCCTCTGAGATATTCTGTGATATCCCCCTGCCTTTGGAATATATGACACCCAGGTTGTACTGGGCGTTCGGGTTACCGGACTCGGCTGCCTTACGGTACCAGTGATAGGCCTCGGTATCATTGCGTTCCACGCCCTGTCCTTTACCGTACATAAATCCCAGTTTTAGTTGTGCATTGATATGATCTTGCTCCGCCGCTTTTTTGTACCATTTAAATGCCTGCCTGTCATCTTTACCGGTACCACGCCCATGGGCATACATTTCACCCAGGTTAAACATTGAATTTGTATGGCCCTGTTCCGCTGCCATTTGATACCATCTCAGAGCCTCCGTATCGCTCCTTTCTGTCCCTATCCCCTTTAAATACATCATCCCCAGGGTCGATTGTGCGGTGCTGTCCCCCTGTTCCGCCGCTTTTTGGTACCACTTGAACGATTCCGTATAGTTCTGTTCTACACCCCTGCCTTTAGCATAGATAACTCCCAGATTGAACTGTGAGTTCAAGTGCCCCTGTTCCGCCGCTTTCCGGTACCATCTGGCTGCCTCCTGCTCATCTCTTTCAACGCCCATTCCTTTCGCATACATAAAGGCCAGGGTCGATTGGGCCGAACTGTCTCCCTGTTCCGCCTTTCTTAAATTGGTAGTTAAGGCATCGGTCTTATCTTTATCTTCTTCCTGTATGGACTCGAGTCCTGTGGAATCCACACCTTTTTCAATGAAATCTGCCTGCCACTCCGAGATTGACTGGGGCCTGTCCTGTCGTTTGAACTGCATGGCATGATCAATCGCCTGGAGTAGTGTTCGTGAATACCGGCCTTCTCCGATTTCCATTGCGGTGACATAGGTATCACGCGATGTGATACTGATTGCAGAACTGCGGTCGATGGCATCGCATGGAGGAACTCCGGCAATCGTGCGGTACATCGTAGCCCCCAGGGCATAAATATCTGTCCACGGGCCCTGTTCCTCCTCCCTGGTGTTATATTGTTCTATAGGGGCATAACCTCTGGAAAAGATGCTGGTCAAGGATTCCCTGCTTTCCTGCATGGACTGGCGTGCCGAGCCAAAATCGAGTAAAACAGGTTCACCATCAACCCGAATAAAAATATTAGCCGGTTTTATATCCCGATGAATAAAGCCATGTGCATGAATCAATTTCATGCCGTCAATGATTGGGAATAGGACCGTCTTTATGTCCGTTTCATCAAGGATCTTCCGGCGGGTCAGTATCTCCTGAAGTGTTTCCCCCAGTTCATAATCCATAATCATATAGGCGGTGTTATTTGCCTCAAACACGTTGCGTTCCCTGACAATATTGGGATGTTTGAATTGACCGAGTGTACGGGCTTCGTCAATGAAATTTCCCAGCCCCCATTTATAACGATCCTGGTGTTCATCGGATATGGCTTGTACCGCATTATCGGCATCACGTACGGCAATATCGATTGGCAGATACTCTTTTATGGCCACCTCCTGATCCAGGTTCCTGTCGAGGGCCAGATAGGTAATACCGAATCCCCCTTGACCGAGGATTTCCTTTATCTCGTACCAGTGCAGTAGGTACCCTGGTTGTAATGCGTTGAGGTGCCGGTTTTTGCTCTTTTTACTCATGATCGCTCAGATTAGATTGAGGTTTTATTCAGCTAATCTTGCCGGGATAGATGCCATCGTCTTCCAATAATCGCTAATATCCTGAAAGGAATTATCTTATGAGTAAGATGTTGCCTGGTTACGATTCCTGATTTAATGTTAATTTTGTTTTGATTGCAATTGGTTAGCGACAAATTTGTTTCTAATCCCTTAGATTATAGGTATATCCATCGATTTTTACTTGAAAATCCTTTCGGACCGTTTTCAGGGATATCGCTCAGGTCGCACAGGCACAGTGTCTTTGTCAGAGTGATTCCTGTGTAGTGGTGCATCTTCTCGCTGAATGTATCGATAGACACCAAATGGTTCTGTTCAGTACAATTTGCAGAATCTAATACAACGGGAGTAATCCCTTTCAGGCCGGGGTTACTCCCGTTTTGACGTGTGTGATCTATGTGGAGATTTTTTTGACTCATCCAGCTTTGTTGGCGCTCGAAGACGGTAGTTTATTTTATGGCAGATCGATAGGGGTTCAAGGCCGGACTGCAGGCGAAGTGATATTTAATACGGCTATTACCGGCTATCAGGAGATCCTGACGGATCCGTCCTACTGCCGGCAGATAGTCAGCCTGACACAACCTCATATCGGCAATGTCGGCGCTAATCAGGAGGACCGGGAGTCGGATAAGGTGCATGCCAGTGGCCTGGTGATCCGGGATTTACCGCGACAGTTTAGCAACTGGCGCGCCGAGGATTCGCTAGCGGATTATTTAAGGCGGCATGGCGTGGTAGCGATTGCAGGGATCGATACCCGGCACCTGACACGGATTCTTCGGGACAAGGGGGCGCAGAAGGGCTGTATCGTGACCGGCGATGACGCGGATACAGGGGAGGGGATCCGCGCTGCCCAGGCATTTCCCGGTCTTAAGGGGGCCGATCTGGCAAGGTATGTAACCACAGATAAACCTTATGACTGGGCTCAGGGCAGTGGGTCATTGGATGAAGGGCTTCCCGACGCCGCGCCGGATCCTAGCCGGCGGTTACAGGTCATTGCCTACGATTTCGGGCTTAAGCGTAACATCTTAAGGATACTTGTGGACCTGGGCTGCAGCCTGACCGTAGTGCCGGCAACGACCCCTGCCGCAGAGATATTGAAAGAGAAGCCGGACGGCGTGTTTCTCTCCAATGGACCCGGTGATCCGGATGCGTGCGATTATGCGATCACTTCCATCGATGAGATTGTTGCCAGCGGGTTGCCTGTATTTGGTATTTGCCTGGGCCATCAGCTGTTGTCATTGGCGGTTGGGGCCAAAACCATGAAGATGAAGTTCGGACATCATGGCGCCAATCATCCCGTCCAGGACCTGGAGACCGGCCGGGTAATGATCACCAGCCAGAACCATGGTTTTACTGTGGATGAACAGACCCTTCCGGGTACATTGCGGGCAACGCACCGGTCATTGTTTGATGGCTCATTGCAGGGAGTGCATCATACAACGTGCCCGGCCTTTGGTTTCCAGGGACATCCCGAAGCAAGTCCCGGTCCCCATGACATGCGCCCCCTGTTCGACCACTTTATTGAATTGATGAGAGACCATGCCGGAAAGTGAAGTGGTCATGGTGTTGAAATTTGCAGCTGAAAAAGCGCTCACTGCGGGTCGTATGTGGCCGGGTTGCCATGCCAAAACGGTCTGATATTCATAGCATCTTGATCATTGGCGCCGGGCCGATTGTCATCGGCCAGGCCTGTGAATTCGATTATTCCGGTGTGCAGGCCTGCAAGGCCCTGCGTGAAGAGGGTTATCGTGTGGTCCTGGTCAATTCCAATCCCGCCACCATCATGACCGATCCGGACATGGCCGATGCTACCTACATCGAACCTGTGCGTTGGCAAACCGTGGCCAGAATCATCGAAAAGGAACACCCGGACGCCCTGTTGCCGACAATGGGAGGGCAGACCGGGCTCAATTGCGCACTGGACCTTGCCAGCAACGGCGTGCTGGATGATTACGGCGTTGAGATGATTGGCGCCAGCCGTGATGCTATAGACAGGGCCGAAGACCGGGAGCGTTTCCGCAATGCGATGCTATCCATAGGGCTGGCCATGCCGCGCTCCGGCCTTGCCCATAATATCGAACAGGCCATGGCCGTTCAGGCCGGCATTGGTTTTCCGGTTATTATCCGGCCATCGTTTACCCTGGGCGGGACCGGTGGTGGCATTGCCTATAACAGGGAAGAGTTTCCGGAGATCTGTGAGCGCGGCTTCGAGGCGTCACCGACCAGAGAGATCCTGTTGGAACAATCGGTGCTGGGATGGAAGGAATACGAGATGGAGGTGGTGCGGGACCGCAATGATAATTGCATTATCATCTGTTCCATTGAAAATGTAGATCCCATGGGGGTGCATACCGGGGACTCTATTACCGTGGCACCGGCCCTGACCCTTACGGACAAGGAATATCAGATCATGCGTAATGCCTCGATTGCCGTGTTGCGCGAGATTGGTGTGGATACGGGTGGATCCAACGTGCAGTTTGCCGTGAACCCGGCAAACGGTGAAATGGTTATCATCGAAATGAACCCGCGCGTGTCGCGCTCATCGGCGCTTGCCTCCAAGGCGACCGGTTTCCCGATTGCAAAAGTCGCTGCCAAACTTGCCGTTGGTTATACACTGGATGAATTAGCCAACGAGATAACCGGCGGGGTGACGCCGGCGTCATTTGAACCGGCAATTGACTACATTGTTACCAAGTTGCCCCGGTTCACCTTTGAGAAATTTCCACGGGCCGACGACCGCCTGACTACACAGATGAAATCAGTGGGCGAGGTCATGGCGATTGGGCGTACTTTTCAGGAATCCTTACAGAAGGCGTTGCGCGGGCTTGAGATATCCATAGATGGCCTCAATGAGCATCATTTTCCAGATGATGAAGAGGCAAAGGAGGCAATACAACATGAATTGCGTGTCCCTCGTGCGGAACGCCTTCTTTATGTTGCCGATGCATTCCGCTACGGTATGGATATTGACGCTGTCTATGAATGTTGTCATATCGATCCCTGGTTTCTGGCGCAGATCAAGGAGCTGGTCGATACAGAGGCAGGATTGAAACAGTTCTCTTTCAGGGAACTTGGCGGTGAACAGCTGCGTGAATTAAAACGTAAGGGGTTTTCGGACAGCCGGCTCGCGCACCTGCTCGATACCTCCGAGACAGCGATCCGCGAATTGCGTTATTCATTGCAGATCCGGCCGGTCTTCAAACGGGTTGATTCCTGTGCGGCGGAATATGCTGCAACCACCGCGTACCTGTATTCCACTTATGAAGAGGAGTGCGAGGCATTGCCCGGCACCCGGCAGAAAATCATGGTACTGGGTGGTGGCCCAAACCGTATCGGTCAGGGCATAGAATTTGATTATTGTTGTGTGCAAGCCGCCTTTGCTCTGCGTGAGGCCGGCTACGAGACCATTATGGTCAACTGTAACCCCGAAACCGTATCGACCGATTACGATACTTCTGATCGCCTCTATTTCGAATCGTTGACACTTGAAGATGTTCTGGAAATTATCGAGGTAGAAAAACCCCTTGGCATAATTGTGCAATACGGTGGACAGACGCCACTCAAACTGGCGCGGCTGCTGGAAGCCGAGGGCGCGCCAATTATCGGCACCAGCCCTGACTCTATCGACCTGGCAGAAGACCGGAGACGGTTTCAGCAGTTGCTGCATGATCTGGGGTTGCAACAGCCACCAAACCGCACAGTAAGCTGTGTTGAGGAAGCCGTGGAAAAGGCCGAAGAGATAGGCTATCCACTGGTGGTCAGGCCCTCTTATGTTCTCGGTGGGCGAGCGATGGAGATCGTTTACAACAGCTCTGATCTGAATGACTATATGCGTGCTGCGGTTGCCGTATCCAACGAATCACCGGTATTGCTGGATCGTTTTCTCAGTGATGCGATTGAAGTCGATGTCGATGCCATCGCCGATGGCAAAGACGTTATCATCGGTGGCATCATGGAACATATCGAACAGGCCGGTGTGCATTCCGGGGATTCGGCCTGTTCCCTGCCGCCACACAGTCTCAGTGAATCGGTGCAGCAGGAGCTTGCACGGCAGGTGTTCGAGATGGCCAGGGGACTGAACGTGGTGGGTTTGATGAATACTCAGTTTGCCATACAGGGGGATGAAATATTCGTACTGGAGGTCAACCCGCGGGCATCGCGCACGGTGCCGTTTGTTTCCAAGGCGACGGGTGTGCCCCTGGCGCGCGTAGCGGCAAATTGCATGGCCGGCAAAACCCTTGCCGGTCAGGGACTGACGAAGCCTGCCAATCCAAACTTTTATTCTGTAAAAGAAGCCGTTTTTCCGTTTATAAAATTCCCCGGGGTCGATTCCTTACTCGGCCCCGAGATGAAATCGACCGGAGAGGTGATGGGAATTGGCGCCACCTTTGGCGAGGCATTCGCCAAGGCCCAGTCCGCTGCCGGTGAAGAGATCCCCCGCAGTGGCCTGGCGTTTATCAGCGTGCGTAATGCCGATAAGCCGGAGGCGCAACTCGTGGCCCGGGAACTGGTATCGCTGGGATTTAAACTGTGTGCCACTCATGGTACGGCCGGGGCCCTGCGTGATGCAGGACTGGAATGCCGGGGTGTGAACAAGGTCCGGCAGGGACAGCCTCATATCGTGGATATGTTGAAAAACGAAGAAGTCGATTTAATTGTGAATACGACAGAAGGCAAGCAGGCCATTTCCGATTCGTATTCGATCCGGCGTACGGCATTGCAGCATAAGGTCTTCTACATGACGACCATGGCCGGCGCCAATGCCACAATTCATGCGCTAAAAGGCATGAATTCAGATAATGTCAATCGATTACAGGATTTACATCTGGGGATAAACGGATGAGTAAACCACCCATCACGGCGAAAGGCGCCGAAAAGTTACGGCAACAACTGCATACATTAAAGACGGTTGAACGGCCCCGGATAGTACAGGCGATTGCCGAGGCGCGTGCGCATGGCGATCTCAGCGAAAACGCGGAGTATCATGCTGCCCGTGAACAGCAGAGTTTTATCGAAGGGCGGATTAATACTCTGGAAACAGCGCTTGCCAGCGCCCAGATCATCGATGTCAGCCGTATCAGTGAAGATGGCAGAGTCGTTTTCGGAGCGACCGTTGATCTCATGAAGCTCGATAACGAGGAACGGGTCACTTATCAAATCGTTGGAGAGGTGGAAGCGGATATCGATGCCGGTCTGGTATCGATTTCATCACCCCTGGCCCGCGCCTTAATCGGTAAGGGGCAAGGGGATGTGGCAGAGGTGAGGGCCCCCGGGGGCTTAAGCGAATATGAAATTCTGTGCATCAAATATATTTAAGGAACCTCTGATTGTGCGCCACGAGGTGCCTGACAACTCGCGGTTGAAAGTACCGCCTGA
>JBHHYN010000120.1:0-9031 GCA_046757565.1 Gammaproteobacteria bacterium | reverse complement strand
TCAAAAGTCTTTCTTGTTAACCCACAGATTCTGCTGAAGAGCCATACTTTTTACTGTTTCCAAGCTGCATTGCCTTCTCAAGTACTTCTATGCCGGCATGCGGTTTATATATGGCTTCACCCAGATAACGTCTGTAGGCACGGGCGCCCGCCTTTCCCTGAAAAAGCCCGAATAGATGCCGGGTCATGTGGCTGAGTGGGCTGCCTTGAGCCAGTTCTGCCTCGATATAGTCCATGTAACGCCGAAGAGTTTCTCGCCGCGATACAACGGCTGTTGGGGTGCCGAATAGTTCTTCATCAACGCCGGCCAGCATATAGGGGTTGTTACTTACCACCCGGCCTATCATGACTCCGTCAACAAATGAGTATTGCTTCCGGATCTGCTCCACGGAGGTGAACCCACCATTGATGACGATTTCGAGTGCCGGGAAGTCTCTTTTAATGCGATACACTACTTCATACCTCAACGGCGGCACCTCACGGTTTTGCCTGGGACTCAGGCCCTCTAACCATGCCTTGCGGGCGTGGATAATGAATGTCTTGCAGCCGCTTGCGGAGACAAGCCGGATAAATTCACGGAGATCATCATAATGATCATGATTATCGATACCGATACGGGTTTTGACCGTGACGGGTATGTGGGCAGCAGAGTTCATGGCAGCGATACATTCGGCGACGAGCCGGGGTTCTGCCATGAGACAAGCGCCGATCCGTCCCGATTGTACGCGTGCACTGGGGCAGCCGATATTGAGATTAACCTCGTTGTAACCGGCGTCTTCCGCCATTTTTGCACAGCGGGCAAGTTCGCCGGGATTGCTGCCACCTATCTGGATAGCAAGGGGAAGCTCTTCCGGGTTGTATTTCAGGAATTTTTCCGTATCGCCATAAATAAGCGCGGCGCTGGTCAGCATCTCCGTATACAGCATTACCCGGCGGGAGATGAGTCGCAGGAAATAGCGGAAATGACGGTCCGTATGGGTCATCATTGGGGCAATACATAATGTATGATCGACTTCAGTCATGTGCGCGGTGGCATTGCATAAGGATTCAAGCTGGCAGAATCATTATAGTGTAATGTTCAAAGGTGTATTTTTATTAATGTATGGGTAAATGATGCGCGCAGATAGAACCCTCTCGGCAGGGTGAAACCCGGTTCCCCTGTTGCTGTAGCTGTTTTTGCCAGTGCCGCCGAATCTGCTGCCTTGGGCCGGATCTGCAGTATCTTTCCTTGTTTCGAACTGATCTGGTCAAGTTCCCCCATGCAGACCATATCCATCAATTCCTGCCAGTCGCTGCGGAGCTCTGCCAGTTGTTGTGGATCAGGACTCCAGATAAAAGCACTGCCAACACGTCTTTGTGTCAAGGTGATCGAGGCATCGGACTCAACAGGGACCCATAATACCCTGCTCAGTTTCCGCTTGACGATGGAGTCTTCCCACAGCGGACTTTTACCGGCCGTTAATGGGACTATGCAGACATAGGTCGATTCCTTTGGCCTGCCAGTATGGTTGATGGGCAAGGTTTTTAATTCAACGCCGATGTTTTGGAAGTCTGGTTCAGGCAGTGAGGAGGCGGTTGCTCCCAGGACGATCTCGATTAATTGGCCCACCCAGCCTTTTGCATGCGTCTGAGCGGCAGGGACTTGCAGGCCGGCCTCGCAGGCTATTTGCCCAACGGTTTTCCCGGCAAGCTTTCCCGCATTTTCCAGCAGTTCACTTTCACTTCCCGGGGGCTTTATGGAATTACGTATGTTTCTTGTATTCAAGCGAAGATTAATTATTATCGAGTGAGTCGATAATCGTATTCCTCAGACATTCGAGTTTAATTTCGTCAGTCAGCATTTTATCATCGCGGCCGGTAATGAAAAAAATATCTTCCACGCGTTCTCCATACGTGGCAATTTTCGCACTTTGCAGACTTGCGCTGCAGAACTCCATTGCCAGGCCAACTCGTGACAGCAAGCCGGCTCTATCGGTTGCTATGACCTCCATGACTGTTCTGGAATTATTTTTGTCTTGTGTGAAGTTGACCTGGGTGGGAATAGGGAAATTCCGCAGTTTCGTCGATTTGATCCGGGAAATCTTTTTTGCCGGTTTGTCCAAAGACATGAGTTCCTTTTTTATTATCTCCTTTATTTCCCTGATTCGCTCTCTGCCTTTGATGATCTCTCCTGACTCTTCCAGTACTATGAAGGTGTCCAGGGTGTAGCCGTTTGTGGATGTGATGATTCTGGCATCAACAATATTCAGTCCCAGGATATCCAGTGCAGTTGTTATTCTTGAGAAGATATAGTCGCGATCAGGCATATAAATAAATATTTCCGATCCACCACGGTTGCTTTTCATCAGAACGGAAACCAGTGGTAGATTGTCACCACTGACCCTGGTGATCAGCCGGGTTTGCCAGGCAATTTCCTCGGGCGAGTATTTAATGAAATAGTCTTCACCCAGAGATCCCCAGAGGGTTTCAATTTTCCTTATATCAGTACCTGGTTTGGCCATGAGTGCCATCGCCGCCTGCTTGACTTCCTGTATACGCTCGGTTTTGTCAATGGGATTCTCCAGACCCCTCCTTAAGGCCCTTAATGTCCGTTGGTATAATTCGGCAATGAGTGAATCTTTCCAGCTGTTCCACATCTTCGGATTGGTTCCATAGATATCTGCAACCGTCAGCAGGTAAAGATAATCAAGATGCATGACGTCACCGGCTTTTTTGGCAAATTGGTTGATAACATCCGGATCATTAATATCCTTGCGCTGTGCTGTTTTTGACATCAATAAGTGATTTTGCACAAGCCATACCACCAGTTTTGAATCAAATTCCGGTAGCAGGTGCCGTCGGCAAAACGCCAGAGCAGCATCTGCACCATTGTCGGAATGATTCCCACCATCGAATCCCTTGGCAATGTCGTGGAACATCCCCGCCAGATAGAGAAGCTCCTGTTTGGGAATGGACTGCAAGACTTCCCTGCAATGTGGGAATCTGTTTTTGTGCTCTTCGAGCGCGAATTGCCTCATATTACGCACAACAAACAGAATATGTTCATCCACAGTATAGATATGGAACAGGTCGAATTGCATTAACCCCTCTATTCTGGCGAACTCGGGTAAATAGGCGCATAACACGCCGTAACGATGCATCCGTCTGAGTTCATGGCCGACGCGGCGAGGTTGTTTTATGATCTCAAGGAACAGGCTTTTATTTCTCAAATCGTTACGGAAATCATCATCGATCAATCCGGTTGATTCGCGAATGAGACGAATCGTACTGGCGCGTACTCCTTTGATGCTGCGTGTCTGCTGGATGAGTAAAAACAGCTCCAGCAGCGCAAAAGGAGCGCGTTTAAAGACGTTCTTGTCACGTACCTCGATGAAGTCATTGCGAATCTGGAAACGTTTATTGAGCGGTTTTATTTTCTCCTTGCGCCGGGCATAAATGATGGCCTCCTGAAAGTGCTGCAACAACATTTCATTCAGACGGTTCAGTTCACGCACCGTTTTATAATAGCCTTTCATAAATTGTTCAACTGCGCTGTTATCATTGGAGTGGTGGCCGAAAATCCTTGCCACACTTCGTTGATGATCGAACAATAGCCTGTCTTCGCGTCGACTGG
Organism: Gammaproteobacteria bacterium; assembly: GCA_046757565.1. Taxonomy (GTDB): domain Bacteria; phylum Pseudomonadota; class Gammaproteobacteria; order Eutrophobiales; family Eutrophobiaceae; genus JBHHYN01. Next base: position 5,419 of record JBHHYN010000120.1, on the reverse strand, counting down.
TCAGGATATGCAGGGCGAAACGAACACGCCAGAGAAACTCACGGCCCTTGGCCAGACTCTCGTATTCATTCCTGGTCAGGAACCCGTAATCGACCAGTTCACGCAGCCTGTTTGCTCCGTATTGCCGCTTTGCCACCCAGTCCACCACCTGGATATCCCGTAAACCACCGGGACCTTCCTTGATATTGGGTTCCAGTTTATATTCGGTTCCATCGAATTTATTATGTCTGGCGATCTGTTCCTGCAATTTTGCCTCGAAGAATTTCCTCGCCGGCCAGATTTTTTTCGGGCCGGTCAGGTTAAGCATGGCTTCAAACAGTTGTTGCTCGCCTGTCAGCAGGCGTGCCTCCATTAAATTTGTGACAATCGTTATGTCCGCTTTTGCCTCACGGGTGCACTCCTTGACGGTCCGGGCGCTATGGCCGATTTCAAGCCCGATATCCCAGAGAAAGGCCAGAAAACTCTCTAACTGCCGCTTCATTGTGAGTTTGAGATGCGGGGCCGTCAGTATCATGATGTCAATATCCGAACCGGGGTGCAGCTCTCGTCGGCCGTAACCGCCTACCGCCACCAGGGCGAAATGCCCGGAATCGACATTTTGTTGCCAGGCGTGAATCAGCAGCTGATCGATGAACCAGGCGCGTTTATACAGGAGTTCCTTTACCGGACCGCCTGCGTCGAACTCTTCAATAAGATACTGGTTGGCGTTCTGGATCGTATCTTTAAAGATGATAACCGCTGGTTCCCCTGATTCCAGGGATTTTAAAAATTCATCCTGGTTGAACAGAACGGGGTCATTAATGGGTTCATACCACATGTCTAGAAATCTTCTTCGGGGCGTTTCGTCAGGACTTCGTGGCCGTTTTCCGTCACCAGGACAGTGTGCTCCCATTGGGCGGAAAGCGATCGATCCTTGGTCACCACGGTCCAGTTGTCCGGCAACAGCTTTACATGACGTTTACCCGCGTTGATCATTGGCTCAATGGTGAAGGTCATGCCGGGTTCAAGCACCAGGCCGGTCCCTTTTTCACCATAATGTAATATCTGGGGTTCTTCATGAAATTCCCTGCCGATCCCGTGGCCGCAATATTCCCTGACTACCGAGCAGTGCCTGGATTCCGCATGGGACTGAATGGCCCAGCCTAAATCCCCCAACCTTAGCCCCGGTTTGACCATGCGGATGCCAATAGCCATGCATTCGTAGGTGATGTCAACCAGACGTTTGGCGCGGATGGATGGTTTGCCAACCAGGAACATCTTGCTGGTGTCACCGTGGTAGCCATCTTTTATTACGGTAATATCAATATTGATGATATCGCCGTCCTTTAGCTTTTTTGTCCCGGGTATTCCATGGCAAACGACGTGATTCACCGAGGTGCAGGTGGATTTGGGAAAGCCGCGGTAATTCAGCGGGGCGGGAATGGCATTTTGTGCGTTGACGATATAATCATGACAGATTTCGTCCAGTTCATTGGTACTGGTACCCGGCGTTACATAAGGCTCGATCATCATCAGGACATCGGCCGCTAACTGACACGATAGCTGCATTTTTTCAATCTCTTCCGGTGATTTAATGGTGACAGGCATGGATTATTCCAGAATGATTTGTTGCATCGTGTCAACTATGGTATAAAGCGCCCGCGAATTACGCAAACTGGAACCTATCTCAACATCCCGCGACTCACGCGGGATGTTGAGATAGGTTCTAAAGACACACACACATTCAAACCGTATATGGGGTGTCCCGTACCCGTTTCTGTGTAACAGTCAATGTGTTGACGTTAGAATCAGCCCTCCATGGAGGGCTGGCGAAGGATCAGCGCTATTTTGCAGAAAAACAACTGCGGGATCATTATATGGGATGTGTGGAGGCTTAACCCTGCAGGAGAATATCTATGTCAACGGTCACCATGCGAGAAATGCTGGAGGCGGGGGTCCACTTCGGTCATCAAACCCGTTACTGGAACCCGAAAATGGCGCCTTATCTATTCGGCCAACGCAAGAAAATCCATATTATCAATCTTGAACAGACGCTTCCCCTGTTTAATGAAGCGGTTAATTTCATCAGTAAATTAGCTGCAAAGAAAGGCACGATCCTGTTCGTTGGGACCAAGCGGGCTGCGCAAACGATCATTCAGGAGGAAGCTACCCGCTGTAATATGCCCTACGTCAACAGACGCTGGCTCGGAGGTTTGTTGACCAACTTCAAGACGGTCAAACAATCCATCAATCGCCTTAAATCGCTTGAGGCCATGCAGGAAGATGGCAGTGTCGGACGTATGAGTAACAAAGAGGCCATGCATCACAACCGGGAGTTATTGAAACTGCAACGCAGCCTGTCAGGCATCAAGGAAATGCCTGGATTGCCGGATGCACTGTTTATCATTGATGTGGGTTATGAAGATATTGCGGTGAGTGAAGCGGTCAAGCTTGGTATCCCGGTAGTGGCTATCGTGGACAGCAATAATAGTCCTCAGGGTGTTGACTATGTAATACCGGGTAATGACGATGCCATCCGTTCCATCCATCTTTATACGAAAGCCATGGCCGATGCCATTATTGATGGACGGGGATCAGTAGCCATGATGCTGGCGGAGGAACAAGGTGACGAATTTATTGAATTGGACGAATCCGGTACGCCGATTGTTGGGCTTCAGGAAAATAAGACACAGGCCCAGATAATACAGAAGCCCGGCAAAATAAGGGTTGGCGGAGCTGATGCGAAAGCGGCCAATTCCGAACAGGAGAATGTCAAAGCAGAGACGGATTCCGAACTGAATAGTGACTCTATGGTTGTGGCCACTGCAACGGAGCCGGTAGCTGTGGATACTGACGATACCCCTTCTCAAACATCGAGTGAGAAGACGGCCAGCAAGAAGAAGGCAACAGCAAAGAAGTCAACAGCAAAGAAGAAAATTGCAAAGAAAAAGGTTGTCAGTTCAAAACCTGAACCGGCAACTGACAACGATTAAGAGATTATGAGCATGCAGATTACAGCCTCTATGGTGAAAGAGTTACGGCAACGGACCGGCGCGGGCATGATGGATTGCAAGAAGGCCTTGCAGGAGGTTCATGGAGATATGGAAGCGGCCATTGCTTCGATGCGTAAGTCGGGTGTTGCCAAAGCAGCAAAAAGGGCAGGCCGAATTGCGGCTGAAGGAATTATTTTTATCAAACAAGCAACCGATGCTGGAAAAGCGGTTATCGTGGAAATCAACTGCGAAACCGATTTCGTTGCCAAGGACGAGAATTTTCGGAATTTTGCCTATGCAGTCACAGAAACCCTCCTTACAGGGGAACCTAACAGCCATGAAGAGCTGAATGATTTACCTCTGGCTGGCAGCGACGGATGCGGCGTGGAAGAGGGGCGCCTGCAACTGGTTGCCAAATTGGGTGAGAATATAGGTATCAGGCGATTCAAGGTGATGCAGAGGGCCGGTAACGAGCTGGGCAGTTATGTGCACGCTGATCGTATTGGCGTGCTGGCCGATATTGACGGTGGCGATGCCGGCCTGGCCAGGGATATTGCGATGCACATTGCGGCAAGCCGCCCTGTCTGTATTTCCGAAGCTGATATGGCGCAGGAGATGCTGGACAAGGAGAAGGAAATATATACTGCACAGGCCAATGAGAGTGGCAAGCCGCCCGATATAATAGAAAAGATGGTCACGGGGCGGCTCAAGAAATTTATTAATGAAATCACTTTGTTGGGTCAGCCGTTCGTCAAGGACCCGGATCAGTCTGTGGGGGAATTACTTAACAGCAAGCAGGCCAGGGTGAATAGTTTTGTTCGCTTTGAGGTCGGAGAAGGGATAGAGAAAAAAAGTGAAAACTTCGCCCGGGAAGTGATGGCCCAGGCAGGTATGTAAGAGAAAGCCCAACACTGATAAGAGTAAAACTATTGTCCTCCCCAGTTCAGGATTTTCAATACCGGCGCATACTACTGAAGTTGAGTGGCGAGGCCCTGATGGGCGAGGCCGATTATGGTATTGATCCGGCAGTCATCAGGCGCATTGCCGGAGAAATAGTGGAACTGAAAACCAACGGTATTGAGATGGCCGTAGTCATAGGCGCCGGGAATTTTTTTCGGGGTTCGGGTCTTGCTGCCGCCGGTATTGACCGGATAACCGCGGATCACATGGGCATGCTCGCTACGATTATGAACTCCCTGGCCCTTCAGGACGCCCTGGAACAACTCGGAATGCATGCCCGGGTCATGTCCGCCATCGTAATTAATGAAGTTTGCGAAGATTACATCAGGCGGCGTGCGGTCCGGCATCTTGAAAAGGGCCGCATCGTCATCTTTGCCGCAGGCACCGGTAATCCCTTCTTTACTACGGACTCGGCGGCCAGTCTGCGGGCGGTCGAAATCAATGCCGATCTATTAATCAAGGCGACCAAGGTGGACGGTATTTATTCTGCCGATCCAGTCCATGATAAAACTGCCGAACGCTATGATAAATTAAGCTATGATGAGGTCATTGAGCGTAAGCTTAAGGTGATGGATACGACGGCGATCGTGCTGTGCCGGGAGAATGATATGCCACTCAGGGTATTGGACATGATGAAAACCGGCGCCTTGTTGCGGGCGGCGCGGGGCGAGAATGAAGGCACGCTTGTGATACAATAATTGCAATACAGGGCCACGGCCATGACAGATGATGAAATTATTAAAGATGCCGGTCAGCGTATGGACAAGAGCCTGGGGGCATTAAAGCAGGGACTGGTAAAGGTCCGTACCGGCCGGGCGCACCCCAGTTTGCTCGAACATATTTCGGTCAGCTACTACGGCGCGGAAGTCCCGCTCAATCAGGCGGCCAATATCAATGTCCAGGATGCGCGGACCCTGAACGTCAGCGCCTGGGATAAAACAGCTATTCCGGAAATAGAGAAGGCCATCATGAACTCCGATCTCGGCCTGAATCCAGTCACGGCAGGCGATATGATCCGGGTGCCGCTTCCACCCCTGACGGAGGAGCGGCGCAAGGAGTTGACCAAGGTCGTTCGCGCCGAGGCCGAAAAAGCAAGGGTAGCGATACGTAATATCCGCCGGGACGCCAACCATACGTTGAAGAATCTGATTAAGGAGAAGGACATTACGGAAGATGCCGAGCGGCGGGATGAAGAGCGGGTGCAGAAACTTACCGATAACCATATCGCGGAAATCGATAAGATACTGGCCGAAAAAGAGAAGGATTTGATGGAGATCTAAATAGTGTCCATCCATAAACGTCAATATTTTTCTCGCAAAGGCGCAAAGACGCCAGGAAAACATTTTTGCATGACTTTAATAACAATCACTTGTCACTTTGCGATCTTTGCGTCTTGGCGAGAATTATTCTTTCTGGATGGATACTAAATAAGTTAAGGCTCTTCAGCAGAATCTGTGGGTTAACAAGAAAGACTTTTGAATAAAAAC
>JBHHYN010000119.1:0-9079 GCA_046757565.1 Gammaproteobacteria bacterium | reverse complement strand
ATCAGTTTTTATTCAAAAGTCTTTCTTGTTAACCCACAGATTCTGCTTAAGAGCCAATAGTTTTAATAGAATACAACCTAATTTATTCCGATGAATCGTCTGAATCTTGTTTTAAATCTTCGGATGGTACAACTTTAAAGCTCCCACCTAACCATAGTTTTCCGTCTGGGTATGGTGTAGCTTCAACATGATAAATCTGATTCTTTAAAGCTCTTAGATTTGAAATCCAATTGTCGTATTTTTTTGATGGGAGTACGCTTTTAGTTATGTTACTATATAATTTAACGTTACCATCGGTTTGGTCCAATAATAATTTTGTTGCTTTTTCTAATTTCACAGTTGCGCTTTTTAACACTTCTACTTGTCGTTCTAGGCCATCCGCTGCAGATCCCAATTTTATTTTCATGTCAGCAAACTCAATTTCCTTAGTTGATGCTGTCCAAAAACTGAAACAAAAAGTCACTGTAAGAAAAAAAACGCATAAACATCCAGTTATCCACGCAAAATATGGTATATCTTTCATTGAAACCTCTCCTTATGTTAACAATTGATCAAAGTATACTTTAAAAACAGATTTTACATTCTTAAATAATTTGCTATTCATATATAAGATCCCTCGTTTTACTGCGTTCGCCCCGGGATGACACGGATTTGTTATTCTGGAAAAATCAAAGAGTCAGTGTTGTCGATTGATTGCGCAAATGCGATAACAAGCGATAAGCCATTGCTGTTAAACTCTGCATGAATAAGCACCTCAGGGCTGCCTCAGTGTCAGACCATGGGTTTTGTCGCGTGGATCCCTCAGCATCTGCCCGGTATTTCCCCCTTCCTCAGCTAAAGTTATTAAGTTATCAGTGTCCCCTTCCTCTTCCTTCTAGTAAATTAATAAAACGTTCCTCATCTAATATCTTAACGCCCAGATGACGGGCCTTTTGCAGCTTGCTGCCTGCTGCTTCGCCGGCCACGACATAGTCTGTTTTTTTAGAGACGCTGGTACTGACCCTGGCGCCGAGTGCCTGCAGACGGCCCCCGGCTCCATCGCGAGTCATGGATTCGAGTGTCCCGGTCAGGACGAAGGTTTGGCCCTGTAACGGCCTTTCAGAAGCGGTTTCCACAACTGTCCAGTGCACACCCGCCGATAGCAGGCGTTCGATGACCTCATTGTTATGTTGTTCGTGGAAAAAATCAGAGATATGCCTGGCTACAACGGGTCCGATGTCGGGAATGATTTCCAGCTCTTCCATGCTTGCCTGACGGATTTTTTCCAGTGTCCCGAAATGGCCCGCCAGCGACCTGGCCGTGGCTTCGCCAACCTCCCTGATACCCAGGGCGTAGATGAATCTTTCAAGTCGTGTCTGCTTGCTCCTCTCCAATGCGTCAATCAGGTTCTGCGCAGATTTTTTACCCATGCGCTCCAGCCCCGCCAGCTGCTCCACATCAAGTTCATACACATCGGCAATATTTTCGATATAATGTTTCTGAAACAGTTGCTCAATCAGCTTGTTCCCCAGACCGTCAATATTCATTGCCCGGCGTGAGGCAAAATGAATGATAGACTGAATACTTTGCGCCGGACAGTATAAACCACCGCCACATCTGACGGTGGTTTCGTTATCTGACCTCACAACTGCAGAACCGCAGACAGGGCAACGTTCCGGGAACAGATACTCCGGAGCCCCGGCGGGGCGTTTCTCAGCAACAACCCGTACCACTTCCGGAATGACATCCCCTGCCCTGCGGATCACAACGCTGTCGCCTACGCGGATATCCTTGCGTTTCAATTCATCTTCGTTATGCAAGGTTGCATTGGTAATCGTCGCACCACCGACGTATACCGGTTCCAGCCGGGCCACGGGGGTCAATGCCCCGGTCCTGCCGACCTGGACTTCTATATCGATCACCCTGGTCAACTCCTCTTCCGGTGGAAATTTGTAGGCAATCGCCCAACGCGGGGATCGGGATACAAATCCCAGCTTTTTTTGCTGGTTCAGATCGTTCACTTTGAACACAACACCATCAATATCATAAGGAAGCCCGCTGCGGTGTTTACCCATGGCCGCATAATAGTGCAAACAACCATCAAGGCCGGAGACGACCTGCGTCTCCGGAGATACCGGTAAACCCCATTTTTTCAGCTGCGACAGCAGCTCAGTATGCGTGGCCGCAAGGGTTTCACTACTGGTTTTCCCGATGCCATAGGCAAGAAATGTCAATGGCCGCCTGGATGTGACTCCGGGATCGAGTTGCCTCAGGCTGCCTGCCGCCGCATTACGGGGATTGACAAAAAGCTTTGCGTTTTCTTCCCGCTGTTTCCGGTTGAGGTGTGCAAATCCCTCCCTGGTCATGAATATTTCACCCCTGATCTCGATGAGTTCCGGATAATCATCTCCCATCAGACATAAGGGAATACTCCTGACCGTTCTGGCATTTTGCGTCACATCCTCGCCGATGGTCCCATCTCCACGCGTTGCAGCCCTGATTAATTTGCCATTTTTGTATAACAGGTTGATTGCGAGCCCATCCAGCTTTGTCTCTGCCGCATAACTTATCACCGGCGCATTCAATCGATCACGGATTCGTTTGTCAAAAGCACCCATCTCATCTACATCGAAGGCGTTGGCCAGGGACAGCATGGGGACTTCATGTTTGATTTCCGCAAAGGCTTTCGCAGGTTTGGCGCCGACCCGCTGGGTCGGTGAATCCGGTGTGATCAGAGCAGGATTGGACTGCTCCAGTTCCACAAGTTTCCGGTACAGCCTGTCATACTCTGCATCAGGCACTGCCGGATCATCCAGAACATAATAACGATAATTATGCTCATTGATCCGGTTTCTCAGCTTTGCTATATGCTCTGCGATATCGTGCATCTGTTCGCCGGCAGTCCTGATAAGGGCAGATTGCCGATAGAATAATTTGAAGTTGCTGTGAAACGTGGTGTGCGATCGCCACTCACGCAATGGTTATTTACGGGAACAAGACACACTTATTCAGATCGTCAGATGGCTTATGTTATGACGTATTGCGTTTATATGAGCATCATTGATTAAACTGTGATTAGCGGCGCGCACTTCCCCTCCCAGCATATCAGCCAGTCTCTGCGCCGTATTCAGCATTAATTCAAATACGACTTCACCGTCAACAGGAAGGGGAAGGCGAAGAAACAGGGATAGGCCGCGAGTATTGTGTGAATCGATCCTGTGCAGATCAAAAACTCCCGGTTCAAACATATCCGCAAGACTGAATAGTGGACGATCCAGATGCATCTGACCGATACCGTAGTGATGAAAAATATTCATATCCCCGTATTCCATACCCACTGCGTTGACTGCATCAAGTATCTTGCGTCCATTGAATGTCTTGATGGGTGGAGCTGTCACATGCAAAGTAATAATCTCCTCCTGTTTTACAGCCTCGCATGGTTCATCTACCCGTTCGGTATCAGGGACGTTTGCTCCGCTGCCGGCTCTGGAAGAAAACAGGTTCCGCCGGTCACCATTCTTCATCCCGGGACCGGTTGAAGAATCCGTCTTGCCTTGGCCATCGATGCTGATGGAAATGGATTCATTTATTGATGTTTTTTTATCTCGCCCGGACCCTGGCATAAAACTGTTCAAATCGGATATGGCGCTGGAGAAATCATCATCGGCATCAAGCCTGGGCGTGATCTTCAGTTCCCGGATATTCCCGGTCACTGTCGATTGACTGACGGTCCGTCTGCGTTGCAGATGTCTTTGTTTGATCGTCTCCCAGAAATAAATGATCCCTATCGCAACCACTCCAATAACAACAAGAATCAACCGCAAGTCATTCATAGAGAAGCTGAAAAAAATTAATGAAAAAGTTCAAAAAGTAACAGCGGTTCACATTATTTTCTTTTAACTTTTCGCTTTTGACATTCTATCTCAAGGAAACCCCCGATCAATTCAGAATTCCATCAAGTTATGCCGTTGCCGCCATTTGTACGGCCTCATCCATGTCCACGGACACCAGGCGCGATACACCCGCCTCCTGCATGGTGACACCCAGAAGCTGCCGGGCGATCTCCATCGTTATCTTGTTATGCGTAACAAAAATAAACTGAATATCAGCAGACATCCGCGCAACCAATTCACTGAAGCGGCTTACGTTCGTGTCATCCAGGGGAGCATCCACTTCATCCAGGATACAGAAGGGAGCAGGATTCAGCTTGAATATCGCAAACACCAGTGCAACCGCAGCCAATGCCTTTTCCCCGCCCGACAGAAGATGGATGGTACTGTTGCGCTTACCCGGAGGTTGCGCCATCAGGGTAACGCCGGTCTCCAGTAAGTCTTCTCCGGTCATTTCCAGGTAGGCATGACCGCCTCCGAATAAGACCGGAAACATCTCCTTCAGATTGGTATTCAACATATCGAAGGTTTCCTTGAAACGGGTGCGGGTTTCACGGTCTATCTTTTTGATGGCATTTTCCAGTGTTGACAGGGCCTCGGTCAGGTCCTCATGCTGCTTGTCCAGATAGTCCTTGCGTTCCGATAACTGATTAAACTCATCGATGGCCGCCAGATTAATGGGACCCAGGCGCTGTATTCTTCGTTCAACGCTGCCTAATCTCTCCTGCCAGATTGTTTGATCGGCATCGTTATCCATGCCTGAGATGATGTCTTCCACCTCATCGCCGGCGACCTGAATCTGCTCCAGTACCGTCTGCAGACGGACGCTTATTTCCTGGGCATGCATCCGCACAGTCTCCAGTTCATCTCTTAATTCCCGAACGTGTTGCTCACACACCGTTCTTTCCTGTTCCCTGTCCCGTATACCTGTATCCAGTGCCGCCACATAATTACGCGCCCCGGATAATGCCTTCTCGGCCTGTGCCCGTTCCACAAGCCTGGCTTCCAATGATTTTCGTAATTCCGGCAGTGGCTCGTTCGCCGAATCCAGAGCAGCTTTCAACTCTTGGCTGCCGGCGTTCAGATTAGATAATTGCAGTTCAGTTCTTTGGATTGCCTGCTCCAGTGACGCCTTCTGCGAACTTATCGATTCCAACTGCAAGGCAATCTCGTGGCTTTGTGTATGGGTCTCCTGCCATTGTATCCTGGCATTTTCCAGGGCGTTGCGATGCTGGTCACGCAGCTTACCCAGATTTGCATGTTGTCTTTCCAGTTTTTCTTTATCGGCATCCGTGCGTTCCAACCGTTGCTGAATGGAATCAAATTCCTGTCTGTCCGTTACCTCCTGAATCTCGATTTCATCCAGCTCCTCCTGCAATTGCAGCCCCCGTTGTTCCGCCTGTTCGAAGCGGGCCTTCATTGCCGCATGTTGGGAATGGATCCCGGCAAGTTGTTCCTGTTCGGAATGCAGCCTGTTTTGAACGGCCTGAACATTTTGCTCTGCCGACTCGAGCGCCATATTGATCTTTTCAAGCCGGTTTTCCAGGGACAGTATCTCGTCCGCCAGGACTTGATCCTGTTCTTCAAGGAGCTGTATTTGCTGCTCCCTTGACAAGATCCCCGAGTGCTGATCGCCTTGCTTGTTGACCCGCATCCAGTTACTGCCCAGCCAGATCCCGTCTTTCGTGACCACGGATTCATCACTCTCCAGTTGTGCACGTATGCCCAGTGCATTCTCCAGATCGGAGGCGATATAGATCCCGCTCAGGCAGCCGTCCAGGGGCAGCCCGGAGGAAACCTTGTCACGCAAATGTTCAAAGCGGCCGGATGCGGCCGCTGCAACTGCCGTGTTTCCCCCGGCAACGATGCCAATCTGCCCCTGTTTGAGGCGATTCACGGATTTCGCCGCCTGTTCGATATCATCAACGCATATATCCTGCAGGCGATAACCAAGCACTGTCTCGACAGCCTGTATCCAGTCGGGATCCACACTCAGTTGTTGCGCCAGCCTTGGGGCCTGGTCGAGACCGGTCAGGTTCAACCATTCCACGACTGCTTCCTCATTACTTCCGGCAGCATTTTGCTGCAAGGCTTGCAGTGATGCCATCCGGCCAACCAGTTTCTGATGTGCCGCCCGTTTTGAAGCCAGCTGCTCGTTAAGATCCCCGAGTTCGTTTCTGTACTGGTGCACCTTGCTGTGCCCCTTCTCCAATACAGTGCGTTCACGCTGTATTGATGCCTGTTGTTGTTCGATATGCCCGCTCAATTCAAGCAACTGCTCCTGCATTGCCTCAGTATCGATGCTATCGAGTTCCCGGGTGAGCATCTCCCGTCTATGTCTGGATTCCTGCAGCCCCGTTTCAAGATGCTCAAGACGGGTTGTATCCACATCGATCCGGCGCACGAAGTCTGCAATGGTTTCATTGCAGGCATCCCATTCTGTTTGCCAGCTCTGCATGGCCTGCTCTGCCTGGTTCAATGCATCGTAGGCCCTGTTCCCTTCACTGCGCGAGCCTTGTAACCTGGGCTCAAGTGAATCTGCCTGGCTGGATAAGGCATGTTGCTGTTCCTTGTCGTGCTCCAGTTGTTTCCTGGCTAACGATATCGAGTTACTGGTCTTGACCCGATCCGCTTCGAGAGACTCTATTCTCTCCTGAGTATGCCGGATTTTTTGCTCTAATTGTGCGATCTCACCACCAATCTGATAATAACCGGATTGGGACTGATTCAGGGAATCATTCGCGTTGGAGAGTTCATCCCTCTGTTTTTCTATCTGATTCTCCACCTGGCGCAGTTTGGCAATGCTCTCTTCAACACGGTTCTCGTGGAAGCGCACCTTCCCGGCCTGGCCCTCTGTTTGCTGCTTGAGATCCAGCCAGTGCAATGCCAACAGTTCCGACTTAAGCTGTCGCTCCTCCTGTTTAAGAACCTGATAGCGTTCAGCGGCCCTGGCCTGGCGTTTAAGATGACTGAGTTGATTACCCAGTTCTTCCCGGATGTCATTTAAACGATCGATATTTTCCCGGGTATGCCGGATGCGGTTCTCCGTCTCACGCCGGCGCTCACGATACTTGGAGATACCGGCCGCCTCTTCAATAAATACGCGCAATTCATCCGGGTTCGCATCGATCATGCGGGTAATGACACCCTGCTCAATAATGGCATAACTGCGGGGACCCAGCCCGGTACCCAGAAATATCGCCTGGATGTCACGCCTCCGGCAGCGGCTCCCATTGAGAAAATAGGTCGAAATCCCCTCGCGGTTAATCTGGCGTTTAATGGAAATTTCGTTATAGCTGGCGTATTGACCGCCAAGCTTCCCTTCTGAATTATCGAAGATCAACTCCACCATGGCCTGGCCGACAGGCTGGCGGGAAGCAGATCCTTTGAAAATCACGTCGGTCAGGGCTTCACCGCGCAGATATTTGGCGGAACTTTCTCCCATTACCCAGGTCACGGCATCGATAATATTTGTTTTGCCACAGCCATTGGGGCCGACGATGCCGACCAGGTTGGAGGGGACAATCAGGGTAGTGGGATCAACAAAGGATTTAAAGCCGGCAAGCTTGATCTTGGTCAGGAGCATGGAGCCCTACAATACCTCGAACCATAGGGACACACAAGCATGTACTTTTATAATATTTAACATTAATAATCATACGTAACTAAATGTTATATATATATTATATGATACTAATTAATGCGGAGTATTAACTGAGAGAGGCATTTTTTTTTCATTTTATGTTATCTTTCCCAGAGATAAATTCTTTCACTGGAGACTTATGCCAACACAGCCATCCAACTCATTGGAAAGCTTCCCAAATCCATCCACCGAGCGGGATTATACCATCCATATGAGCGTGCCCGAGTTCAGTTGTCTCTGCCCCAAAACGGGCCAGCCGGACTTTGCTACCCTGGAAATCGAGTACGTTCCGGATCAACTTTGTGTTGAGCTGAAATCACTGAAACTCTATATCTGGTCTTACCGTGACCAAGGCGCCTTTCACGAGGCCGTCACCAACCAGATCCTGAACGACCTCGTGCACGCCATTACCCCGCGTTTCATGCGCATAACGGCAAAATTCAACGTGCGCGGTGGTATCTACACCAGCGTCGTGGTGGAGCATCGAAGCAGCGGTTGGGAGGCGCCTGCCCCCGTTGCCCTGCCCTAATCGTCCCGGCTTCCGGATATCCAGCAGATGAACGACGTCATTACCGGTTTCGGGTATATTCTAGCTGGATTCAAACTCATCGTTAAACCCCGCATACGGCTGTTTGTTATCACTCCCCTGCTGGTTAATACCCTGTTATTTGCCGGGATCATTATCTACGGCACCAGTCAGATCAGTGATCTGATAGCATGGCTCTCTTCACTATCGTCCTGGACGGAGTGGATCAGCTGGCTGTTATGGCCGCTGTTCATGATCATATCGTTGATTGTTGTATTCTTCTGTTTCGCCATCCTCGCCAATCTCATTGCGGCGCCATTTAACAGTTTTCTGGCGGCAGCGGTGGAATTCAGTCTTACTGGTGAAAAAAACAGCAATTCCGGGAACTTGACTGCCCTGCCGGCCGAAATGCTGGCCATCCTGAAAGCAGAAGCGAGGAAACTTCTCTATTTTATCGTGCGGGCGCTGCCACTGCTCCTCCTGCTTGTCGTTCCCGTGCTGGGACCCGTGCTGGGACCGGTCATCTGGTTCCTGTTTGGCGCCTGGATGATGGCTCTGGAATACCTGGACTTCCCCATGGGGAACCATGGCATGTTATTTCCGCAAATACGGCAAACACTGGCGGCGAAACGCAGGCTCACGCTCGGATTCGGTATCGGTGCCATGCTTTTGACCATGATCCCGGTACTTAATTTTATTGCCATGCCGGTGGCGGTCACTGGAGCCAGCAAATTATGGCTGGACAAAATAAGAGGACCATAGATAGCAAAATCATGAAAATCCTAATTGCCACATCCCTCTCTTTTTGGTATAGATGCATGTTTCATTCAGGTTTGGAGCGGTAAAATGCCTCCCAAGAAAACGAAGGCGAAGAAAAAAATAACTATGAAAAAGAAAACCGTAATGAAAGCTGCGGCCGGGAAGAAAATTACCGCAAAAAAAGCACCTGCCTCCAGAAAGAAGACAGTGAAAAAAACGCCTGCCTCCAAAAGGAAGACAGTGAAAAAAGCACCTGCCTCCAAAAGGAAGACAGTGAAAAAA
>JBHHYN010000118.1:0-9135 GCA_046757565.1 Gammaproteobacteria bacterium | reverse complement strand
CTACCTCCTCCTTCCATGGAGTCGTCCTGCATCCATGCAGTCGTGCGTCGCTCTACCTTCTGCGTCCATACAGTCGTGGATTCCCGTTTTCACGGGAATGACGGGCTACTGTTTATATATCAACCCACAGATTCTGCTGAAGACCCAAAAAAAATGTGCGTAGAGACACTGTTGTGAATTTATTCTGATACAATGAATCCCGGATATGGTGGTGTTTACACCTTTTTTTATTCCTGGTTGATCCGGATCAACAAATGCCGGATTTCGAGGGTGAATAATCCGGATTAACTTGATAAATTTTCGGGTACCGTGATATGAGCGAATTTAAACGTATTCTTGTTGCTGTTGATTTTTCACCCGTCTCAGCCAGGGCGTTACAGCTTGCTCTTGATCTGGCGGAGCAACTCGGGGTCCGGATCGATGTGGTTCATTCCGTGCCGATTACGGCGATTGACCTGCCTGCAGAGAGTTCAGCGGAATATAATGAAGAGTTGATCGAGCATGAACTGGATGCATCCAGGGAAAAACTTGCACGCTTTGTAAAGGAACACGCCAATAATAGTGTGGATATCGGTGAACACATCAGCTATGGCGAACCCGCCAGAAAAATCAATGAAATGGCGGAAACAATCCACTCCGACTTGATTGTCATTGGTACACATGGCCGAACCGGCTTGAGTCACCTGCTGATGGGCAGCGTTGCGGAGAGTGTGCTACGGCATGCAAATATTCCGGTATTGTGTATTCGATCACACTCCTGACCCCGGTCTCCCGGAGCGAACAACGATATTCATAAGTAACCGCCTGAAAAATAGAGGGAGCAGCATTGGTTCATCGTTACCAGGCATCTTTTTTCATCCCTCACGGAAATAGAATTCCATGGAGTCACCCCGTGTAACCCGCAGGGGTATGGTAAAATCACCTGTTACAGGTATAGTTACAGGTTCTGGAAAAGATGAGCAGGACGGTTCCATGTGTCTGATTATTGAGGAGCGGCCTTCAGAAGATGGATTTTGAAAAGTCAGGGATCCGGGATAACTCTCATGTGGAGTTGAATCGCCGTGCGAGCGGGGGTGTGATAACAATACCGACCCCCGGCATGGTATGTGCGATGTTTATCTTTTTTCTGCCTGCCGTATTTTGTGTGTCAGCAGATGAATATCCGGCAAGACCGGAACAACCGGAAAGTGTTAATACTGAACCTTCCCGTTCGATTGCCGATTACCGGTTCAGCATCCGGAACCTCGAAATAAAGTACAGTCCATACGATCCGAGAGTCGGTGAGCAGCTGTTGGGACTCGGTCTGGCCTATCAATTAAGCGGAAAGCATAAAGAAGCCGTTAAAGCCCTCAATGATGCATTTTTGATCAGCCGTTTGAACACCGGTCTGAATTCGCTGAAACATATCGATATACTTGAACTGCTCCTTAAAAATTATATTGCGCTCGAAAACACGGGAAAAATCAACGAGGTTCTCTCCCATATGTATTGGATATACCGGCGTAACTATGAAGACAACGATCCCCGTTGGCTGCCCATTCTGAAACGATTGTATTTCTGGCATACAGAAAATGCCTATTTAACAACAAGACGTGCCTATTTTGAACATAGAGATCTGGCGTTTGAAGTCTATGATCATGCAAGCCGGATCATCTTTGAACTAACCGGTAAGAACAACCTGACTGATTGTTTTTGGGATGATGAATGTTGTGCAACATTGGATGAATGCACAATCGTCCCGTTGGATGCCACCCATCGTACCGAGCTGAGTTATTTGGGTTCAAGATTGAGAAAAAGGATCGCCTGGCATGCCAGGTATGGTTGGGATTAACCGAAGGAGTGAATGGATGGCAGATTTTTTGCTACAGGCCTGTTAACAGGGGGAATAATTATGCACTACGCTATTTCTGCAACATGGGGGCCCACCGATACCACCAGGGCCTCCCTACCTTTCCTTTTTGCTGCGTCGGCCCTGCAGGCCGGCGACAGCGTCATGATCATGTTGTTTCATGACGCGGTAACCATTGCAGTCGATGGTGCCCATCAAAAGATGGTTCCGTTCGGACCACCGCAACAGTTCCAGGAAGTTTTTTCGAATCCAAACGCGGAAATCGTTGTTTGCAAGCCTTGTGCCGAGGCTCGCGGTATCAAGGAGGAGATGCTGGTCAGCCATTGCAGGTTGGGCGGGATGAATGATTTTCACGAACAAACCTCGCGGCCCGATTGCAAGGCCGTCTCATTCTAAAAACAATCCGGTCCCTTATCTGGACAGGCGGCGTGCCAGGGACTTCAATGTTGCGATTCGCTCCGGTCCTGACGGGTGGCTGCTCAGGAACGGTACAGGGCTGGACCGGGACTGCCTGTAGACTTCTTCTTGCAACCGTACGGCTCCGTCAACTTCATATCCGGCTTCAACGGCCCAGATCGCCCCAAGATAATCGGCTTCACGCTCATCATCGCGGCTGTATTTTGTATTAATTGCTGTGAATGTCAGGTTGGAAATGAGCTGGCCGGCGGGAATACCCATTCCTGTCAGGGCGGCCCCTCCCAGAATCTTCATGAATTCTGTTGAAGATGCCTGCACCTTTCTATGTTCACCATGCTTCAGGCGCAGGTGGGCCAGTTCATGGCCTATCAATGCGGCGGCGGCATGTATGTCCATCCCCAGGACATCGAGCATGGCAACATTGATTGCAACGATATTCTCGCCACCATTCCCTTTCGCTGCAAAGGCATTGGGTTGCTTGCCATCAACTATGACAAGTTTAGTCTGGATTTCCGCGACCCGTTCCATGCTGGTTTTAACCGTGTAGAGGTAGCGTATTTGTTGTGTATCGACTCTCTTGACAAGCGTCCCGCGCCTGTCGCGTAATTCAACCTGATTATCGTTGCTCTTTGCCAATTCCTTTACATCCCAGGCATTGGTGAGCAATGCGCTGTAAGCCTGTGCCGCGAATACGAAGGCCAACAAGGTTATGACAAGTAATCTTGTTCCCATCAGATAGAAATCCGTGTGTTCTCCTGTAAATCGAAGGTGATGTCCAGGTTGAGAATTCTCAGTTGACGGCAGCAAGGACCGTGGCTGATTCACCAGCCTTATGTTGTTGCAGATCCCAGAGTCTGGCGTACACGCCTCCTTTTTCGAGCAATTCGTCATGCGTCCCTTGCTCAACAACACGCCCGTGCCGGATGACAATAATTTCATCGGCGTCGATAATGGTTGATAACCGGTGTGCGATCACGAGTGTGGTTTTATTCGATGCGGCTTCTCTTAATGCCTCCAGTATCGCCTGTTCGGCGGTTGAATCCAGTGAGGAAGTCGCTTCATCGAATACCATGATAGACGGATTTTTAAGCAGCATGCGGGCAATGGCAATTCTCTGCTTCTCTCCACCGGAGACTTTCAGCCCCCTCTCTCCTACCAGGGTATCGAATCCATCCGGCAGTTGTTTTATAAAGCCGTCAAGATGCGCCATTTTTGCTGCCGCAATGATAGCTTCTTGTGTGGCTTCGGGATCACCATAGGCGATGTTGTAATAGATTGAATTATTAAACAGCACCGTATCTTGTGGAACAACGCCTATGGCGCGGCGCAGACTCTCCTGGGTAATGTCGCGTATATCCTGTCCGTCAATCCTGATAGAACCACTATCGACATCGTAGAATCGGAATAGCAGGCGTGCAATGGTGGATTTCCCGGCACCACTGGGTCCGACCACGGCAAGCTTCTTGCCTGCTGGTATTTGAAAACTGATGTCTTCAAGAATTTTTCTGTTTTCATTGTAGGAAAAATTGACCCGCTCAAATTCCAATCGCGCGCCATTGATGCACAGATCCGGCACATTATCCCTGTCAATAACCACGGGATGTCTGTCCAGAAGGGAAAACATGTGTTCCACATCGGCAAGCGCCCGTTTAATTTCACGGTAGACAAAACCCAGAAAATTGAGAGGAATAAACAGTTGCATCATATAGGCGTTTACCAGGACCAGGTCCCCCAGGGTCATTGCCCCGGCAACGACATATCTTGCCGCCAGAATCATCATTAAAGTGATCGAGATTGCCACAACGAATGCCTGGCCGGAATTCAAGGCAGTCAATGAGAGTCGATTTCGCATACGCGCCCTTTCCCAGCCTTCGAGGGATTTATCGTAATTTACGGCTTCATACTCCTCATTGGAAAAATACTTTACTGTTTCAAAATTCAACAGGCTGTCTACCGCACGGCTGTTGGATTGATTATCCATCTCATTCATCTTGCGTACGAAATCGGTGCGCCATTCGGTAACGATGACGGAAAATGCGATATATAGTGTCACGGAGACGACAATGATCAGCGCAAAGGAGAGGCCGTAATTGAAAAACAGTATGCAGGCGACAAGGGTAATTTCAAAAAGTGTCGGCAGGATATTGAACAGCATGAAACGCATCATGAAACCTATCCCGGTCGTCCCTCGCTCGATATCCCGGGCAAGGGCGCCGGTCCGCCGGGAGAGATGATAATCCACGTCAAGAGAGAGCAGATGTTTAAACACCCGTAAGCCGATACGTCGCATGGCGCGTTCCGTGACACGGCCAAAGATGGCATCCCTGATTTCTCCCAGAATAATGGTGCCAAAGCGCAACAGGCCATAGAGCAGGAGGAAGAGCAGGGGGAGCGCGATGACTTTGGATTGCGCTGTATCCAGCGCATCGACGATATACTTCATTGCAAAGGGTACTGCCACGCTTGCCAGTTTTGCCAGGACGAGGCAAATTATGGCCAGGATGACCCGTTCACGAAATTCAAGAAAATAGGGAAGCAGGCCCTTTAAAACTCTCCAGTCACCGGACCAGGTATTCGATGATATTGATTGACTTGGACGCACTCGGCCGGTTTCCTAGTCGTTGATGGGTTTCATTATCAGCCTTTTTCTGAAGGTGCTTCTATTCTACTCCTGTCGGGAAGTGATCAATATCTCGTTATGCAGGGTTTTATGCACGGGACAACTGTCTGCTATTTCCATTAGCCGCTGCCGTTGCTCATCTGTCATGTCCCCTTCCAGGCTAATCACTTTACTGATTTTGTCGACAAATCCCTGTTTTGATTCACACTCCTCACAGTCATCAGCATGAATACGGCTATGATCCAGGCGGACCTTGATATTCTCCAGGTTGATTTGTTTACGGTTTGCATACATGCGCACCGTCATTGACGTACAGGCGCCTAATGCTGTTAACAGGTACTCATAGGGATTGGGCCCCAGGTCGGCGCCACCGGATGACATGGGTTCATCAGCGATCAGCTGGTGATTCCCAGTATAGATGCTGCGGGTAAACTTCCTGTCCTGTTCGTCTACCAGTACGTGGCCGCTTGCAATCGATGGCGCCGTCCCGGATGAACGCTCTTCCTCTACCTCGTGCAGGTCAAGATAGCGGCCGGCCCAACTGGCCATTACCGCCGCAACATACTCGGAATCTTCCCGTCTGGACAGCAAGTGATCGGCTTTATCGAGTGACACGAAGCTCTTTGGGTGTTTTGCCGCCTGGTAGATCCTTGCGGCTTCTTCCACCGAAACGATGCGATCGACAGGTGAATGAAAAACAAGCAACGCCCTGTTTAATTTCGCGATGTGTTCAACCGAGTTATAGTTGTCGATATCTTTCAGAAACTGTTTCTTTATGGTGAACCGACGACCGCCGAGATCGACATTGGCCTGTTCCTCGCTGAGGATCCTGTCCCTTTCCTTCACGAACATATGCCCGATATGATCGGCCGTTGCAGGGGCGCCTATGGTTACTACTGCTTTTACTGATTCAATTTCATGGGCCGCCGCCAATACCGCCGCACCGCCGAGGCTGTGTCCGATAAGCATGCCGGGGCCGATATAGTGTTGTTGAAGATATTCGGATGCGGCAATTAGATCCTGCAGATTTGAAGAAAAGTTCGTATTGGAAAAATCGCCATCACTGTTACCGAGGCCGGTAAAGTCAAATCTTAAAACGGCAATGCCACGCCTGGTTAATGCCCGTGTGATCCGTGATGCGGCGGCAATGTCCTTGGAGCATGTAAAGCAGTGGGCAAACAGGGCATAAACCCGAGCTTCACCGTCTGGTGATTCCAGCAGGCCAGCGAGTTGCTGGCCCTGCCTGTTTGGAAATGTCAGTTTCGTTCTTGGCATTGGCGGCTCCTGTAAATCCCGGCCGGGAAGGTGTGTTATTTATGCTGCTTCTCTTTTATTGTACCAATTTTCCAGTTGTTCCGTGCCGCCGATATGTTCGCCATTAATGAAGATCTGTGGAAAGAGAGTAAACCCGGTGAGCGCACGCAAGCTGCGATCGGTATAATGCTTGTTGAGAATTAATTCTTCAAACTCTATCCCCGCATCGTTCAGAATACCCTTTGCCCTTGCACAGTATGGACAGCCTTCCCGGGTCAGGATGCTCACGTCAAGCGGCCTGGCTTCATCAGGCGCTATGTATGCCAGCATGGTATCTGCATCGGAGACTCCATAGGGATCCCCGGGTTGCTCCGGCTCTATGAACATCTTTTCGATTATGCTGTCCTTGACCAGCATGGAATAGCGCCATGAGCGCTTTCCAAAGCCGAGATCGCTTTTATCAATCAGCAATCCCATTGCATGGGTAAATTCACCATTACCGTCAGGGATGAAGGAGATATTGTCGGCTTTCTGGTCCCTTTTCCACTCATTCATTACGAATGCGTCATTGACAGACAGGCACAGGATTTCATCCACACCATGTTTCTTAAACTCGCCTGCCAGCTGGTTAAATCGTGGCACATGCGAGGACGAACAGGTAGGTGTAAAGGCACCCGGCAGTGAAAACAGAATTACGGTTTTCCCGGAAAACAGTTCCGAACTGCTGACTTCCACCCATTCGTGATCCTGCCGGGTCCGGAAAGCCACCTCGGGTATATGTTGGCCTTCTCTATTTGTGTTCATAATTATCTCCTCTGTGGTGGTTCATCGATGTCTTCAAGCATACTGCGCAGCATCCAGGCGTTTTTCTCATGGATCTGCATACGTTGTGTTAACAGATCGATAGTTGGTTCATCATTGACCGCACCGGCAACCGGTAATACCACCCGTGCAGAGCGGACGACCGTTTCCTGACCGATGACCAGTTGCCGGATCATCTCTTCTGCTTTAGGGACTGATATCTCTTCCTCAATTTCCGTCAGTTCGGAAAAGGCCCGGTAGGATCCGGGCGCTGCGACGCCCAGGGCCCGGATCCGTTCTGCGATTGCATCGACAGCAATAGCGAGTTCGGTATACTGCCCCTCGAACATTAAATGCAGGGTGTTGAACAGCGGTCCGGTCACATTCCAGTGATAGTTGTGAGTCTTGAGATACAGGGTATAACTGTCAGCCAGCACCCTGGACAATCCCGTGGCGATGGTGTGGCGATCCTGCTCTGAAATTCCAATATTAATATTCATGATTTCACTCCTCATAGGGGATAATTTGACACAGTATACGAACAATATTTATATAAGAATAATGAATTATAATTATTATTGTGATATATATATTAAATGATATATATTTCTGTCAATTAACGGGGATTACGGAATTTGTGAACAAGCTTCCATCCACAAAGCAACTGCGTTATTTCGCAGCGCTGGCACGCCACCGGCATTTTGGCAAAGCGGCCGAGGCCTGTTTCGTTTCACAACCGGCCTTCAGTATTGCCATACGCGAGTTGGAGTCTGTTTTGAACGTGCAACTGGTCGATCGCACCAGGAAGAGCGTTACCATCACCAGTATCGGTCACGACATCGCTCAACAGGCACGGCTGGTTATAAGCGATCTGGAGAGCCTGGCCGCACTGGCCAGGGAAAACCGGGAATCACTATGCGGTCAGCTTAAACTCGGCGTTATCCCTACGGTCGCGCCGTTTATATTGCCGGGATTATTGCCAAAACTGCGCAGGAGCCACCCTGCTCTAAAACTTTATCTACAGGAGGATTTGACACAACGTCTCTATCGGCGCCTGATGGAGGGCGAATTGGATCTGCTACTGATTGCTTTGCCTTACGCATTACGCAACGTAAAAAGTATGCCCCTTTTTAAGGATCCTTTTTACCTTGCCTACAGAAAGGATACCGGGCTGTTTGAACCCGGACATTATTCGACTGCTCAGCTTCCTCCGGAGAGTGTCCTGCTCCTGGAGGATGGGCACTGTCTGCGCGATCATGCCCTCAGTGCCTGCAGGATCCGGAATGTAAACAAGATAAGCCATATCTCGGCAAGCAGTCTGTTAACGCTTGTACAGATGGTCGATGCCGATCTGGGTGTGACCTATCTTCCGGAAATGGCGAGGGGATCCTATCTGTTAAAGGGGACCAGGGTCATCACCAGTCCTATGAAGGTTCAGAGCTATCGTGAAATAGGACTGGTTTGGCGGCAAGGAAGCAGGCGGGATGAGGAATTTCGCTTGTTCGGTAAATTTATCAAAGATAATCATGACTGACTGGTACGTCTATATGGTGAGATGTTCTGACAACACTCTCTATACAGGAATCACCAGAGACATTGCCAGGCGGATCGAGGAGCATAATGCTGATAATCGACGGGGCGCAGCCTACACCCGCAGCCGGCGTCCGGTGAGCCTGGTCTATGGGGAAACCTGCCGGAGCCGTTCAGAAGCAACCCTCCGGGAATTAGTAATCAAGCAGATGAGCAGGGAGGAAAAAGAGACGCTTTTAGGAGAAGTAGGTGACACTGATAACTTAATAACCTAACGGAATCAAATTGAAAATAACCGGGACGGTAACCGGGATTGTGGGACAGTAACAGACCACGTTTTTCTAAGAAATCGGCCCTCTGCTCATGGCATATTCCTGCCTGCCACAGAGAAATAAACTGTAAGCGCTGACAGTCTGTAGTTGTGGAAAGGAGCCATTCAGACGAGATCAAATTTGACACGTTGGTCAGATGAAGTGTCGACCAATACAAATAATGACTCATCGCTCTTAGCATCCATGCTTCCGCGACATAATTGCATCCCTGCAACCCGCCGCTCTTGTTCGGCCGTTCTTATGCATCCTGCATTCACGGCACTTGTACTTCCCTGTACATCGTCCTTGAACCCGCGGCATAAGTACGTCCCTGCAACCCGCCGCTCTTGTTC
>JBHHYN010000117.1:0-9305 GCA_046757565.1 Gammaproteobacteria bacterium | reverse complement strand
TTCTATAAATGATTCGATATCGACCTTCATATATTTCCCGGATATCGTCTCGTTGATATTTTGATACGACTTTCCCGCTGCGTGGATGTGCAGCAAGAACGTCAACACGTCGGGTTAATTGGTCTATAAAATGTAATGCATTGGCAGGTTGATCTTCGGCAATGTAATCATAAAGCTGTTGCAAACGTTGCCGCCCTTTCCGGTCCAGTTTACCTTCATTCAGGCAAACCAAATTCCTCACGTACAGACTTATTATCGACCACGCGTCCGGCATCACTATCCTCTAAACCTTCTTCGATATCCTGCATTACCGATAATTCATATATCAGGTCTTTCCAATTGGCTTCATCCGGTAATTGATCAATTAATTGATGTGCTGCCTGTTTAATTGTTTGGGCGGGTGTGCTCATTATTAAACCACGTTTAATATTACTGGTAGTTGTTAAGTTTACGTTATCTCACTGCTCAATGCAGGTGGTCTTTTTCCTCTTCTATTTCAATCAGGGAAAGGGGTCGGCGACAAATGATGGTTATTCTCAGAGGTCACCTGCCGCCAAATGCGTTATTTTATCATTGTCTGCGGCTTGCTGTGGAGATATGACGAATTAACAAAGCACAACTGACTACTGACAACGGACAACGGACAAAACCCTATGCTGCTGCCCGTTTGGCTGCCTGAAGACGTTGTTGTAACAGGTTAACCTGATCACGCAAGGCAGCGGGAAGTCTGTCGCCAAACTGATCGTAGAATTCATTGATCAGCGGGATCTCCCGCAGCCAGCCATCTATCTCGACACGTAACAGTTCTGCCTGGTCGGTTTCATTCAGACCCATGCCTGAAAAGTCCAGGGCATCCATGGTGGGCAGATTGCCGATGGGTGTTTCAACGGCGTTGGCCGTGCCTTCGCAACGTTCGAAGACCCATTTCAATACGCGGCTGTTCTCGCCAAAACCGGGCCACATGAACTTCCCGTTACCGTTTTTACGGAACCAGTTGACGTAGAAGATCTTGGGGAGCCTGGCTCCCTGTTTATTACCGATATTCAGCCAGTGGCTCCAGTAGTCCGCCATGTTGTAGCCACAGAAGGGCAGCATGGCCATGGGATCACGGCGCAGTTTGCCGATGGCGCCGAAGGCCGCGGCAGTCATTTCGCTGGCGATGATGGTGCCAAGAAAGGTCCCGTGGGCCCAGTCACGGGCCTCGGTGACCAGGGGTACAACGCTGGCACGGCGGCCACCAAAGAGGATAGCGCTGATGGGGACGCCTTTTGGATCTTCCCATTCCGGGGCGATGACCGGGCATTGGCTGGCGGGTGCAGTGAAGCGTGCATTGGGGTGCGCTGCCGGTGTGCCGGATTCCGCTGTCCAGTCATTTCCCAGCCAGTCGGTGAGGTGAGCAGGTTGTTCTTCGGTCATGCCTTCCCACCAGACATCGCCATCATCGGTCTTGGCTACATTAGTGAAGATTGTATTTTCTCTCATTGAATGTATGGCGTTGGCATTGGACTGCATGTTGGTGCCGGGCGCCACGCCAAAAAAGCCTGCTTCCGGGTTGATGGCGTATAGTTGGCCGTCCTCGCCGAACTTCATCCAGCAGATGTCATCGCCGATGGTTTCCACCTTCCAACCGGGGATGGTGGGGATCAGCATGGAGAGATTGGTCTTGCCGCAGGCACTGGGAAAGGCGCCCGTCACATATTTTACCGTCCCTTGAGGATTGGTGAGTTTCAGGATCAGCATGTGCTCGGCCAGCCAGCCCTCATCGCGGGCCAGCACGGAAGCGATACGCAGGGCAAAACATTTTTTGCCAAGCAGGGCGTTGCCGCCATAGCCGGAGCCGTAAGAGCAGATTTCCCGTGTTTCAGGGAATTGGACGATATATCGATTCTCTGTATCGCAGGGCCATGCCACATCTTGTTGGCCTTCCTGCAAGGGCGCGCCTACGGAGTGCAGGCAGGGGACGAAACGGCCATTATCGCCTAATGCATCCAGCACCTTCTGGCCAACGCGGGTCATGATATGCATATTGGCGACAACGTAGGGCGAATCGGTCAACTGTACCCCGATATGCGCGATGGGAGAACCAATCGGGCCCATGCTGAAGGGAATGACATACATGGTGCGTCCCTGCATGCAGCCTGAATACAATCCGTTCAGGATTTCTCGCATCTCCGCCGGATCGCGCCAGTTATTGGTGGGGCCTGCATCCAGCTCTTTTTCGGAGCAGATGAAGGTGCGGTCTTCCACCCGGGCCACGTCTTCCGGTACGGAGCAGACATGATAGCAGTTCGGACGCTTTTTATCGTCCAGGCGTGTTGCGGCGCCGGTTTTGAGCATGATCGCCCACATCGCGTCATACTCTTCTTTAGAGCCATTACACCAGACGATATTATCGGGCTTACAAAGTGTTGCCTTCTCCTCGATCCACTGTTGCAGTTCTTTATGAGTTGTTGTCATGACGTAACCCTCAAGATATGAAATATTTAAATATTATTAAGAGAAATCTCTGCACAATCCCTGGCAGGTTCACAAGTTCCGAACTTTGTTATTCGGTATTTATTGTTGTCCTCTGGAAATGCTGAGTTGTGTCTCTACCCTATCCATTACGTAATGGTTGTTCGATGGATCAATTTGGACGCCGGCCGGGGGAATTTATCGAAATATCCCGCAGGCGATCAGGTAAAAATCCCTTCCAGATTCCTGACCGTAAAAAAATTCCAGAGCAGTTATGGTAGGCTATTATGTCATTCCGGTTTCGGTTTTTTCAAGTGATTAAGCAGATCCCCTGCATCCGTGATCGGTTCCAGGCAGCTAAACCCTTCACAAATATAGGCGGTTGCATCACCGCCGGGCTGGCGTTGTGCGGGCAGGCCGGGTAAGGCATCCCTCGCAATGGCAAAAACCTGGCTCCTGATACCGCTGGCATCGGTGCACTGTTTTTTCCATTCATCAACGACCTCTTGCCGCCCTGTCAGGATGATTTGCCGGGGCGGAAAGCAGTAGTCCTCCAGCGCAAACAGGAGTGCATTACAGGCAGACGGCATCCGTTCTACAGCACTCCATGCGGCCTTCAAGGTGCGTTCGCTTGCTTCGGTAAAGCGCGGTTCATTGATCAGATGACCGAGTCTTGCCAGCGCGGCCGCAGCCACCCCGTTTCCGGACGGCAGGGCATCGTCCATGAAATCCTTTCTTCTCTGTAGCAGCCGTTCGTGATCATGGGAGGTAAAAAAGAACCCACCATTCTCTTTGTCATAATAATTATCCAGCAGTTGCTCTGCGAGTTGCGTGGCGAACTGCAGCCACTTGCCGGACCAACTGGCCGCCAACAGGCTGAGCAAGGCATCGATCAGAAAGGCGTAATCATCCAGGTAGGCGTTGAGGTGCGCCTTCCCATCTTTGCAAGTGGCCAGTAGGCGCTTGTCCCGCCACATAGTATCGTGAATGAATGTGAGCGCTTTTTCAGCAGAGGCGAGGTAATCCCTGCGGCCAAATCGGTTGGCCGCGACAGCCATCCCTTTAATCGTTAATGCGTTCCAGGAGGTCAGGATCTTTTCATCGCGGCCCGGCCTTATACGCTGTTCCCGGGCATCGTACAGCTTACGGCGGATCCTGTTTATGATTTCTGTAGCAGCATCCACGTCCATGGAGAATGAAGCGGCGAGGGTATCAATGGGCCGGCTGATATGGAGGTGCCATTTGCCCTCGAAGTTGGCAGGGAGGTCGAGGCCTGTATGGACGCTGAACAGGTCGTATTCATCCGCGGTCAACAGGGCCTTTACCTGTTCGGGTGTCCATAGATAAAAGCGGCCCTCTTCCCCTTCGGAATCCGCATCGAGGGAGGAATAATAGCCGCCTTCAGGTGACTGCATTTCCCGTGTCAACCAGTCAGCCGTCTCCACGGCGACTTTTTTAAACAGCGGCTCCGCACTGATCTGCCATGCGCCGGCATACAGTGACAATAGCGAACCATTGTCATACAACATTTTCTCGAAATGGGGGATCAGCCATTGCTGATCAACGGAATAGCGGCAGAATCCTCCTCCCAGCTGGTCATAGATACCCCCCAATGCCATATGCTTTAAGGAAAGCAGGGCCATGGGCAAGATTTGTTCATCGGATGCATACAGTTCGTGGTGGTGTAACAGGCGTTCGATATTGGTCGGGGTCGGGAATTTTGGCGCCCCGCCAAACCCGCCGTGATGTTTGTCGAAGGCCTGTGTCAATTCGTGGATGCTGGCTATCAGCGGCCGGGGGTTCAGCGCCGGTTCCCTACCCGCCCCGGGTTCTGTCTGCATGCGCTGAAACGCCTCCATGAGTGATCGGTTTTGTTGACTGATCGCCTCTTGTTCCTGTTGAAAAAATTCCCTAACACGGCGCAGGATATCTTTAAAACCGGGCATCCCGTAACGGGCATGCAGAGGAAAATAAGTACCGCCGAAAAACGGTATATGATCCTCCGGGGTCAGGAACATGGTTAATGGCCAGCCGCCGGCGCGTTGCGTCAATAACTGTTGGGCGGTCTGGTAGATTTTGTCAAGATCCGGCCGCTCCTCACGGTCGACTTTGACGTTTATGAAGAAACGGTTCATCAGCTCGGCAGTCTCTTTATCTTCAAAGGACTCATGCGCCATGACATGACACCAGTGGCAGGCAGAGTAGCCGATGGAGATCAGAATGGGTTTGCCTTCCTGTCTGGCGCGTTGAATGGCCTCTTCTCCCCAGGGATACCAGTACACCGGATTATGTGCATGTTGCAGCAGGTAAGGACTGGTTTCGTTGATGAGAGCGTTTGCAGGCTGTTTTCCGGACATCGGGTCAATCCAAAGTAAATGCTGCTCAGACTATACTTTGTTTCATCCCGTTATTCCCGAAAAACAGGGACTTCTGCTTCCGGGAGTGCGACAGACTGTTAGGAACCCGGTTTTTCTTTTTCAAGCTTAGAGAATACAGTTACCTGGTTTTTCCCCTGGCGCTTGCATTGATAGAGTGCCTGATCGGATTCTTTGAGCATCTCCTGCAGTATGATGTCGGCTTCGCATTTTCTGTTGTTCAAGCCGGTGATTCCTATGCTCATCGTGATGTTAAAATTGCTCTTGTCATAATACCATGTTAACTCTGCTACAGATCTGCGTATTCTTTCCGCAAATTTACTTGCGCCCTGCGTATCGGTACTGGGCAGAACGAAGGCAAATTCTTCCCCGCCCAGCCTTGCTACAATATCTCCTGTTCTCGTTTCCTTATTCAGTAACTGCCCCACATCTTTCAATACATGATCGCCCGACTCATGCCCGTGGGTATCGTTAATTTGCTTGAAACTATCCAGATCCAGCAGCAGCATACTGAAAGGCTCCGAATGTCTCATGGCATGCCCCAGCAGTCTGGGGACTTCCTCGAAGAAATAACGGCGATTATGCAGTTGAGTCAAATCATCGACCAGAGACAAGACTTCAAACTGTGATTTGAGATTCTCGGACAGCTGCAAGGCGTTTTCCAGTTCTTTAGTCCGTTTTTTGACTTCATGTCTCATATTGTTCATGAGTCGGTGATTATGCAGCATCTGTGCAAGGATATTGGCGTGAATATCCACAATATGCTCCTGCCAGCTATGGAAGAAATCCGGATCGGGGTGGGAAACGTTCAGTACCCCCAGCACTTTCTTTCCAAGCATGATGGGTGCGCAGATAAGCGAGCCGGGACTCTTGTCCATGTCCGAATGGATTACGGGGAGAAAATGGCCATCCTGTCTGCCATTTTTACAATGGTAAATTCTCCTGTTTTGGGCCACCATACCCATGATGCCTTCGCCGATCCTGAAGGTATGCGACTGTCGTTGTTTATTCACGGCCTGTTGAATGTAATGATCCCAGTTCTTACCCGCTGCACACCGCAGCCGCTCTTCTTCCAGCAGAAAGATGGAACACTTGTCGATATCCAGGTTCTGGATGAGGACGCTGAGTATTTCATCCAGTAGCTGGCTTTCCTCCAGGCCGTCCATCTCCAGTGCAGTGAGTCCTCTGATGCCCGATACAGCCTGAATCAGCATGAGAAAACGCTGGCTGAAGGTCTCGGAAGTTTCTGCGAGTGCTTTTTCCATATTCATCATTCAGGATCCCGGCTATCTTGCCATTTCCCTGGCCATATCCCGAAATTCTTCAAGTTTTGACCTGGACTTCTCTGCGATGATTTCCATTTTCTGTTTATCTACTCCCAACTGAGACAAGACATTATCTTCATCCGGAAGCAGTATGTCTTTTCCCAATATCCAGTTACGTGTCGTTCTGGAGCAGAAACCGATCATGAGGGTTTCATATCTGTAGTGACCCTGATAATCGGGGTATTGATGGTGTTCGATGACCGTGATGGCCTCCTCGGGTAGTTGCCATTTCCTGGCCAGCCACGCCCCCGCTTGATGATGGTCCATGTCGAGCATTGCCTGTTCAGTAAAGATGAGGCGCCTGTCCGGGTGTTTTTTTGCGATACTGAATATCTCGCCCATCAGTTCGGGATATCTGTCCGTCAGGATAAGGACGCCGAGGTTATGCAACAGTCCATACAGGAACAGATGGGTTTTGTTCA
Organism: Gammaproteobacteria bacterium; assembly: GCA_046757565.1. GTDB lineage: Bacteria > Pseudomonadota > Gammaproteobacteria > Eutrophobiales > Eutrophobiaceae > JBHHYN01. The sequence continues at coordinate 2,729 of JBHHYN010000117.1, read as the reverse complement.
TTTGTTTGGTGGTCTTAATAATCACAGCGGTCCGCATTGCCAGGTCGGCCGTCATTAACGCACTGCCCCAGTAGCGGGTGATGTCGAAATCCCGGCATTTATTCTCATCGAAGACCTTTCCCATGACCATGGTGAGGGCCAGGCCCTTGACCAGATCCAGACCGAGGACATTGATAATCGCCTGTTCCAGATCAAAGACTTTACGGCCAAAACCGAAAAAGGCTGAATTTGCCAGCCCCAGGATGCGGGAAGTCAGGGCGGGGTCCTGTTTAATTATCCGGGCAATCCCTTCGATGGTGGCCTCTTTATCATTAATGGCACCCAGCAGCTGCTGCGCCACCATCGGCAGAGGAGGGAGGTTGTTAATTTTTTGAATTTCTGACCGTATGTTTTTGATTGTTCGGGCACTCTGCATTATTTTCTCCATTTCTTCCTGTTCATCAATATCGGCCACTACAGCTATCTCTTTAACCGGGATCGCCTCCGGGACTCGGGACATCGCCGGCCAAACTTGCGGGAGATCCCTGGAGCGGACTGGTCAGGGTAATCTTCATGCTAAAATGATGCCATCATGCTGACCTATCCCGATATCGATCCCATAGCCATTGACTTTGGCATGGTGCAAATACGCTGGTATGGGATCAGTTATGTCGCCGCCATCCTGTTTGCCTGGTGGTTGCTGAGATATCGGGTGCGTAGCCGGCAACTGGACTGGACGGCGGAACAGATTGCCGACCTGGTTTTCTACGCGACGGTTGGTATCATTTTAGGTGGGCGCCTGGGCTCGGTCCTGTTTTATAATCTTCCCTATTATTTTCAACATCCTTTGGCGATCTTTAAGATCTGGCAAGGTGGTATGTCCTTTCATGGCGGGCTTATTGGCGTGCTGACGGCATCCTGGCTGTATGGCCGGCATATCCATAAGGGGTTCTTTTCGGTTATAGATTTTCTGGCGCCAGTCGTCCCGATTGGCCTCGGCTTTGGCAGAATCGGCAATTTCATAAACGGTGAGCTGTGGGGCAGGCCTGCGCATCTGCCCTGGGCTATGGTCTTCCCCGATCCCCGTGCAGGGGGTGTCCCGCGCCACCCATCCCAGCTCTATGAGGCCTTGCTGGAAGGGTTGCTGTTATTTGTCATACTCTGGGGGTTTTCCTCCAGACCGCGGCCGGTAATGGCCGTATCAGGATTATTTTTGCTGTTATACGGTATTTTTCGGTGCCTGGCAGAGTTTTTCCGTCAGCCGGACGGGAATATCGGGTTTCTGGCCGGTGATTGGCTAACCATGGGTCAGCTGTTGTCATTCCCCATGATTATTCTGGGTATTGTGTTTCTGTTTTTAGCCTATCGGGACAATTCAGTAACAAGTAACAAGTAATAAGTAATAAGTGTCATGGATCAATATTTACAATTAATGCGCCATGTACGGGAGCATGGTGTGGAAAAGGCGGACAGGACCGGAACGGGGACCCTGAGTGTGTTTGGTTATCAGATGCGCTTTGATCTTGACCGGGGATTTCCTGCGGTGACGACAAAAAAACTGCATTTTAAGTCCATCATCCATGAACTGCTCTGGTTCTTGCAGGGAAGTACGAATACGGGCTATCTCAAGCAGCATGCTGTCAGCATCTGGGATGAGTGGGCGGATGACGACGGAAATCTCGGTCCCGTCTACGGCGCACAATGGCGCTCCTGGCGGGCGGCGGATGGGCGGAGCATCGATCAGATCAGCCAGGTTATCAACCAGATAAAAAGCGATCCAGGGTCGCGGCGTTTAATCGTCAGCGCCTGGAATGTCGGGGAAATCGAGAAGATGGCCCTGGCGCCGTGTCATGCCTTTTTCCAGTACTATGTGGCGGAAGGCAAACTCTCCTGTCAGTTGTATCAACGCAGTGCCGACATCTTCCTGGGGGTGCCCTTTAATATCGCTTCCTATTCCCTGTTAACCATGATGATGGCGCAGGTAACAGGTCTCAGGCCGGGTGAGTTTGTGCATACACTGGGTGATGCCCATTTGTACCTGAATCACCTTGAACAGGCAGATCAACAACTCCGGCGGGCCCCATACCCGTTACCGGAGATGAAACTCAACCCGGAGGTGAAATCGATTTTTGATTTTCGTTATGAAGACTTTGAATTAACAGGATATCAGGCTCACCCATCCATTGTTGCTCCGATTGCCGTATAGGAAATGAATGTCTCTATTGTTGTAGCCATGGATGAACGGGGTATTATCGGTGCCAATGGCGGGCTGCCATGGCATCTGTCCGCCGACCTGAAACATTTCAAACAAATCACCATGGGCAAGCCGGTTATCATGGGCAGAAAGACCCATGAATCGATCGGGCGGCCGTTACCCGGCAGGGAGAATATCGTGATTACCAGGGATACACACTACACCGCAGAAGGTTGTACGGTATTGCATAGTCTGGATGAGGTGATGACCTATTGTTCCGATCAGGAAGAGGTGATGATCATGGGTGGCGCCGCCTTCTATCGCCAGGCCCTTGACCGGACGACCCGTATTTATCTGACCGAAGTCCATGCCTGTGTCGAAGGGGATACCTTCTTTCCTGCACTGGATCGCAGCCACTGGAAAGAAGTCGATCGGCAGGATTTTCAGGCGGATGAGAAGAATGAGTATGCGTACAGTTTCGTGGTGCTGGAAAAACAGGTCAGCACCGGTCATCCTGGTCATAAAAATTTTGGCTCTTCAGCAGAATCTGTGGGTT
>JBHHYN010000116.1:0-9320 GCA_046757565.1 Gammaproteobacteria bacterium | reverse complement strand
ACGGAGTCCTTATTTAGGTTTGAAGACATTTAATACCTGGCTTAAAACAGTATTATCACAACTGGTGAATCCATCATTATATGGTTGCGTGATTTCAAACATGTCGATAACTTGAAGAGTTTAGGTTAAAATTCGCCAAAAGCCATTCCTACACAGGGCAATTTAAAATAATGTATAAGATCCCTCGGTGCACTGCGTTCACCTCGGGATGACACACATCCGTCATTTTGGGCCCTGTCCCGAAACAAGGGTGAGGGAGCTTGTGAGGAATCTTGAATGTATGGGAAACAGAAACACTCAGTGAGATCTATTCATTATTAAATGGCAATAATTTCCAGTGAATAAAAAGAAAAAGACAATCAGTGTATTAGGCGGAACAGGGAATCTGGGCATCGCCCTGGCATGGCGTTGGGCCACGGCCGGTTATCCCATTATCATCGGCTCACGGGATGAAAGCAGGGCACAGGAGGCGGCGGCGCAGGTTAATGCCCGGATTGGCCGTAATAGTGTCAAAGGCGCCGTGAATCCAGAGGCCGCGCGAGACTCGGAGATAGTAGTGCTGACGGTACCCTTCCGATCCCATCAATCAACACTGGAAACCATCAAGGCCGAACTTGCCGGACAGATCTTTATCGATACCACCGTGCCAATACAGCCCCCGCGCGTGGATGTCGTGCAGTTGCCGAAAGCGGGGGCCGTTGCTCTGGAAACCCGGACCTGTCTTGGAGAGAAGGCCCGGGTCGCGGCCGCGTTTCATAACATATCGGCGAATCTGCTGAACATGGATAAAGCTATTCATTCCGACGTACTGGTGACAGCAGATGATGATACAGTCAGACAGGAGGTGATGAAACTGGTGGAAGAGACAGGTTGCCGCGGTCTGGATGCAGGGGTACTTGCCAACAGTGCTGCTGCAGAGGCCATGACCAGTGTGCTAATCCATTTAAACAAAACCTACAAGGTTGGGCATGCAGGATTGCTGATCACCGGGCTCGATAAATAATCCAGCCTGCACCCGGTTAATTTATTCATCCCGATATGATAGATTTCCCGATCTTGCTCTGATTAATCCGGTTTTTCACGCTCTTTAAACTCTCTGGTGCGTGCTTGTGAATATTATAAATGCGACAGGAAAACACTGATGACAGACACTGTAAAATACTTGTTAAACGAAGAGGACATCCCGCGGAGCTGGTATAACATTGTAGCCGATCTGCCTGAACCACCGGCGCCGGTCTTACATCCGGGGAGCGGACAGCCTGTAGGTCCGGATGATCTGGCGCCCTTGTTTCCCATGGCCATCATTGAACAGGAAATAAGTGCGGAACGTTATATCGAGATTCCCGCACCGGTACGCGACATCTTCAAACAATGGCGCCCATCGCCACTGTATCGTGCCCGGCGGCTTGAGAAAGCACTCGATACCCCGGCCCGGATCTATTATAAGTACGAGGGGGTGAGTCCTGCCGGCAGTCACAAACCCAATACCGCCGTAGCACAGGCCTTTTATTCCAAACAGGAAGGGGTAAAACGTATTACGACTGAAACCGGCGCTGGTCAATGGGGCTCGGCGCTTGCTTTGGCCGGGTCATTCTTCGGACTGGAAGTCGAAGTTTTTATGGTGAAAGTGAGTTATCAACAAAAACCCTATCGTCGGGCCTTCATGGAAAGTTTTGGCGCCACCTGCGTCGCCAGTCCCAGCGATCAGACTGAATCGGGCCGCGCCATACTAAAGGACAATCCCGACAGTACAGGCAGCCTGGGTATTGCCATCAGCGAGGCGGTGGAACGGGCGATACAGCGTGATGATACCCGCTACGCCCTGGGCAGTGTGCTGAATCATGTGTTGTTACATCAGACAGTAATCGGCCAGGAAGCCATCAGGCAATTGGAAATTGCCGATGATTACCCCGATATTATTATTGCCTGTACGGGTGGAGGCAGTAATTTTGCCGGTCTGGCCTTCCCTTTTTTAGGCGAGAAATTCCGTGGCGGCAAGGACCTGCAGGTTATTGCTGTAGAACCCGCCAACTGTCCAACACTGACAAAAGGAAAATATGCATACGATTTTGGTGATGTCGCACACCTGACGCCTTTGGTTAAGATGCATACCCTGGGCTCCAGCTTTGTACCACCCGGATTTCACGCCGGCGGCCTGCGCTATCACGGTATGGCGCCGTTGATTAGCCAACTGACTGATTCAGGCCACATTAAACCACGTTCCTATGCGCAAATAAGATGTTTTGAAGCAGGTATTCAATTTGCCAGGGCGGAAGGGATCATCCCTGCACCGGAAGCAAACCACGCTATAGTTGCCACTATTGATGAAGCATTACGCTGCAGGAAAGAAGGCACAAGCCGGTCTATTCTTTTCAATCTCAGCGGCCATGGTAATTACGATATGCAGGCCTATACGGATTACTTCAACGGCAAGCTGAATGATCAGGATTATTCACAAGAGGACCTCGCCACGGCCCTCGCCGATCTGCCAACTGTCGCAACGGGTTAAAACTTCAGGAAACTCTGATTAACGAAACATATCATCGTCCCTGGGACGTAATAATCGATCCGCGGCTTCATCGGTTTGCCCGGGCTGATGGCCGCGTATCAGAATAACCGGGGAACCGTCATCGGCTTCCCCCATCAACATGCAGGCTGCAGACGCAAGTGCATCGATATCTGCCGTCTCGCTGACACGCAATGTTTCTCCAAACAGGTCTTTCCTTCCTCGTAAATCACGTAACGGTATGATGCCGGCAGAGCCGATCGCAACACCAACCGTGCCCATGCGCCAGGGCCGTCCGATACTATCGGTGATGATGACGCCTGTTCGTTTTCCGGAAAGCGCTTGGAGTCCGGCTCTGATCCGTTTTGCTGAGGTATTTGGATCCTGTGGCAATAACGTCACCAGTTCCCTGTCGGCAGCATTTCCCACATTCGAGTGATCGATGCCCGCATTAGCCAGAATGACGCCACAGCGATGTTCAACAATGATCACACCAGGCTTATAACGGATAACTTCTTTCGCTTCCGATAAAATAAGTTCCACTAATCTGGCGTCCTTGCCGGTCTCTTCGGCCAGTGAACGGGCTCTCCCGGAAGGGGTTATTTCGTTCAGGTCAACAATTCTGCCTTCCGCCTTGGATACAATTTTTTGGGCGATCGCTATAATGTCATCAGTACGGCAATGCTCGCCGGATCGTTGCATGGCCCGATGGATGATTTCCGCCAGGGCATCGCCCGGTTTAATTATCGGGATATCGGAAATGCGGTAAAGCGATAGCGATGCGTTTAACATGATTGATGATATACAGATGAATCGGTTATTTACCGGGAGAAACCATCCTATAGACAAAGAAGGTAGAATGTATACGGCTTCTTGAAAAATAATCCAATAATATTAAGAAAGAAAATTTGTATAGTGTGGCATGAATGGTAGTTCAGACAGGTTTCTTGCTTTATCCGGCGGCATCGGTGGTGCCAAACTTGCGTTAGGCTTGAGCCATGTGTTGGAAAAAACACAACTGACGGTTATCGCGAATACCGGCGATGATTTTGAGCATTTCGGTTTATACATTTCGCCTGATGTCGACACATTAATATACACGCTGGCGGATATCAATAATACAAAGCTCGGCTGGGGACGGCGTGACGAAACCTGGAACTTTATGGATGCTTGCAGTGAAGTAGGGCTTGACACCTGGTTCAGGTTGGGTGACAGGGACCTGGCAGTGCATCTATATCGAAGCAACAGGCTGAAACAGGGGGCGACCCTGAGCGATATTGTACGGGAATTATGTGCAGGTTTTTCAGTGCGTTCAGAGATCATTCCAATGAGCGATCATCCGGTGAGGACGATTGTTGAAACCGATAGCGGCATACTTCCGTTTCAGGAGTATTTTGTAAAACATAGATGTAAACCCAGGGTAGCAGCCATACACTTCGAGGGCATCGATGAGGCAATGCCGGCACCAGGCTTTTTAAAACGGCTTCAGGATCCCGGGTTACGTGCAATAATCATTTGTCCATCAAATCCCTTCCTGAGTGTTCATCCCATCCTTTCCTTACCCGGTATCAAACAAGACTTTAAGACCGGGGTACGACCCGTGATAGTAGTATCTCCCATCGTACAAGGGCAGGCGTTAAAAGGACCGACAACAAAACTGATGAGGGAGTTAAAACTGGAAACTGATGTCGTGACTATCGCCGGCATTTATAAAGATATTGCCGATGCCGTGGTGATTGATACGCAGGACACAGAATTCACACAAGAAATTGAATCGATGGGGATAACGGTACATACTGCAAACATTGTCATGCGCACACTGCAGGACCGGATTAATCTGGCAAAGGACGTGGTAAAATTCGCCCATGATCTTTCACATTAAGATCAGGATATAACAGTATGTGGGTAATCCTGCCCGTCAAACATTTGCAGCGTGCCAAGCAGAGACTGGCAAGCATACTGACACGGGATCAACGTGCGCATCTGAGTTATCTGATGCTCTCGGATATACTGGACGTGTTGAGTTCGTCCGATGCTGTGGAGGGAATCACTGTTATCAGCAGTGATCCTTCAGTAAAAGAACTTGCAGCACATTATCGGGCACAATTCCTGTTGCTGGATGCGGACAGTGGCTATTCAACCGATGCCATGCTGGCCATTTCATCTGTGTGCCGAATGTCTGTGGATAAAATAGCCATAATACCTGCTGATGTACCGCAACTGGTGCCGGCTGATTTACATAGCCTGAATCAGAATCATGAAGATGGATTGACACTGTGTCCGGCCGTCATGGACGGCGGTACAAACGCGGTTGTCTTCAGCCCTCCGCTCAGGGTCCCCTTGATGTTCGGTCCGGACAGTTCGATAAAATACCAACGTGAGGCCGGAAAACTGGGCGTACCGGCACGAACCGAGCACCTGCCGGGACTGGAGCGGGACATGGACAGACCTGATGACCTGTTTTGGCTGAGCCAACAACCTTCCGGCAAACGGGCATGGTCATATATAAAAGAGTTGTCACCAGAAATCTGTCGGACTCAGGGAATAAATAAAACGGACAAATCCGAATCAGCATAAATTTATAGGAATTGTTAATATTCTTATAGAATTCACAACATACCCATTGCGATAACATGCCATCCATCGAATCAAGCCCATTCCCTCTGGTTTTCAAAATAGATAACGGCACTTTATTGCCACACGCATATGGAAACAGCCGGGACAAAATAGCCATCCGTACCATGACACGAACGCTGGAGGGTCTGCAGAAAGAAGCTATTGTCAATGATGGTTTGTGCGGCACTGCATGGAGAATTGTCTGTGACGAGGGACCATGGTTAAACGGTACGGATTTGGCGCCCTTCCCCCTCGCCTATTATTCCGCAGGCATGGTATCCACCCTGGCTTCTGAAATCGTTGCCCTGGCAAAACAGCGTGACATCAATATCCAGGATCTGAGGATCATTCAGGACGCCCGCTATACGATGGAAGGTTCGGCTGTCAATAAAACAATGACCGGGACCGCATTGCCTTTGGAAATCGAAGTGATGCTCAAGAGCAGTACAATAAAGGAGCGGATTGATGAACTGGTTTATCACGCACTTGCCGCCTCGCCGGCCGATGCCGTCATGCGCACTGCTTTGCCAAGCCGGTTTAACATTATAAAGAATGGTCAACCTTTGAAGGTCGGGAAGGTAAGGGCATCACCGACCCCTGCGACGGATGACCCGACCGCATTATTTAATCAGATTGCAGAGGCTGATGACGCGGCGTTTGCCACAGGTATTATCAAAAAACTGGAGGACGTTGATACGAGCAATGCCAAACCGGCTACCGCCGTCGGTTATGCTGCCGAGCAAAAACGCATGGTCAAGGTCCGCGCTGTTTTGGCCATTCAAAGTGATGGGTTGAAATCTATCCAGGTTCAATGCATCAAACCGCCTGGCAGTGTCTTTAATTTTCTCAGCGATGACCCTGAAGTGTTTGGTGGCCGCGAGCGGGCCCCAAGCGGTCTGCAATATCTCTCCGCAGGTGTTGCATTCTGTTACATGACCCAGCTGGGGCGATTCGCCAATATCGTCAAGCAGGATCTGGAATCGTACAGCATCGTCCAGGATACAGTTTTCAGCCTGCCGGGCGGTTCGGCGTACCTGGGCAAATCAGCGACGGCGGAGCCGGTCGACACTCATGTCCTTGTCACTTCCAGGGAGGAGGACGGGGCAATCAGGCTCCTCGTCGATATGGGAGAACAGACATGTTACCTGCACGCCTCCTATCGCGGAGTAGCGAAGACCAGACTGCGTCTCGTCACTTGAGACCGTACACATTGAATCTTTTAAGCTTTATAATCCAGACGAAAAGAAGGTAACTGGCGCCGGTCGGAATCAGCGCTTGAGCGGTTGGCCATCCAGCCACGCCTGACCCTCAGCGTATAATTTTTCAACTTCCGGGCCCCGCAGACCGGGCATGTCGCGTTTGACGTCATAACCCAATCCTGTTTGCAAATAAGCGAGGTGACGATAGCCCACCGGGAACTGATTGAGGAGGTCCTGATCGAGGACAAGTTGGGCTGACGGGTCAACCGGATCGATGCGATCCTTCTCGAAAATAGGGTGGCGCAATACAAAACCCCATTCCCCATCGCGCTTCTCTATAAAGTCATAAAAGCGGCCGCTACAAACCACGTCACACAAGATGTCGTGAACCGGCGCCCGCTGTGAGATAGTCATCTTGGTCATGGCGATGGCACGGTTTCCAACGACATCCACGGTTGTGCCCTCAAGGGCATGCAGTATGCTGACATCGCTTTCAAACACCTTTTTACTGCCCGCGATAAACTCGTCGGCGCTGGCCTGCAGCCAGGTCGCCATTATGCGGCCATCATCATGCCAGACGCTGCGGAATCGATCCCAAAACCCGGCATCGCGCCACAGGGCCCAGTTCTCCACCAGTTCCCGGACAGCCATACGTTCCAACAGTTGGTCAGTCATTGATAACAGTCCCCCTTGGTTATTTTCAATCCTTCACGATGATGGGAGTATAAAAGTCCTTCTCTCCGAAAGCCATCTTCAGTCCGTCCCATGGATGCAATGGTTATTGCCTGAATTTCAAATCCAATAACATGTTTATACATCCCCTTTTAACATTCTGTTAATCCCCTGACAGGGAAAAACCGTAGATCTGGTTCCAATCTTGAGCCGGTGTGACGTTCAGGATATCACCCATCAGATCGACGGCCCCCCGGGCTGTCAGCCCGGTGATTTGCCCGTCACGGGTGAAACATGCCCGTATCAAGTCACTGGAGACCTTCTGTATCTCACTCCCGATATCAAAAAAATCCTGCAAGACATTGCCCAGCAGAACAGGATTGTTATGAATCAAATTCAGGCTCTCTTTGAGTACACTCACTAAGGTTCGTGCCGACTCTGGCTCCCGTTCCAACTGTGACCGATGTACGGCCAACCCGGTAGTCGGCAGCTTGATTTTGTCACCAAAAAAACAGAGCGTGCTGAATGCACGTTGCTTGACCTTGGGCGGCAGGATGGCGGAGCTGATCATGGCCGCATCGACTGCACCGCATTTCAGCAAGCCTAACCGGGCGACATCATCGCGGGCTGGTGTAAATATCACATCATGAGTGGGATCAAGCCCTGCTTGTTTCAAAATGATCTTTGCTAAATGACAAGGCGGTGCGATGTCAGGATAGCTCGCCACTTTTTTGTTCCTTAAATCCGGCAAATCTTTAATCTTGCGGTTTGAATATATCCAGAACATCGGTTTTTCCGTTGCAACGAATATTATCCGCTGCGGTATCCCCTTGAGGGCACTGATCAATGCTGAACCGCAGCTGACCTGAAAGGTATGCGGAGGCAGATCGGCATCCGCCATGAAGGTGATATCAATTAACTCAACCTGAAGCCCAGCCTGTTCATACAGTCCCGCTTTGGAAGCCATGAAATGGCAGAGTAGTTCATGTATATCGAATGCTTTGAATCCAAGTTGTATGCTTAGCATGACTGGTAAACCAATCTTTGTATTGAGTAGCTGAACGTAGCATCATACATCCTGCCGAAGTTATGTAACTTCAGGAATAACCTCCTCCGCCAGGGTTTTTATAATCACTTCCGGTTTCCTGGTGGCGATGGGCAGAACAAAATTTTCTACACCAAGATCCACTAACTGTTTGAAACGCGGTACTGCCTCCTCGGGTGTGCCGGCGATAGCGATGGCATCAAGAATACGATCCGTTATCAGGTCTGCCTGTTTTGCCTCCATGCTCCCATGTTGCTGATAATCGTACTGCTCCTTCATTAATCTGAGATCTGCCCACAATTCTTCAGGCATATCCCGCTCCGGTATGGCTGAATAGACAGTGCCAGCGGCAACGGATGCATAACCCCGTGCTTCTTCCCGTACCTGCTCACGATCTCTCGAAACGGCACAGGCCAGCCTTTGATAGAGCTTGATCCCTGCAACATCACGACCTGCCCGCCCAGCGCCTATTTCAATATTTTTCTTCGCGTAGCGGACCAGCGCCGGATCGGCCCCAACCTGAAACAGCACGCCATCGGCGATACTGCCTGCAAGCTGCAGGGACTTTGGCCCGGTACAGGCCATAACAACCGGTACCTGTCTCGGCGGCCAGCTCACTTCAATATCCTGCCCGTCAAAATGCGCGGTTTCCCCTGCCATCAACGTGCGAATAACCCCTATCACTTCCTCCATACGTTTAAGTCGTGCCGGTTTTTTTCCTATGTTGTAAACCGCACTTTCTCCAACACCGATTCCAAGTATTGCCCGCCCTCCTGAAAGCTCATCAAGCGTTGCCAGGCTATGTGCCAGAACGGCGGGATGCCGGGTAATAACGTTCGTGACGCCGGTTGCGAGTTCCATTTGCCGGGTCCGGTCCGCGAACAACGTCAATGCCATGAAGGCATCGCGGAATATGGATTGAGAATCGGCGACCCAGACACCACCGAATCCCGATGCATCAGCTTGTGCAATCCAGTCAACAAATTCCGTTAAAGGACGGTTCGGTAGAATACCAACATGAAAAGAGACTGGCATATTTATACTCTCCAATATGGCTGCTTATATTTCTGAACAGATACCTTACAACTGCTATACAGTCGTTAAGTTCATGGCAAGCCGGCACGGGCATTGTGACTGAGCACTATCATTGAGTCTTGACTATGCGCTTCAAAACGTTTGATTTTATCTGTAGTATTGAGTTCATATTGCTGGTTTTGACTGGATTCAATTAAAGAGTCCCTGATAAAACGTACCAAGTCAATGAATTTAACTTTATATCATA
>JBHHYN010000115.1:0-9599 GCA_046757565.1 Gammaproteobacteria bacterium | reverse complement strand
AATGTCTTTCTCTGTGCTCTCTGTGTCTCTGTGGTGAAAACGGTTTTGAATGATGAATGATTTTCTCTGTGCTCTCTGTGTCTCTGTGGTGAATAGGGTGAATAGAGTGAATAATAGACGTGTCACTATGATAATTTATTGTTGCCTGATCCTGTGGTCGGGGGGCACGGCATCATTTGTTTTCGCGGCCGGCCCGAATCGCCATGTCGAAGCGCTTGTGTTTAATTGCTATACCTGCCACTGGCTCGATGATAAAAGACCTCATTCCCGCAAACATCTCAATACACTGACTGCAGACAAAATCATCCGGAAACTGGAGGAATTCCGGCAGGGTAAGGGTAATCCGACCATTATGGACCGCATTACTGCAGCTTTATCGAAAGAGGACATTAGGGCGATTGCCGCATACATCTCCACTTCAAAACAGGAATAGTCAACTTGGATAAACAACGCAGGCGATTCATCCGCTCTATTGCCGGTACCGGCGCCGTACTGGTATCGGGTCTGCCACTGTTGACAGGTTGCGGCAGGAAAGCCCATGCCCGAGTCGTCGTCATCGGCGGGGGCTATGCGGGTGCGACCTGCGCCAAATATATCCGTAAGCTCGATGCCGGCATTGAGGTGACCCTGATTGAGCCGAAGCCTTATTACATGACCTGCCCCTTCAGTAACCTGGTAATTGGGGGTATCGAAACGCTCGAATTTATCCGGCATGATTACCGGCCGTTGCAACGGAATTACGGGGTCAATGTCGTGCATGCCCGTGCCGCATCAATCGATGCCGATAAACAGAGCGTGCAATTGCAGGATGGACGCCGGCTTGGCTATGACAGGCTGATTGTGGCGCCAGGGATAAGTTTTAAATGGGGATCGCCGCAAGGCTACGATGAACAGGCTGCCCGTGATATGCCGCATGCCTGGCAGGCGGGGGCGCAGACGCAACGTCTGCGCCGGCAACTGCTGGAGATGGATAATGGCGGCGTTGTGGCCATTGCCGTGCCGCTTAAACCGTTCCGTTGTCCTCCCGGTCCCTATGAGCGGGCGAGCCTGATCGCCTACTACCTGAAGCAGCACAAGCCACGCTGCAAGGTCCTGATCCTGGATGCCAATGAAAAATTTTCAAAACAGGCGGTTTTTCTTGAGGCCTGGGAAGCGCTTTATCCCGGCATGATAGAACGTATCTCCGTTCTGGACGGCGGTACGGTACTCCGTGTCGAGCCGAAAACCCGGACCCTGTTCACGGAACTCGATGAATACAAGGTGGCTGTTGCCAATGTTATCCCCGCCCAGCGCGCCGGTTTGATTGCCATGCAGAGTGATCTGGTGGATCAGACCGGATGGTGCCCGGTGCACCAGGACACTTTTGAATCGCTCCGCGTCGGTAATGTCCACGTGCTGGGCGACAGTTGCTATGCCGGGGCCATGCCAAAATCCGCTTCATCGGCAAACAGCCAGGCCAAACTCTGCAGTCTGGCAGTGGTCACCCTGCTCAACGGGGAAGGCCCGCCTGAACCGGTCTACCATAATACCTGTTACAGCCTGGTGCGCCCCGGTTATGCCTTCTCGGTAACGGCCATGTACCGTTACCGGGACGGTCAAATTACTGCCGTAACAGGTGCCGGTGGCGTGAGTCCCGTGCAGGCCCCGCGCAAGGTCAGGGAGAGAGAGGCGGGGGATGCTTACGATTGGTATGCGAGTATCAATGCGGACAGTTTTGGCTATGAGTGAGCTGTTGCCGGTAAGCGATTCCTGTTCAAGGGTTGCGGGGATGAATGGGTTACTCCCGGGTATCGCCCCTTGTCTTGGGGCCGTTCTATTAGGTATCCTATACCGTTTACAGGCGCGTAGCTCAGATTGGTTAGAGCACTACCTTGACATGGTAGGGGTCGTTGGTTCGAGTCCAATCGCGCCTACCATTTTATAATTAATGTCTGAAAAAATGCCATGCGCGACATTTTTTCAGCTACAGAATAACGCATACAGGATTTCTGATTGTCCCACAATCGTGCACTGCTTTGACGCGGTGCTTGCTTGAATCCTTGAACATGTGGCCTGTTGTGGGGGTCACCACTGATGAATTGAGGAGTGAACATGCCCGTCATTACCCTGCCTGATGGAACCCGGCATACCTATGATCAACCTGTTTCCGTGATGCAGGTGGCCGCTGATATCGGTCCCGGCCTGGCAAAAGCCACCCTGGCAGGAGACATCGGCGATCAGCTTGTCGATGCTGCCCACGTTATTGGATCCGATACGACCCTGCGCATTATTACCGATCGTGATCCGGAGGGTCTGGAGGTTATCCGGCATTCCTGCGCCCATCTGATGGCCCAGGCGGTCAAGGAGTTGTTTCCCGAGGCCCAGGTAACGATCGGTCCTGTTATCGAAGATGGGTTTTTTTATGATTTTGCCTACGAGCGGCGGTTTACTCCCAAAGATCTGGAGGCCATTGAGTCCAGGATGAAGGAGCTGGCCAGACAGGATTTCACCGTTACCCGGACGGTGAAAGGACGTGATGAGGCCGTTGAATTTTTTCGAGGCCTGGGTGAGGCATACAAAGCCGAGATCATCGAATCCATTCCGGAGGATGAGGAGTTATCGCTCTATCAACAGGGGGACTTCATTGATTTGTGCCGCGGTCCCCATGTCCCCAGCACCGGCAAGTTGAAGGCGTTTAAACTGACCAAACTGGCCGGGGCCTATTGGCGGGGCGATTCCAGTAATGAGATGTTGCAGCGTATCTACGGCACGGCCTGGCCGGACAAGAAATCCCTGAATGCCTATCTGCGGCGCCTGGAAGAGGCGGAGAAGCGCGATCACCGCAAGCTGGCCAAGCGGCTGGATCTGTTCCATTTTCAGGAAGAGGCCCCGGGTATGGTGTTCTGGCATCCCCATGGCTGGACCATCTATAGAATTATCGAGGGATATATTCGTGGCATGATGCAGCAAAACGGTTACCGGGAGATCCACACTCCGCAAATAGTGGACCGGAGCCTGTGGGAGCGTTCCGGACATTGGGACAAGTTCCGGGAAAATATGTTTGGTACCCATTCTGAAAACCGGGAATATGCGATCAAACCGATGAACTGTCCCTGTCATATCCAGGTCTTCAATCGGGGATTAAAGAGTTACCGTGATTTGCCGCTGCGCCTGGCTGAGTTTGGCTCGTGTCACAGGAACGAGGCATCGGGTACCCTGCACGGGCTGATGCGGGCCAGGAATTTTACCCAGGACGATGCCCATATCTTCTGCACGGAAGAGCAGATCCAGGAGGAGGTGGCGGGTTTCATCAGCCTGCTGTTCGAGGTCTATGCGGATTTCGGTTTTACTGATCTTATTATCAAATTATCTACGCGGCCGGAAAACCGGGTCGGCGATGATGCCGTTTGGGACAAGGCGGAAAAGGCCCTGGAGGTAGCGCTTAACGCCTCGCATCTGGAGTGGACACTGGAACCGGGTGAGGGGGCCTTTTATGGCCCGAAGATCGATTTCTCCCTGACGGACTGCATCGGCCGGGTCTGGCAATGCGGCACCATTCAGGTGGATTTTTCCATGCCGGGCCGTTTGGGCGCCCAGTATATCGATGAGGCCAGTGACAAACAGACGCCGGTCATGCTGCATCGGGCGATATTGGGCTCATTGGAGCGCTTTATCGGTATCTTGATCGAACACTATGCGGGTGCCTTGCCGGCGTGGCTGGCCCCGGTGCAGGCCGTGGTGGTCTCGATCACGGAAAAACAGACTGAATTTGCCTCCATGATTGTAAAATCTTTGAGAAATCAGGGGTTCAGGGCCGAGTCCGACTTGAGAAATGAAACGATCGGCCTTAAAATCCGTGAACACGCAATGCAACGCGTGCCGTATCAACTCATCATCGGGGCACGCGAAGTTGAAGAGAACAACGTGGCCGTGCGTACGCGTTCTGGTGACGATCTCGGGGCAATGACTCTACAGGCCTTCATGGATCGTCTTAATACAGATATCGGGTACCGCGGCCGTCATATTTTGGAGGATTAGAATATCGCCGCTAAAAAATCGAATCGTTTAAATGAGGAAATTACCGCCCAGGAGGTAAGAGTCATTGGTCCTGACGGGGAACAAATAGGGATTATTTCTCTGGCAGAGGCACAAACCAGGGCAGAGGAGGCAGAACTGGACCTGGTTGAAATTGTACCTAACGAAACGCCTCCGGTTTGCCGGGTCATGGATTACGGCAAGTATCTGTTCGATCAGAACAAGAAAAAGCAAGCGGCCAAGAAAAAACAGAAGCAAATACAGGTCAAGGAGATAAAATTCAGGCCGGGGACCGATAAGAGCGATTATGGAATTAAATTACGCAACCTCATTCGGTTTTTAACGAATGGTGATAAAGTCAAGGTAACCCTGCGGTTTCGTGGCAGGGAAATGGCACACCAGGAATTAGGGGGCAAGATGCTGGACAGGATCAAGGCGGATCTGGAGGAGTACGGGGCCGTCGAACAATTTCCAAAAATGGAAGGCCGGCAAATGGTCATGGTGTTGGCGCCGAAGAAATAAAACTAATGTTCAACGTTGAACCATGAACCTTAAACCATACTAGTTGGAGTTTTTTTAATGCCCAAATTAAAGACTAATCGTGGTGCAGCCAAGCGCTTTTCAAAGACCGCTTCCGGCAAATTCAAACACCGCCAATCGCATCGTAGCCACATTTTGACGAAAAAAAGCAGCAAGCGTAAGCGCCAGTTGCGTCCGATTATTGCAATCCATGATCATGACCAGAAGGCTATTGCCCGGATGGTCCCCTATATTTAAGAGGTAGAGGCAATGTCCAGAGTAAAACGGGGCGTCACCGCCCATAAACGGCACAAAACGGTGATCTCCCAGGCCAGTGGCTACCAGGGACGGCGCAAGAATGTATTTCGTGTCGCCAAGCAGGCGGTGACCAAGGCGGGTCAGTATGCCTATCGTGACCGGCGCCAGCGGAAACGCCAGCTGCGTTCACTGTGGATCATCCGTATCAATGCAGCGGCCCGGGAACAGGGTCTGTCGTACAGCCGCCTGATAAATGGTTTGAAAAAGGCGGCCATCGATGTGGACCGTAAAATCCTGGCAGATATTGCTGTCACTGACAAAAATACCTTTGCCCGGATTGCTGCACAGGCCAAGTCCTGCCTCGCAAATCAGGTTGTAGAGACGGAGTATTAGCACGGGTAATCATTTTTCGAACTAATAGGGGAATGGGCTGCACTGTTCCTTCGATTTTGACGCTTCCGCAACACCCCACAGGGCATAAAGATACCCAGGTCCATGGCGCTCGCATGTATTGGGTACATTGACGTGCAGATGAAAACTTTCCACAGCAAAAGTGATGAGCAATGGAAGAACTCAAACACATAATGAAAAGGGCCCTTGCCTCAGTTCATGCCAGCAGTGATCTGGCCGTGCTGGATCAGGTGCGGATTGAATATTTGGGAAAGAAGGGAGGGTTGACCCGGCGCCTGAAGCAACTGGGTGGTTTGCCCGAGGAGGAACGGCCCGGGGCAGGTCAGGCAATCAACGCAGCCAAACAGCAGCTTGAGGAGGCCATCGCCAGACAAAAAGAAGCATTGCAGCAACAGCAGCTGGATGAACGCTTACGAAAAGAAAAAATCGACGTCACACTTCCGGCCCGGGGACAACAACCGGGGGCCCTGCATCCCGTCACACAGACCTCTGCCGAGATCGAAAGCCTGTTTGCACAGGTTGGCTTCGAGGTTGTCGACGGTCCGGAGATAGAGGATGACTATCACAATTTTGCAGCACTCAATATTCCGGAAAATCACCCTGCCCGGGCGATGCATGACACCTTTTATTTCGAAAATAATCTGCTGTTAAGAACGCATACCTCATCGGTCCAGATCAGGGTGATGCAAGAGCGGCAGCCGCCACTGCGTATTATCGCTCCAGGGCGCGTGTACCGGTGTGATTCCGATATGACACACACCCCGATGTTTCATCAGGTAGAAGGACTGTTGGTGGATGAGCAGGTAACGTTTGCCCAGTTAAAAGGTTTGCTTCAGGACTTTCTCAGGAGTCTCTTTAGTGACGATGTCGAGATCCGTTTCCGCCCCTCTTACTTCCCTTTCACCGAGCCATCGGCGGAAGTCGATATCATGGGGAATAACGGCTGGCTCGAGGTGCTGGGTTGCGGCATGGTGCATCCCAATGTCCTTGAGAATGTCGGTATCGATAGTGAAACCTATTCAGGGCTGGCGTTTGGGATGGGGATAGAGCGCCTGGCCATGTTGAAATATGGAATTGATGATATTCGAATATTTTTCGAGAACGATGTGCGCTTTCTCCGGCAGTTTGGTTAAAGTTGTCATTTGACCACTGACCACGAACAAATGACCAATCACTCGTGATTAAACGATGAAATTCAGCGAACAATGGTTGCGGGAGTGGGTGAGC
The DNA here is from genome assembly GCA_046757565.1 of Gammaproteobacteria bacterium. Lineage (GTDB taxonomy): Bacteria > Pseudomonadota > Gammaproteobacteria > Eutrophobiales > Eutrophobiaceae > JBHHYN01. Next base: position 3,170 of record JBHHYN010000115.1, on the reverse strand, counting down.
CCGCTGCTTACAACGAATGACCTGGCCGAACAACTCACCATGGCAGGTCTGGAAGTTGAAGGTATCGAGTCCTGTCACCGTGACTTTACCCATCTGATTGTTGCCCGGCTTGAAGAGATCAATCACCACCCGAATGCGGACAATCTGAATGTATGCCGGCTCGATGTTGGTGCGGGAAACAGGCTCACTGTAGTTTGTGGCGCAGAAAATGTGTGTGTGGGTCATTGTTATGCGCTGGCCATGGCCGGCGCTGTGTTGCCCGATGGCCGTAAAATCGTATCCACGGAAATCTATGGCGTCAGATCGGAAGGCATGCTCTGTTCCGCCGCGGAGCTGGAATTATCGGACCGGGCCGACATGCTGTTGGAACTGGATTCCGGCGCGGAGCCGGGTACTGAATTGCAGGAATTTTTATTACTCGATGACCATGTCATTGATTTCTCCCTGACGCCGAACAGGGGCGATTGTCTCAGTATTGCCGGGATTGCCCGTGAAGTGGCGGCGCTGAATGGCGTCGAAGTACGCCGGCCGGATATCGAACCGATCGATGCGATAACCGGCCAGGAGAGGAAGGTAAGGCTTGATGCCGCGGATGCCTGTCCCCGTTACGTTGGCCGGGTAATTGAGGATATCGATATCAATCAGGTCCCGCCCACATGGCTGACAGAGAAGCTCAGGCGTTCCGGGATCCGCAGCATCAATAATGTCGTCGATATCATGAACTACGTCATGCTCGAGCTGGGCCAGCCAATGCACGCCTTTGATAACGACCTGCTGCAAGGGGAGATCACGGTTCGATATGCCGGCCCGGGCGAAAAGCTGGCGCTGTTGGATGGGCAAACCTGTAGTTTGACCGTGCAGACCCTGGTTATTGCCGATGAATCCAGGGCCGTTGCAATGGCGGGTATTATGGGTGGGCTTGACACGAGTGTGACGCAAGATACCCATCATATTTTTCTGGAGAGCGCCTTTTTCTCACCTGAGGCAATCCTTGGCCGCGCCAGGCTCTACGGATTACATACTGATTCCTCACAACGGTTTGAACGCGGGGTCGATTATACGTTGCAGCGGCTTGCCGTCGAGCGGGCCACACAGCTCATTCTTGAATATTGCGGTGGTAACCCCGGACCGGTGACAGAGGCCATCGAAGCCGGGAATCTGCCCACGAGATCACCGGTAAACCTGAGACCGGAAAAGGTCTATGGCTTGCTTGGAATCGAAATCGAGAACGGCCGAATTATAGAAATCCTGCAACGGCTCAAAATGCAACTTACTAAAAAATCTGGATATTTTGAGGTCTGTGCCCCGCCGTTTCGATTCGATATAGAAATAGAGGCCGACTTGATCGAAGAAATCGCCAGGGTCTATGGTTATGATCGTCTACCCAGTGCACGGCTCGATACACATTCTGGAATTCATCCCTCCCCGGAAGATACAAACCACTATCTCATGCGGCACATCCTTGTCAATCGAAATTATCATGAGGCAATTACCTATAGCTTCGTCGATGAAAAATTGCAGGCGCGTATGCATGGCACGGGCGACGCCATTCGGCTACTCAATCCAATTTCATCAGATGCGGGGGTGATGCGGCAAAGTCTGTGGCCGGGATTACTCATGGCATTGCAATACAACATTAAGCGGCAACAACAGCGGCTTCGATTATTTGAATACGGGCGTATTTTTAATTTTGAGGCAGAATTGAGACAGGAACCAGTACTATCCGGTATAATATATGGTAAATTATATGAAAAACAATGGGATATAGATGATATTTTATGTGATTTCTTTGATATAAAGGGTGATGTCGAGGCGTTACTGGGCCAGGGAAGACCAGAAGAAGAGGTTGAGTATCGCGAAATCACGCATGCTGCACTGCATCCTGGTCAATCCGCCGGGATTTTTTATGATAATCAGTCAATTGGCTTGATAGGTGCGGTACATCCAGCCATACTGAGTGAACTCGATATCACTTTACCGGTCTTTGTCTTCGAACTATATCTTTCACGATTTCCGTCAAAAAAAAAGGTAAAATTCACGAAAATATCCAAATTCCCATCTGTGAGGCGGGATATTGCTATTCTGGTGGACAGGGAAATCGCCGTCCATGAGATAATGAAACATATAAAAACGTCTTGCCCCGATCTGCTTGATAACCTAGAGTTGTTTGACGTATATATGGGGGAAGGCATTGATCTTGAGAAAAAAAGTCTTGCTTTGTGCTTGACCTTTATGAGAACTTCGAGCACTCTTACAGATGGAGAGGTTGATAATACAGTGGAGGAGATCTTGAATACCCTTCATTCACGATTTGGTGCAACGTTGAGAGAATAGTTATGGGAGCATTAACAAAAGCCGACATGGCTGAAAAGTTGTATGAGGAGTTGGGGCTGAATAAGCGGGAAGCCAAGGAAATAGTTGAAATGTTTTTCGAGGAGATCCGCGCAGAGTTGGAGGCCGGTAGTCAGGTCAAGTTGTCCGGGTTCGGTAACTTCGATTTAAGGGATAAAAATCAACGCCCTGGGCGAAATCCGAAGACAGGTGAGGAAATTCCTATCTGTGCACGTCGGGTCGTGACATTTCGTCCCGGTCAAAAACTTAAAGCGCGAGTAGAGGCCTATGCTGGAAGCGTCCAATAACAGCGAATTACCCACCATACCCGGCAAACGCTACTTCACCATTGGCGAAGTCAGCGATCTGTGTGCTGTAAAACCCCATGTGCTGCGCTACTGGGAGCAGGAGTTCCCACAGCTCAAGCCCCTGAAACGCCGGGGTAATCGCCGCTATTATCAACGGCATGATGTCATACTTATCAGGCAGATCCGCAGCCTTCTGTATGAACAGGGGTTTACCATCGGGGGGGCGCGCCAGCGTCTATCCGGCAGTGAGGCCAAAGACGATTCCAATCAAAGCCAGCAGATTATCCGGCTATTACGTACAGAACTCGAAGAAATCCTGGATATCCTTAGAAGATAGTTACAAGTTACAAGTAGTTGCGAGACAAAGTATTCTTGAACACCGGAAGTCTGACCTGTTTAATAGTTTTCTTCATTTTTTCCGGGGCGTAGCGCAGCCTGGTAGCGCACCGCAATGGGGTTGCGGTGGTCGGAGGTTCAAATCCTCTCGCCCCGACCAAGATCAAAACAAAAACAGGTCTCTCACTGATGGAG
>JBHHYN010000114.1:0-9731 GCA_046757565.1 Gammaproteobacteria bacterium | reverse complement strand
GTCATGCTCCGCTGGACCCCCACGGACCGCTTCACTCTGGATGGCCTCTATCTGAAGCAGAAGCTGGATACAGGCGGCACATCACGTTTTACGGGTGCAGGGACCCCTGCCTGGCCGAACCTGTCCCCAGCGCTGCTGGCGGCTACCATAGCGTCAGGGCCACCGGGGCCACCTGTGCCGCTCCCCGGTCTACCGGCATTAACACCCACCGATGATTTCGTCAATGCCGACATCACCAACAACCAGCGCGACGACGATGTGGAACTCTTCGGCGGCACGGCCGCGTACCAGTTCGATTTCGGTACCGCCACGGTGTCAGCGAGCTTCTTCGACCACGACATCATCTTCAGGTTCGACAGCACCCCGGTCCTGCTCTTCTTTGGTGTGCCTGCCCCCGGCGCCACCATCCAGCCGCAATCGTACGAGACGACCATGGTGGAGGCGCGGTTTGCCTCCTCGTTTGATGGGCCGTTGAATTTTGTGACCGGCTTTTACTATCAGAAGGACGAGAACGACTTCCAGGTGCAGGTGCCGACACTGGACGGTAACGGCAACGGTGTCGCCTTCAATCCCCTTAATTCCAATGATTTCTTCGGCGGTGGCACCATTTTCTTTGCGCGCGATCGCAGCGATGAGATCAAACAGAAGGCTGTATATGGCGAAGCCACCCTTGACTACAAGGGCTGGCAACTGGTCGCCGGTCTGCGCGCCTTTGAAGTCGAACTGGAATCCGTACAACAGACGCTGCATAATTTCGGCGGGGCATCCGGTCCTGTGGCGGGTACGCAGATTGGCACCAACTTTAACGGTAATGCAATCGGTCTGATCCAGACCAACGACAATACCATCCGGCCGAAGGTGAGCCTCTCCTATAACGTCATGGAGGACGTCATGCTCTATGCCCTCTATTCGGAAGGGTTCCGCGTTGGGGGCATTAACAACGGTAATCAGCCTTTTGCGGCCGGCATACCCGCCACCTTCTCCTCCGATGAGGTGAACAACTACGAGTTCGGCATCAAGTCCAGGTGGCTGGACAACCGTCTGCAGGTGAACGTCACCGGCTTCCTGATTGACTGGAATGATATCCAGGTCGAACCGCGCGACCCGGTCGGCAATATCCCCTTCACCACCAACGGCGGCAAAGCCGAGGTGAACGGGATTGAGTGGGCCCTGGACTGGCTGCCCCTGGAGGAGCTCGAACTGAGCTTCACCGGGACCTACTATATCAGTCATGAGTTGACCCAGGACCAGCCTGTCCTGCCCGGCGCATCGTCGTTGATCATCGCCGGACTGGATGGGGACGAGATCCCCAACATCCCGGATGTGCAGCTGTTTGGTTCGGCAAAATACCGCACGAACCTGTTCGGCAGGCCGCTGACGCTGATCGGCGATGTCACCTTCCGGGGTGACAGTAACACGGAGTTTCGTGCCAACAGCCTGTTCAATCTAAAACTTGATTCGTATGTCATCGGCAATATCATTGCCAATGTGGAGATCAATCAGCACTTCACGGTTGGCGCCTATATAAAGAACATTGGCGATGAACTGGCGGTACAGGACGGTATTGCCACGTTCCAGGATCCGGCATCGCTTGTCGCGGCGCGGCCACGGACCTTTGGCGCCACGATCAAGTGGACGTATTAATCTTAAATATTTGATTCAACACAGACGCCTCCAAGGAAGGAGGCGTTACGATTCCATCCACGGAATCGTACTACTTACTTCCTCCAGGCATCCATGCAAATCGTCCATGGGCTCGTACCGGCTGTTCATTCGTTGGTTTATGAACCACCCGCACTTACAATAACTTTATTGTGCTTTTGAATAATTCAGTGTTGACGAATTAGAATGTCATTGTTTACGAGGTAACAATAATAATGGGCTCTTCAGAAGAATCTGTGGGTAGCGTCTCATCAGTACCTCTCATTCTTGCTGGAACGAAAGGTAAGGATGCTACCGCAGCTTGCCGTTCGTACCAATTGATTGAGTTGCACTTACAAATTAAATTCACGGCATGATCCTCTTGTTAGCCAACAGATTCTGCGGAAGAGCCTAATAATGCAACCCGCTGCAAAACATGAACAATTTGCGACCAGATGGGGATTTGTGTACGCGGCGATTGGGAGTGCAGTAGGGCTGGGAAATATCTGGCGCTTTCCTTTCATTGTTGGTGAGAATGGCGGTGGCGCCTTTGTCCTGTTATATCTTTTTTTCATCGTCAGTCTCGGGATCCCGGCAATGATTGCCATGATATTGATTGGCCGCCGTGGCAGGCAAAGTCCGATCAACAGCACACAAGTGCTTGCAGTGGCTGAAGGCCGAAGCCCGAACTGGAAGTACCTGGGCTGGCTCACCGTTATTGTGGCTTATCTGGCGCTCACCTTTTTCAGCGTAGTGGCCGGCTGGACGCTTGATTATCTCGTGAAGAGCGCCTCCGGTATGTTTTCAGGAATTACTCCTGAGGAATCAAGGCGAATCTTTGCCGTCGTTAAGGGCAGTGCCGGCAGCATGATGTTCTGGCATGGTGTTTTCATGCTGTTTACGATTTTCATCGTTGCACGTGGTGTGCGCGCTGGTGTCGAGAAAGCAGTAAAGTTCATGATGCCGGCCCTGTTCGTGATTCTCTTTATCCTCGTCGGTTATGCAGCAGTGACCGCTGATTTCGGTGGGGCATTACGCTTCATGTTCGCGACTGATTTTTCCAGAATCGATGGAAAGGTCGTACTGCTCGCTATCGGACAGGCCTTCTTTTCACTGAGTGTCGGCGGCGGCGGTATTATCGCTTATGGCGCCTATCTGAGCAGGCAATCATCGATACCGTTTACAGCAACCTTGATCGCCACTGCCGACACGGTCGTAGCCCTGTTTGCCGGCCTCGCGATATTTCCGCTCGTATTTACCTACAGTCTTGAAGCCTCAAGCGGTCCCGGTCTCATATTTGAAACCCTGCCAATCGCTTTTGGACGGATGCCGGCCGGCGGCTTCTTTGGGACCCTGTTCTTTATTCTGGTTTTCTTTGCCGCCCTGAGCACTTCGATATCAATGCTGGAATCCATAGTCTCGTGGCTGGAAGAACATAAGGGGATGACACGGCCGCTGATGTCGGTTGCCGCCGGCGGCCTTGCCTGGATCATAGGATTGGGTTCGGTTTTTTCATTCAATATCTGGTCCGATTTCAAGCCACTTGATGCGTTCGGACCGTTTCGTGAAGCGACCGTATTCCGCATAATTGATTACTTCACTGTTAACCTTCTGGTTCCGATCAGCGCATTCCTGATTACGATTTTCGTGGGATGGATGATGTCGGAGAACGCAACGCGTGATGAACTCTCTACGAGCAACATAATAGTCTACCGGAGCTGGCGGTTTATCATGCGCTATATAGCACCGTCAGCTATTGCTGCTATTTTCATATATAGTTTGATGAAATAAAAACCCGGTTTTCTGATCTATAATTCATCGAATCTCCCCTGTTTTTTTTCGTTTGGCCAGCAACACCCGGGACAGAGACGCACCCCGGCCCGGTTCACTCCAGGGGCACACCTCGATACAGATGGCGCATCCGAAAGTCTTGACGAAATAGGGGATGCATTTATCGAAATCCACATACCATTTCCGCACACCCCGCACCATCTGTTTCTCATCGGCGATTGCACCCGGTGGGCAATCTTTGACACATCGCCTGCAATGGATACATAAGTCATCCACGCCGATATCCACCGGTTGATCGAAACTCATAGGGAGATCAGTCAGTACCGCGGCCAGTCGAAAGTTGGAACCGTATTCCCTGTTTATCATGGAGCCATGTTTCCCCAGTTGACCCAGGCCGGCATTGATTGCATGTGGAATATGCAGAATGTCCGTGCTATTGGGATTACCATAAGCCTTGGCCTGCCAGCCCATCTTGCGGATGTATTTGGCCACTTTGACGGCAATGCGGGAGATCCTGTAATAGGTCCGCATCACCTCTTTTGCAGCGCGCCGCTGGGGTGCGTACTGCATCTCCTTTCTGTCCATCTGTAAGCCGATATAAATGGCATTCCTGAAGGGAACCTTGCGTTCCTCATAGACGGCATGGTCCAGGACTTCCGTGATTCCCACCAGCGAGGCACCCAGTTGAAGGGCCTGCTTCTTGATCCAGGCTGCCATCTGTTCCGGATCGTCAACTTCAACACGCTTGCGGCTAACGCGGCCATATTGATTGCGTAGCTGCCAGGCATTGGCAAGAACATAACGTACTGCCGGCCAGGGATTAATCAGACCAAAGAAGTCATCCAGGGCCTGCCATTCCAGTGGTTCGTCTCCTGCATTATGAAAAACCCGGCTGGCCCGGGTTTTTTCGGTTCTCCCCAGCCCGTTTATTTCATTTCCGGATCGCGGTTTGTGTCTGTAACCAAATGCATAGGTTGGTGGGGAAGGATGATAGGGTTTGATACTCGCCACATTAATTTCTCTCTTCTGGAGATCCCTGCTCATCCAGCCAGTAGATCTTTCCCTGGGCTTCACATTGCCGATATGCTTTTCGTACGCGTCTACCGGTCGTCCAGTAATAAAACAGCATTTGGAATATCCGAACAAACAAACGCATATCATGTTTCATCTTTTTCAGAAACGTAGCATTTATATCGGATTTGTTATCGATGGTGCGCATCAGGACCGGCGATCAGTGCAAATTGTTTTTTTATGATAACATTATTTATGTAAACAGAGATCACTTGCTCAAGCCGTTTACCCGGTAACCTTTTGCACAGGGTATAGATATCAACTTTTTCTCATTTATTATCCGGAGATATGGAAGATGATATTCCCGGTATTGCTGCAGATCGCCAAAGCACATGAAATTATATCGTGATTTCACTTCGCAGGAGGAGATTGACCGGCAATATAACGTTGGGGCATTAACCCCTGATCTGCAGGCGCATCTGGATCGATATGCCCGGGAGAGTGAGAAGGCCCGGCAGGAACTGGAATGTGAACTGAATATCCGTTTCGGTCCGACTCTTGATGAAACGCTGGATATCTTTCCGTCCGGCAAACCGGATTCACCGGTAATGGTATTCGTCCACGGTGGCTACTGGCGTCGTGGAACCAGTAAAGAGTTTGATTTCGTAGCGCGTGGACTGAATGCCCATGATATTTCCGTCGTGGTCACGAATTATGCTCTTTGTCCCAACGTATCGATAACGGAGATCACCCGGCAGAGCAGGGCGGTCATCGCCTGGCTGTATCAGGAAATATCCGCTTTCAATGGTAATCCGGACCGGATTTTTGTTTCGGGGCATTCGGCCGGAGGCCAACAGGTTGGAATGCTGTTAAGTACCGACTGGCTATCAGAATACGGGTTGGCTTGTGACATTATCAAGGGTGGCATTGCTATTAGCGGGATATACGATTTGCAGCCGCTCCCCTATTCCTATTTACAGCCAACTTTGATGCTGACCCACAAGGAGATCATGCAACAAAGCCCCTGTTTTAATATTCCGGATGCTTCGCCCCCCCTGCTCGTGAGTCTGGGTGAGAGAGAAACAGAGGAATTTCACAGACAAGCGGCTGCCTACGTCGCAAGCCGGCAATCGAAAGGATTAGATACCGAGCTGTTCATACAACCTGGCGAAGATCATTTTACTATCATCGACGGTCTGGGCGATGCGCACAGTGCTTTCTGCCGGAGAGTAGTTGAATTTATAAGCAATGGGCGCCTCTGAATGTATATCAGGTTTGATCTGATGTAATACGCCTCTCCAGGATAAATCCTTAGTAAGGAAACGGAGAGACCGGGATAGTGTTCTTTAATTACAGTCCGAATATACGCGCGGCATTACTCCCTCTTACCTTGTTGCACACTGACTCCGGCAAATTATCGACCCGTTCCAGGCATCCCGCCATGTCCCCGAGATTAAAAGGATAATCCGAACCATACATTACATGGTCCTCACCGCCCACCTGGACACAGAGATCAAGCGCCTCCTGGCGGTAGGTGACCGCGTCATAATATATATGCCGTAAATACTCACTGGGCGGTTTCTTGATCTTTACGCGCGCGCGCCGGGTCCGGTCGAATACCCGGTCAAGACGGCCTGCCAGGTATGGCAAGGTCGCTCCGGCGTGCGCGGCAATGAGCTTGAGGTTCGGATAACGATCAAAAAAACCATCGTAAATCATGCGAGTTACGGCAACACTGGTATCAACCATGAAGCCGATAGAGGCAACCAGGGCATACTGGGTGAGTTCAAGTTGATCGACTCCCGCCGGCGCAGTTGGATGGACGAGTACCGGTAAAGCTCTTTCATCAATCGCCTGCCACAGGGGGCTAAACAGATCGTCCGTCAGATGGCGGCCGTTGATATTCCCCAGCGTCAGCACCCCCACTGCGCCGTTGTCACAGGCGCGGCCGAGTTCAGCCACTGCCGCCTCCGGATATTCCCAGGGCAGGGAAGCCATCCAGCGGATACGATCCGGGTAGCGTAGTTGGGCCTCTGCAAATTCATCGTTTGCCGTCTGCGCCGCCGCCAGGCTGTGCTGCGGGCCGCCCCAGAAAGCACTTGGCGCCGGCAGCGTGATGATGGCCATATCGACACCTGCCTTGTCCATGTTGTTGATGCGCAGGTCAAAATCGAAATGAGGTTCTTCAAGTACACAAAAACTGGCGCCCCGATAAAAAACAGTTACCGGGCTATCGAGGCTCTCCCGTACTTCCAGATCGGGACCCCCGTGAGCGCGGAGCAGCGACAGCCATTTTTGCGTATACATGTGTGTGTGTACATCGATTACCGGGTTCATGTGTTTATCCTTTTGTCCATGTTATGAATGGGTGTTGAATTACGGTTCTTGCTAAGTAATTTATCAGTTTTGTGATCTTATATGCTGAAATCCCTCTGTTTTGTATTGCCTTATACATTATATTTTTAATTGGTATCAACCCGCTTACGCATCTATTTGTTGTGATTACACGACGAATGAACAACCTGGCCTGAGAAATACTTGATAAAAATAAAGCATTACATGTAATTGATTTTAACGGGTTAAAAATATACCATTGATCATCATAGGCCAGTCTATCTTACGAACTATTCTTATAGTTTACATCAGTGAAAGGCTTACTGCTCCAGTCACTGTTCAAAAATATAGAGACCGAATAGCAAGTAAATTGGGGGGGGGTAATTCTGATGAATACCAAAATCCTTATTGGTTTTTTTATTGCGGGCATCACGGCAATTCCTGCGCAGGCCCGGCAGGAGGCACTGGAAGAGATTATTGTCACGGCACAACGCCGCGAGCAGAACCTGCAGGAGGTGCCGATCAGCCTTACCACGTTTACCGGCTCTGCCATTGAGCAGACCAATATCAAGGGCGCCACGGATTACCTGGCCCTGACGCCCAATGTCGCTTTTACAGAGGACGGCCAGTTTGGCAGCCGTGGCCTCGGCATAGCTGTACGCGGGGTCAATAACCTGATATCCGGGGAGAACGCGACGATTAACTCCATCGGCATCTATCTGGATGGTTTCAGCGTGGCTTCGGTGCCGAACCAGGTTGCAAATCCATTCCTCCCCGATATGGAGCGGCTGGAGGTGTTGCGCGGTCCGCAGGGCACCTACTTCGGGCGTAACTCGGTAGGGGGCGCCCTCAATCTAACCACCAAGAACCCGACGGACAAATTGGGCGGAAAGGTCATTTTCGGTGGCGAATCCTATGAAGGCGCCAACGGGCAATATAATGTCACGGGTATCGTTAACTTGCCGGTTACCGACGGCATCAAGATGCGTGGGGTCGTCTATTATGAAAACAGTGGTGGCCTGGTCGATAATATTTGCGCGGCCGGGGCCAGCGCCGCGAGATGCCCCGGTGTGGCAGAGAACGGCTCCATCGCCAATGGCGCCGATGACAGCGGTCATACCTATTTCATGGGCCGGCTCAAGGCGCTGTGGGATATAACCGAGCAGACCTCGGTGGGTGTGACGGTGATCTATTCGGAAGAGCGCCAGGATGCCGACGAAAACGTACCCTCCGGTATATTGGACTTGGATACAACGGATTCATTCGGGATCAGCGATGCCATCGACCCCGGTACCGGTTTCTATCCCAATAACCGCAGTCTGAACAGCCATGACCGGAACGAACACAATGACACCAATACCCTGGTGACCATCCTCAACATCACCCATCAATTGACCGACACGATGGTGCTGAAATCGATTACCGGGTTTGTTGATGCGGATTTTGACCGCCTCTTCGATAACGACCTCGTCGGGGGCGTGGATGTCCTTGGCCGCAATAATCAGTATGACGGGTTTTCCTGGAGCACGGAACTGCGTTTGGAGGCAACCACCGAATCGCTTGATTGGGTGGTGGGCTTTCTCTACGCCGAGGATGATCAGGAACAGGAGAACTTCGTGCACGTCAGACCGGGGGCGGAGTTGGGACAGACCATTAATGGTGTCGGACTGTTGCCGCCGTTCCCCCCTAACCTGGGCCTGTTGTTTAACAGCAAGAATTTTGAGGTGGAGGAGATCGCAGCATTCTTTGATGCCACCCTGCACCTGACCGATGCCGTGGATTTGATCGCAGGTGGCAGATTTACCCATGACTTTGTGACCAATGAATTGGCCGCGAACGGCATTGGACCCACTTGCTGTTTTCCCGGTTCGCCTGGATTCCCCGGGCCTCCGGGTTTTGCTTTTTTCAACAGCTTTGTGAACAATCCGCGTCCGCCGGCAGGTGCCGATGATGCATTTTTCGACTTTTCCCCACGCTTTGGTATTCGTATTCAGGTCATGGATGAGATGAATCTGTACGCAATCGTCTCCAAGGGCTACAAGGCAGGCGGTAACAGTACCGGCAATAATACCAATGCGCCGGGCGAACCTGGCTTTGTCGTGCCGTATAATGAGGAGACGCTCTGGAGTGTCGAGGGTGGCGTCAAATCCGAATGGTTTGATCATCGCCTGCGCCTGAATGCCTCCCTTTTTCATCTCTCGTGGAATGACTTGCAGTTCGAGTCCTTCCGTTTTCTGACGCCCGGCAATCTGGCCACCAATTTCGAACAGACCATCAACATAGCCTCCGCCCAGGCGTCAGGTGTTGAGATTGAAATGGTTGCGGCACCCATTAAAGGATTGACGATTAGTGGTGGACTGGGTTTTCTCGATACCCAGATCGACAGCGCCACAATCGTAGAGTTGACGGGCGGGTTTAAGGTCAACCTGCAAGGGGCTGATATTCCTAAGGCGCCGAGACTGACTGCCAGCCTCGCCGGCGAGTACCGCTGGCCTATGGGGCCTACCGAGACATGGGTGCGCGTGGAATACATCCATCGCGATGGTCAATACTCCGATATTGAAGGCGTCACCAATAAACAGACCCGCGGCCCGTCACCCAACCAGGGCCTGGTCAGAACGCTGAACAGCGAATTTCCCTACTTCAGCCCGGATTACGATTTGGTGAACCTTCGCGCAGGATTTGACTGGAACGGTATGGGTGTGAGTTTTTATGTGCAAAACCTGACCGACCAAGCCTATTACACCGGCACCCAGGAGAATTTCGGCGCCAGCGGTATCCGGCTGCGCCCACATCCGCGATTCTATGGAGGAAGTATCAGCTACAGTTTCGGTGGAATTTAGATAACTCACTGATGTCATTCCCGCGCAGCAGGCTGTGTGAAAAGTCAAAATTTTGGGGGTCTTCAGCAGAATTCGTGGGTTGATATATAAACAGTAGCCCGTCATTCCCGT
>JBHHYN010000113.1:0-9781 GCA_046757565.1 Gammaproteobacteria bacterium | reverse complement strand
TGACGCAAATGGTGACAGACTTATTTTCCTATAATAATATTTTTTAAGCAGTATTTCATAAACAATATAATGGAATACGCAAAATTTGAAAAATTTTATAAGCTGAATGAGTTTATATTTTTCTGTATCCTCCGTGCCTCTGTGTTTAAATGAAAAAATATGACTTTAGATGAAATTGTCCGTCGAAACAGTTTACGTTTTCCTGACAAACCTGCCGTTACTATAGGAGAAATTTCATATTCATGGCAAGAATTAGATGAACGTATAGATAGACTCGCCACTGCTTTGAAGCAGAAAGGATTCAAAAAAGGAGAAAGAGTTGCAATTCTGTTATTAAATTGTCCTGAATATATTGAAATCTATTTTGCTGCTGCCCGTGCCGGGCTGATTTCTGTCCCGGTTAACTATCGCCTTAAACCCCATGAACTGGCAGAGATACTGAAACATTCTGAACCATCTTTATTGATTACAGGTACCGAATTTCTGGACCAGGCGAAGGCGCTGGAATCATTAATGCCCGAATTGGATACGCGCTGGATTGTAGGGGACGGTGAATTAATGAATGCTGAAAACTATGACAATGTTTTTTTATCTGCTTCTTCAAACCCGGTCCATTCCGAAGCCGAAGATAATGATACCTTTGCGATCTTTTATACAAGCGGCACCACTGGTCTGCCAAAAGGGGCAATGGTGTCGCATTTTAATCTGGAAATGAATAGCTATAACCAGTTTGTAGCTGATGCCAGTCAGCTACGGGACATCAACCTGGTCGCGACCCCCCTCTATCATATGGGTGCTGTATTCATGGCAACTACCTACATGATGCTGGGATGTTGCCAGATCATCATGCCAAAATTTGATCCCGTTGCCTGGCTTGAAACGATGCACAACAGTAAGGCGTCAGTTACATTGTTAATACCAACCATGATCAATGCAATATTGAATGAACAAACATTCGATCAATACGATTTGTCAAGTTTACGATTAATATTTTACGGTGGTGGTTCCATGCCCGCTGCCGTACTGGAACGTGCTATTAATAAACTCCAGTGTGACTTCACGCAGGGGTATGGGTTGACAGAGACGCTGGAAGCCACATTTCTGACAAGTTCTGATCATGTCCTGGATGGAACTGCTCAACAACAAAAACGTCTGAATTCTGCCGGCAGGGAGGCAGTTGGTGCAGAAGTGCGAATTGTCGATGATAATGATAATGACAAACCGGCAGGAGAGGTTGGTGAGATTCTTATTCGTAGTCGATCAGTAATTTCAGGATATTGGAAAATGCCTGATGAAACTCAAAACTCGATACGTAATGGATGGTTTTATACAGGTGATTTGGGTTATCTGGATGAAGATCGTTATCTGTTCCTCGTTGACCGGAAGAAGGATATGGTCGTCAGCGGTGGAGTCAACATTTACACAAAAGAGATTGAAGGCATCCTTTACAGTCATCCGGCAATTCTTGAAGCTGCTGTTATTGGTTTACCCGATGATGAATGGGGTGAAATAGTTACGGCAGCAGTGGTGAAACGTCCGGGATATGATATAACGGCTGATGAAATAGTCGAATTCTGCAAGAAATCATTGGCAAGTTATAAGAAACCCGGAAAAGTTTTTTTTCTTGATGACCTTCCCAAGAATCCGAGCGGCAAAATCCTGAAACGGGAACTACGAAACCAGCTGGGAATATAATAATCGAATTAATTAATGAGCACTCATTTGATCAGTCAATTTATAAATACAAAATCTGATTCATCACTGGTTGATGATGACTTTATTGATAAATTAATCGGCAAACACCGTCCTGCAATTGCCCGTTCTATAAGTATTGTCGAGAAGGGTGGTCATGATTCCCTGTCATTGCTCGACAAAATTCATTCAATGACAGGTAAGGCATATCGTATTGGCATTACCGGTCCGCCTGGTGCGGGAAAATCCACACTGATAAACGAACTGACAAAATATTTCAGATCTCAGGGGCTTAGCATAGGAATCATTGCTGTCGATCCAACGAGTCCTTTCACCAACGGTGCTGTGCTGGGTGACAGGGTCCGTATGGATGGAGTCGAAAGTGATGCCGATGTATTCATTCGCAGTATGGCGACACGAGGAAATAGAGGTGGTTTAAGCGCAAAGACTATAGATGTTGCAGATATAATGGACGCGGCAGGATTTGATAACATTTTGATCGAAAGTGTAGGTATTGGTCAGATAGAACTGGATATTATGGATATGGTTGACACGACTATCGTAATGTTAGTACCGGAATCAGGCGATTTGGTGCAGGCAATCAAAGCAGGTCTGATGGAAATTGCTGATATCTATGTTCTGAATAAAAGTGACCGACCTGGAAGTAATATTGTACTCAATGCAGTTAAATCAGTTCTTGTCTTCAAAAACCGCCATAATCTGGATTGGTCTCCAAAAATTATCAAGGCGGTTTCAAATAAAAACAAGGGGACGGAGGAGATCGCATCAGAAATTATACGGCATCGAAATTATCTGATGGATACAAATGAAATGGAGCAACGTCGAAAACGGCAAAGACAAGCACGCATACGTCAGATTGTAAATCAAATGTTGAGTATGATGATTTGGAATACAGAGAGAGATGGTCACTTGACAGATGTGACAAGTCGTGTCAGTCAAGGGGAAATTTCATCTCAACAAGCAGCGCAGGAAATAATTCAAAAATACATACGTGATATTCATAAAAACCAGAAACGAGAGTAATCAATTGAATCTGAAAGAACAATTGGAAAATTTAACAAATGAATGAGAACAGGTGTAGCAGTCGATACCTTGAAGCAGCATGCGGGCAAATAAGAAGAATCAACATTGTCGCCAATGAGTGATCATTATTCAGCACCGCTTCAAGATCATCTTTTCTTGCTCGATAAGGTATTGAACTGGGAAAAATTATTTGCTTTATCCGAGTTCGCGCACACAGATACTGAAACCGCGACGGCAGTGCTGACAGAAGGAGCACGATTCGCCTCTGATATACTGGGACCAATAAATCAGATCGGTGATGAACAGGGCTGTCGACTTGAGAACGGTCATGTATTGACCCCTGATGGATTTTCCAAGGCATTTCAGAGTTTCGCAGAAGGTGGATGGGCAGGAATTGATTTGCCCGAAAAATATGGTGGCCAGTGTTTACCGTTAATTGTACAGGTTGCATTTTCAGAAATGGTGAACGGTGCCTGTGTGTCATTCGGGATGCTGCCCATCATGTTACGAGCGGCAGCATGGCTGTTAATAGAACATGCTGAAGAAGCCATTATCAGAAAAGTTGTTCCAAATCTGGTAGCAGGGAAGTGGGGCGCAACGATCTGCATATCGGAGCCACAAGCAGGCTCAGATGCAGGCCGTATACGTACCAGGGCCATTGCAAAGAATGACGGGACCTACGGACTGAGTGGCAGCAAAATATTTATCAGTTACGCAGACCATGATTTTACCGATCAGATTGTACACATGGTCCTGGCCCGAACACCTGGTGCTCCACCAGGTACAAATGGCTTGAGCCTGTTCCTTGTACCCAAGTACACATTCGAAGACAAAACTATCTTGAATGGAATTTCAATAAGTCGCGTCGAAAAAAAAATGGGTCTTAAGGCTTCACCAACCTGTGTAATGGATTTAGACGATGCTGTCGGCTATCGCATCGGACCGGAGCACGAAGGGTTAAAATGCATGTTTACCATGGTTAATCTTATGCGACTTGAAGTTGCCATTCAGGGAGTAGCCATAGGCGGTGCTGTTACACAATTGGCCCTTGATTATGCTGAGAGCCGTCCGCAGGGCGGAGATCCCAATCAACCTCCTATTGCAATAATTGAACACGCAGATGTGCGAAGAATGTTATTTATTATTCGTGCAAGGACTGAAGCGATGCGGGCTTTAGTGTTTGAAGCAGCCTTTAATCTGGATATGGCCCGCGCTGCAGAAAATGAAAATGAACGTATTAATTCAAGACGTTTGGCGGAATTTCTGTTACCTATATGTAAGACATGTGCTTCTGAGACAGGATTTGAAGTGGCAAGTCTTGCCATGCAGGTATTCGGAGGACATGGCTATGTTTCTGATGCGGGTGTAGAACAATACCTGCGTGATAGTCGGGTAATGTCGATCTATGAAGGTACGAGTGGGATACAGGCGCTGGATTTGGTATCACGAAAACTCATTAAAGATTCAGGTGTACGCTATCAACTGTTTACTGACAGAATAAAACAGGATCTTGAACATTACAGTATTGGAAATAAAATCGATGAAATCCATACTGCACTCACTGAAGGACTTGAATGTCTTGATCGATGTACACAACATTTGCAGCAAGCAAGTAATGAATCGATGCGTGATGTGGAGGCTGCAGCGACTGACTATGTACATCTTGCAGGACTTGTTGCTGGTGCATGGATGTGGTTACGCATGACAGCGGCAAGCAATGAAGGATCACTGTTGCATCAAGGTAAAAAAGCTTATGCCAGATTTTATGCGCAGTATCTAATGCCGGAGATGATTACTCGAGAACAAAAAATATACACAGGTGCCAGGATCATTGATTCACTGGATACTAAAACGCTTACTTATTAGTGAAGACAATTTTTATTAGGAGATATTAAATATGATTGATGTTTGTATCCCTTACGGAGCCTATTGGTGTACACCTTTTGCACGGTGGCAAGGGAGTCTGGCCCATCTGCACAGCGTGGAGTTTGCTGCACATATAACTGAAAAAGCGCTGGTTGATAAAAATATTCCCTTAGATGTATTTGATTTTGGTGTATTGGGCATGACAGTACCACAAAGGAACAGCTTTTATGGGTTGCCCTGGTTAACCGGAATGATAGGCGCAGTAGAAGTGGGGGGTCCGACTATCAGCCAGGCATGTGCCACCAGTGCGCGGGTAATGGCCGTAGCCGGTCACGAGATCCGAAACGGTACGGTGAAATGCGTGTTGTCCATAACAACTGATCGTGTTTCCAACGGACCGCACATCTATTATCCCAATCCCATGGGGCCTGGGGGCACGGGAATAACTGAAGACTGGGTACTCGATAACTTCAGCTACGATCCTTATGCAAAATGTGACATGACCCAGACAGCAGAAAATTGTGCTGCAAAATGGGACGTTTCAATGGAACAACAACATGAAGTTGTATTACGCCGATATGAACAATACGAAGAGGCATCCAAATCTGAAGGAGAAACATCATTTCATCAACGCTACATGATCCTGCCTTTTGAAGTACCTGATCAACGCTACAGAAAAACGATAGTAACTTTGGAAGGGGATGAGGGCATACACCCAACAACTGAAGAAGGACTGTCAAAGTTAAAACCTGTTAAAGAAGGTGGTACGGTCACCTTTGGAGGACAGACCCATCCAGCTGACGGGTCTGCCGGCATGGTAATCACCACTGCGGAAAAAGCAAAGGAACTCTCCAGCGATCCCACCATTACCATAAAGATAAAATCCTGTGGACAGGCACGTGGAGATAAGGCCTATATGCCCGCCGCGCCTATCCTTGCCGCTAAACGGGCACTGGATGCATCCGCTGTTTCTATTAATAATGTTGCAGCCATCAAATCGCATAACCCGTTTGCGGTGAATGACATCATCTTTGCCAAAGAGATGGGCATCAATGTTAATAATATGAATAATTACGGATGCTCTTTGATATGGGGACATCCCCAGGGACCTACGGGTATGCGCGCAACAATTGAACTCATTGAAGAACTGGTCATGAAGGGTGGCGGATGGGGCCTGTTCCATGGTTGCGCTGCCGGTGACAGCGCCATGGCAGTTGTTATAAAAGTAGAGTGACTGGATTGGCTGAATTACCGAAAGTTTACTCATCAGTCGTGCATATGTTGCTCGATGCAGCCGAGCAGTCACCGGATCATGAAGCTCTGGTTCAAGGGAGAGAACGCCTCAATTACTCGGAATATCTGCGTTGTGTCATCGGCTTTGCCGGTGAATTAAAGGAACTGGGAGCCACCGGGGAGCGTGTAGCCCTGATAATGGGTAACTCCACTGATATCTGCATTGCCATGTTCGCGATACACATGGCACGGGCACAGGCAGTCCCCTTAAATCCGGTTTATACTGAAAATGAATCGTATACCATGCTGGAGGACGCAGAGCCGGTCATCATTATCTACGACTGGTGTAATAAAGAGAAAGTAGAAAAGCTTGCCCGGGATTTGCGGATAGCCAATCTGATCTGCATCGGTGGACGGTATGGACGCCGTTTAACGATATGGCGTAACCAATCCGAACTCACCCCACCACAGGAGTTATCACAACCGGAAGATCTTGCCACACTTCAGTTTACGGGCGGGACAACCGGTCGTGCCAAAGGCGCCAATCTTACCCATGCGGCAATTACAACTAATATCAGTCAGTGCTTCTCGTTACTACCATTACGCCTGGATACAGAACGCATGCTTTGTGTAATGCCCCTGTTCCACTGTTATGCGGTGGCTATATGTTTACATAATATGGTTAATTGCCGTGGTACCCTGGTTATTCTGCCGCGCTATCACCCCGAAGATGTCCTCAAGGTCTTCGTCAAAGAGAAAATTACCCTGTTCGGCGGTAGTCCGACACTGTTCAGCGGACTGATGAATCACGAAGAATTTGCAAATACAGATTTTTCCAATTTACGCTTTTCCTATTCGGGCTCAGCACCGTTGCCTGAGGAATTACTGCGAAGATGGGAACAGACTACCAATACCCCGGTAGTTGAAGGTTACGGCCAGTCCGAGTCAGGACCTGTTATTTCTTTCAATCCGCTGGCGGGACCACGCAAACCGGTATCTGTGGGCGTAGCAATACCCCAGACAGAAATCGAAATCGTGGATCTCGAATCCGGTACCAGGACCTTACCCGTAGGCAAAAAAGGCGAGATACGTATCCGTGGCCCGCAAATCATGAGCGGCTATCGCAACCGGCCACAGGAAACAGCACAGGCTCTGCGCGACGGATGGTTGTATACCGGTGATATTGGTGAACTCGATAATGAGGGTTATTTATATATACGGGGGCGTAAAAAAGAAATGATCATTGTTTCCGGCTATAACGTCTACCCGCGTGAAGTGGAAGAAATATTACACCTCCATCCGGCGATTAAAGAGGCGGCGGTGGTCGGTAAAGCGGATGAATACCGCGGTGAATTACCCGTTGCCTTTGTGGTTTGCCAGGAGGGAAGTACACTGCCCAAACAGGAATTAATCGATTATTGTAGTGAAAACCTGGCGCCTTATAAAATTCCTGCAGAGATACATTACTTATCTGACTTACCAAAGACCAGTGTCGGAAAAATCGACAAAATCAAACTGACTGAAAGAGCCGGAAGCGCAGTAACTAATCTATAATAGAATGGCACTTACTTAAGGCCCAGTCACATATGAGCGCCGCGGGCGCACTTTATTTCACTGGATGTCGGAACAAGCTTGCCCCGTACTTGATACGGGGTCCGGCATGACAACATATTTCCCTTAAGTAAGTGCCATTCATCTATAATATACTTTAGTAAACAATAACAAGTATATGATTACAAGAGGTATTAATAATCCTGTTTTAATCAAACCCAGGCGTGAACTACCCGGCTCTATTGGCATCATCGGGGCGGGGACCATTGGTCCTGATATTGCCTATTACCTGAAATCGGAGTTAGCAGATCTCAAGCTTGTTCTGATTGATATCGACCCGCAGGCACTCGAGCATGCCGTGAAACGTATCCATGGCTATGCAGACAAGGGCCGGGACCGCGGCAAGCTCTCCCCGCAGCAGGCGAATAAGGTTAAACAGAATCTTGAGACATCCGTTGATTATAGGGCACTGGCCGATTGCGACTGGGTACTGGAAGCGGCAACTGAAAATCTAAACCTGAAACAAGAGATCTTCAGCAAAGTGGAAACCATTATCAATAATAATGCCTTGATTACCTCGAATACCAGTTCGCTTCCTGCCGGAAAACTGTTTTCCCATCTCAAATTTCCGGAAAGAACCACGGTGACACATTTTTTTGCGCCGGCATTTCGTAATCCGGCTGTAGAAGTCATCACCTGGAGCATGGCGGATCCTTCCATTATTGAATATCTGCGATGGTTTTTCTGCATTACAGGCAAAGTTCCAATGCTGACCGCAGATGTCGTCTGTTTCATGCTTGATCGTATCTTTGATAACTGGTGTAACGAATCTGCATACCTGTTGGCCAATGCTACACCCGCAGAAATTGACAGTGTTGCAACGGAATATGTTCAGGCCGGACCCTTCTTTGTGCTGAATCTTGCCAATGGTAATCCCATTATTATTGAAACGAATACCTTACAGGCAGATGAAGAAGGTGAGCATTACCGGCCTGCCGGGATTTTTCGGACCACTGATAAGTGGGACACCGTCCCACCGGGCAAGGGAGTCAAGGTTGCTCCTTCAACTGCTGCTGTGATCCGGGACAGATTACTGGGTATTCTATTTTCACAATCCGTTGATATATTGGATCGAAGTATTGGCACAGCTGCGGATCTTGATCTCGGTTGCCGGCTTGCTTTTGCATTCAAACAAGGCCCTCTGGAATTAATGCGCAGACTGGGTGAAGAAGAAGTTAATCGTATCTTGAAGAATTTCTCAAAGATAAAGCCGGGTATGCCGTTGCCGGGAAAACCGCTCCGTGAATATCAGAATTTCCAGCGATTTATTCTTATTGATGAAATAGATGGCGTCATCATCATCACTCTGCGCCGGCCTGAAGCGATGAACGCGCTGCATGATGAGATGACCGATGAAATTCTGCAACAGATCGAGCAATTTGAAAACAAGGATATACAGGGATTTGTGATTACCGGTTATGGTACACGGGCATTTTGTTCCGGAGCGGATATCGGCAAGTTCCAGACAATGTTAGGCGATAAACAGCAGTCAGTGGAATATGCACGGGCCTGTTCACGTTTGTTGATACATATTGATCTTTGCAAAAAACCGGTGGTTGCCGCGCTCAATGGCATGGCAATAGGTGGTGGACTGGAACTCGCTATCCGATGCCATGGCATTGTTGCAGTAAAGGATGCGTGGTTGCAGTTCCCTGAAATTACATTGGGTATCGTACCCGGAATCGGCGCTATGGTGGTGCCTTATCGGCGCTGGCCCCGGGCGTCGGCAACATTTCATAATATGCTGACCAGGGGAACGAAACTTTCCGTGGAAGCCGCCTATGAACTGGGAATCATCGATACGCTGGCGGTCAGTCATACAAATCTTGTCTCTGCAGCTGTCGGCTTGACACAGGAGCTCGCCGGCAAGGGACATAAGATCAGTGATGGGCCGGTGGACATCGAACCTGTAAACACCAATCACCGGCAATCGTTTGATGGACAAACCTTGAGTGTAGAAGTGCTAGAAATATTAAGCGATTCCATAGAAAATGCCGCTGCCGCCAAATCACTTTCCGATGCCCTGGAGATAGGTTACCAGGCCTTTGGAGAAAGTGCCTGTACCGTTGCAGCGAAAGAGGGGATTAGTGCCTTTCAGGAAAGAAGAATCCCTGATTTCAACAAAACAGGATAACTTTTACAGGCAGAATCAGGCTTTCTTCAATACAGTTGTTTTTCATACACCTCATCGAGAACAGCCTGGGCCTCATCAGTGCTCATGGGAAGCTTGGCCTGCACTTTTACAATCTCCGCAAAGGAGGGAATGACTCCATCCTTGATTTGGCTTTCCTGACGCCATAGCTTTGATCGGATCAACGCCTTGCCACAGTGAAAA
>JBHHYN010000112.1:0-9861 GCA_046757565.1 Gammaproteobacteria bacterium | reverse complement strand
CAGTTTTTATTCAAAAGTCTTTCTTGTTAACCCACAGATTCTGCTGAAGAGCCTTCTTTATATGGATTAGAAAAAGAAGCGTAGAACGTGGATTATGGGCCTTGCCATAAGGCATGCTGAGCTACACTGGTATGAAGCGACCGGCATTGGTAAGAAAGAATTTAAGATCAAGCGATATATAGGCTGAATGGCACTTACTTAAGGGAAATATGTTGTCATGCCGGACCCCGTATCAAGTACGGGGCAAGCTTGTTCCGGCATCCAGTGAAATAAAGTGCGCCTGCGGCGCTCATATGTGACTGGATTGCGGCCTTCGCCGCAATGACGGAGTGCAAGAGAGTTGATATTTTCCTGTGACTGGGCCTTAAGTAAGTGCCATTCATATATAGGCTGAGAATATGAATCATCAATTTGTAATTTGTATTAAGAATGATGACTACCAGGCTTCTTTGGAAATCAGGAAGCTATATCAGGTCGTGCCGGATGCGGACGCTGAGGAAATGGAGCAGATAAGAATAATTGACGAATCCGGCGAAGATTACATATATCCAAAAGAATATTTCGTTTCTGTGACCCTGCCTGATGCTACGGAGCAGGCTATCATTAAAGCAGCATAACAGGTGATACGGGAATACATCCGCCGCCAGGAGAAAGAAGATCGTCGAATCGATCAGATGCAACTGGTATAGAACTTGACCCCTTCAGGGGTCTCAAGGAGCCGTAGGCTCCGTAACTGCCGCTTTGAGCGGCTCACAAAACTAAAGCCCCCGGCTCTGCCGGGGGATAATTACTTCGTTAGGCGACACTTTACATATACATATATTATACATATATTTTGAAACATGGAGGTTATATGGGACCCGGCTGAGGCCTGAGCCAATTGGAAAAAACACGGAGTTAGCTTCCCAGATGCTGAAGCAGTTCCCGGGGACCCATATGCCCTTACTATGGAAGATCCAGATGCTGAGAATGAGCAGCGATTCATAACTATAGGCTTAGATGCTATAGGACGAGTTCTTGTGGTTATCTACGCCTATGATAAAAATAATATTCGGCTCATATCAGCAAGAAAAGCCAGCTTAAATGAGAGAAAGAATTATGAGAAGTGAGTACGATTTTTCGAAAGCGAAACGAGGTGCAGTTATTTCCAATCGAGGCAAGGAACGAATTACTATATTTCTTGATAAGGAGGTTATCTCAGAATTTCGCGCACGCGCAGAAGAAACGGGTCGCGGATATCAGACCATGATCAATGAAGCGTTACGTGAATATTTAACCTCTGGGCGTCGTCCGGTTGACGAAAAGACTCTACGCAAAATACTTCGTGAAGAACTTAAAGACAATCGCCTAACAAAGCGTTCAAGCAGGGCGCCAAAAAGCGGCGCCTCTTGACGCAAACATTAGGTGCCAAGTATCTAATAATGATATCGAAGCTGAGCTAAGAAGAGAGCCTTGTTTTCGATTTTATAAACTATTCTATGTTCATCGTCTATCCGTCGAGACCAATAGCCGGAAAGACCATGTTTAAGAGGTTCCGGTTTTCCGATTCCCCGGAAAGGCGCACGCTGGATTTCTTTAATAATTTGATTTATTCGCTTCAGATTCTTTTTATCAGTTCGTTGCCAGTAGAGGTAATCTTCCCAAGCGTGCTCCGAAAAGATCAAATTCACTCAACAAGCTCCCTCTCTGTGCCAGCACCCGATTCCAACTCTGCAATGGATTCGAGAAGTCGACGTGCATTTTTTGGACTTCGTAGCAAGTATGCTGTTTCCTCCAAGGCCTCGAAATCATCCAATGAAATCATGACAACCGAGCGTGAATTTTTCCGGGTAATAATAATAGGAGCATGGTCATCACAGACCTTTTCCATAGTCTCGGCAAGTCTGCTTCGTGCTTCAGAATATGTAATAGTAGCCATAGAGAATTTCCTCGTCTTTGTACAATTAATTGTACAATACAAATTCGCACATAACAACACGCCCAAGTGGGAGCGGCAAAAAGCGCCCCCCCCTTGGCTTGGTCGTTATGAGTCTAAATGGAAGATGTTAATTTCCATCTTGATGATTTAGATCACCTCATTAGCAGGTGGTATATCTGCCAAACATGTAAAGTTGTAGATTCAGGCTCAGCTAGATCGGCAGAGGGTCATAGATGCCCAATTTGTGATGGCATTGGTGATGGTAGCCACAGTTTCTTTATTCTGTCTACGACCGCATAAAGCGATGGCAGAAGCCTACCGTAGTGGAATTTTGACACAGACTTGACGTCTTGGAGTGAATTACCAAAACTTTAGTTTTCGGATACTACCAGTATGCACCTGAGGCGCCAATAATGGCGTTGATTAGGCCTAGAACCAGGTTGGTGGTGACAAGCTGTCGGATCTGATTGAGATTACGGGCAGCTTCAGACAAATCGTCAGCCGCCAGCGCTTTCTTGAACCGTCTATATGGCGCAAACCATAGGTGCAGAAAAAGCAGGATCATTAACCAGCCAATCGCTTGCATGAGATGTAAGTAAACCGGTAGTCTGGCAAAGCCACCCCAAAATCCGAAGATCATCCAGTAGCCACTGATCAACAGAACAATGACTGCTGTCCATATCCAGGGAAAAAACTTGCCGAAGGTGCGGCCCCAAAGCGGCAGGCGGTCTTCCGTTTCCAGATCAACCGAAGCCGGTCTGAGCACCAAAAGGGCGAAAAACATTCCGCCCACCCAAACGATGGTGGATAACAGATGCAGTGCAATTGCTACGGACATCAAGGCATCCTTAATGAAATCATAAATCAGATTTTAGAGGTTTTCCGTAGAGTACTCCGTCAATATAAAGGATGATATTGAAGATCACCTGATTTTCAGGAATTGACCATCCATCTGATTCACCGTAATCGTGTCTAAATAGATTATGGCAGGTGTGTCGCTGTGTCCCGCAAAATATGCTTTTACGTCAGAACGAAAAGCTGTTACCTCGTTGAATAATACAAGCAGTGGTGGTGGCTTGTTGTAGGAGTGGCCGTCCGGATCACGTGTGGGATGAGGTGCTTTCCCCGGTACATAACGGTATGACGGAAACGGCCGGTTAGTGTAACGAGGTCGTGTTATTTCTGTCATTGGAGCTATCATCATTAACCTTTACTGCAGATGCCCGTAGCAGGGGAGTGTTTGTATGCGTGAATCATCCACCGGCCCTCCGACTGTGAAGTGATACAAACTCTGCCATGAATGATCACGGATCCCAAGCACATCATGCATGGCATCATCGAAGAAGCAACCAATGCCGGTAGCCCGAATACCGGCCGCTTCGGCCTCGAGATAAAGTATTTGTCCTATCAATCCCGTCTCCCAGTACAGGCGAGGATAAAACAATGCCCCGTATTGTTTGAGACTGGCATCAAACTCTGCAAGCATACCGAGTGCAAACGCGCCATCTGCAGCAATGTCCTGATGGCAACAGATGGTCCGTGCGTGATCGCGGAAATCGAATTCTGAGAGCAGATATAAATTGATTGATTCTCCACAATCGCCGGGTTTCAGCCAAACGAAATCCGAACGTAAAGCTTTACGCAGAGAGGTTTCATGGACGGGATCGCGTATCAGCACATATAAGCCGGACGGCAAGTCCTCAACGCGATGAATGAAGATCGCGAGAGAGATGCGTGCCCGCCAGGCAAATACGCCCGTTATGGTGTTGCCCGGATGTGGAGAGACATGGGCCATCATTTGATAAAATATCTCTTTACCAATGCGGGTACGGCCGTCCATCGCAACGGCACTGCGGCGATTGCGTATAATCTTTCGTGCTGACAGGTGCCGGTCTTTAACAAACTTATTTTGCCCTTTTACTGCTGTACGTTCATCCCGTTTCGAGGTAAATGATTTCACACTGTTGGCCAGGCATGTTGCGGCTACGCTGTCTATGATTGGCCACTCATGATGTGACTGACTTAATGTATTTGGATTGCCTTTGAACTCATTTTTCTGAAGGCGTTCAAAGAGTGTTGCAGAGAAATTTAAGACAGGTTCTGTTAATGAGATATTTTCATTCTCAGGATAAATTATCAACAGGCAATCGGGATGTTCCGCTTCGATTCCCTCTTGAAGATGGAGGCCCAACAGTGTCGCCAACTCATCATCAGTGATGCAATGGCTGAGTTTGGTGCGCCAACCCAGGGCAGCCGCGGCAAAGGCAACCGTAGCGATGGCGTGACCAACGTCGTGATGACAATATCGATAAGCACGTTCACCATACTTCCACGACTCACGCCAGTAGATCGACGTTAGCGCAACCAACAGAAAATCGGCTGCCATTTTCCTGCTGATTTCCTTCCATTCCTCATTCGCCAATGTCATGCGCTGCTCCAATGCATGTTTGTATGGGGAGTAATGGAAAACAGCCGGTGCTTTATTGAGATCCGCGATGGGTCCGGCGACTAAATAGGCTTCGGTAGGATGCAAATCACCACTTGAAGGATTAACCCGCAGTGACCAGCGGCTGGCGCCTGCCTGCTTCCAGGCAGAGATTGCCAGGCTTTCATAGAACAGACGGCTTATCGATTCCCGGTTTATCCGTGCAGACCTTTTCAGTGTCGAGGCAAACAATGAATCATAAGTCGGTGTATCAGTCACCTGAGGATGGTCGAGGGGTGATGTTAACGTTTCCTCGTAGAGCCGAAATGGATTTGGTTGGCTCTTCCAATCCAGATGCCCCGGTGATCGGGCATATTGATGCAAATGATGTTTCGTCCGGTCGTGATACGTATAAACGAGATCCAAATCATCAGGGTTTCGGGGATTTTTATTTTGTTCATTCAAGTTGAGGAATTAATAGCCTCCTTTTCTCCCAACTCCAACGAAGATAAAGTCCCAATCCAGGTCAAAGGCCTGCCACCATTGGTCAACGCCTGTCTCCTTATCGGTATGGCGCAGGAATCCATTCGTAGAAGGCGGGGTGATATGGTAGCGGAGATGGTATTCGCCGGGACCGTTTAGTTTGACGTTATCGGCATAATGGGGACCGTCGGAGGCCGCCATGGGCATCAGATTTCCCTTCGTTGACCAGTTACTTCGCTGTTTGGTAATAACGTAGGTGATGCCAAGATAGGGCATCCAACTCCCCGCATGAAAACCCTGCCGGTTGTCTTTACCGGCATGGATATCCGCTTCAAGGTGCATGTCTGAATCTGCCCCCCTGCGCATGCCGGGCAGCACAGGATCCACGGGTATGGGTTGAATATAGACAGCGTTGATGTGCATGCCGTTTTTTTCAACTGTCCCGATGTCGACATCACCGGCCAGAACATGGCTGCCTGAAAAAATCAACATAACGGCAAACAAGCCTGCAAAGATTTTCGATACGTGATCCGGCATTAAATATTTCTGTGATGATGAATTATAAAATGAATCTGTTGCACAGAACCTGTCTCCTTAAAACAGGGCAGGCCACCAGGCCAGGGCAATAATCAGACTGCCGGCAAAACCCGGAATCAGGGGCAACCAGCTCTGTCTTAGCAGTAAACCCTGCCGTGACAGAATATGTGCACCCAGATAGAGGCTCCAGATCAGGCCGGGCAGGAACAGGGAGGCCTTCACATAAGCAATCTCCGTGAGCGTGAAACCAAGATGCTGTAACGGTGCAAACAGGCCGCCTCCCAGGCCCAGTACCAGCGAAACCATGGCGACCGGGGCGTACTGGTAGCCCAATTCGATAAATCGCGCCCGGTAGGTCCTGTCACCGCCCATGACGCCGGAGAGCCAGGCGCACAGCGATGTCGTGCAATAGAGCAGTAACGCCAGGACAAGGGTCACCGCCAGGATAAACCCGACAATCATGAAAAAATCCAGCCATACAAACACCTCACGCCGGCCCGGGTGGATGCTCATCAGCCACCAGGGACCGGACGCCCCAATCCAGTAAGCACCATGGCGTATCAACCACTCGCCAAGCTGTTGCCTCAGGATTTGATACAGAGGTAGTACCAGCCACAGAAAACCGCCTAATGCCGCACCCGTGCCCAGAAACAGGAACCAGATTTCCGCGCTGTTCGGGTTATGGTCACGAATATTTCTTACTTCCTCCCCGGGAATACGCCCTTCCAGTTTTAAGCCGCCTTTCCGCTCCGGATTGACACAGCGAAAACACTCTATACAGTGCCTCGACTCCTGCTTGTGGCCAATATGGATCATGGTGGGGCAGATCCCTTTCTCGGTATAACTGTCGCCACGGCCTCTCTTTATCTTGGGAGTGAAGTGCAGCGCGCCTAGCCGTGAATAGACACCGAGCAGCAACCCGATAGGGCAGGCATGCCGGCACCAGGCGCGTTTTTGCCGGCCATAAAGGTAACCGATCACTATCGCAATGATTAAAATCCCGCCGAATACCTCGGCGATCGCTTCCGGATGATCCCTGACCCCTACTGTCTGGCCCAGTATGGTAATAAGCAGGAAGCTGACGATGGGCGTCCCTTCCCAGCGCAGCCATGCGGGAATCGACCGTTGCAGGCCGCGCTTGTTGGCCCATTCGGAGGCGGCCCCCATGGGACAGAGCAGACCACACCAACTGCGCCCGGAAAAGATAACCGAGATAAAAACCAGCGGGAACCATAACCCCCAGATCAGGTAATTG
This sequence comes from Gammaproteobacteria bacterium, assembly GCA_046757565.1. GTDB lineage: Bacteria > Pseudomonadota > Gammaproteobacteria > Eutrophobiales > Eutrophobiaceae > JBHHYN01. The sequence goes on along the minus strand of JBHHYN010000112.1, from coordinate 3,243 downwards.
ACGAAGGTCGTGAAATGGGTCAGGGGGGTCGCATGCTCCGCCGGTTCCGGTAACAACGGAGGCAGGAACAGAAGGATGAGAAAAAACAGAAACATTGACAGATGCACCCAGACTAACCGGGAACGATGACGGTAAAAGAATGACTCCAGCCAGACAATAAACCGGCTGCGTTCCTCAGCGTCTAGTAAGATTGGTTTAATATCCTTTGAATTATATGTAGTTACAACTGACATGTAATAAAATGCATGAAATATTTAATAGAATTGATTCGCCTGATAGTATAAGAAGAAGATTACTCTAAAAGTTAATGAGAATCAATATCATTAATATTTAAGGTGCTTTGGCCATATGACGCCCAATCCAGGAGTTCGGTGGTGTGCCGTACCGGTACATCCAGATAACGCCTCATCTGAGCGATACAGCCCAGATTGCCTGTCGCGACGATATGCGCTTGCAGGGAACGGATCTGCTGCGCCTTGTGTTGTCCCAACCGATTCGCCAGTTCCGGTTGCAACAGATTATAGGTGCCGGCGGAGCCACAGCACATATGGGCCTCCGGGACATGGGTGACGCGAAAGCCGAAGCGCCTGAGCAGTGCAGCGGGCTGTTCGGTGATGTTTTGCCCATGTTGCATGGAGCAGGGGTTGTGACAGGCAATGGTGAAATCGTTGTCAGTGCGGAAGGAAAGAGGTGTTAAATCGCATGTGTCAAGAAATTCCGTAATATCCAGCGTGTGCTGACTGATAAAAGTGGCCGCGCCGGAGAGTGATGCGTTTTCCCGCAACAGATAAGCGTAATCCTTGATCATGGTCCCGCAACCGGAGGCATTGACAATGATTGCCTCGATTCTCTGCTCCTTCATCAGTACTTTCCAGTTTTTAACGTTCTCGGTAATGCGTTTTCTCGTCCTGGATTCCTTTCCCAGGTGCTGTTCGATGGCGCCACAACAGGGTTCCCGCTCGAGGATCCACACTTCATAACCCAATCGCGTGAGCAGACTGATCGTAGCCTGATTGATATCATTACCCATGACTGTCTGCACGCACCCGCTTAACAGTCCCACTCGTCCCTTGATTTCCCCCACAGCAGGGAACAGACTCTGCGAGGTCTCATTATATTGATGAACCGTAACTGATTTGGCCAGGGTGGTCATGGCGCGTATCCGCTGTGGCAGGAACCGCTGCAGCGGTTCGACAGCGCGTGCCAGTTGCAATGCCCATCGAAAAAACTTTGCCCGGGGGAGGATGCCGGCGAGCAAAGCACGAACAAACCGGTCCGGCGCAGGGCGGCGGTGATGTTCTTCGATATAGGCGCGTCCCCGATCAACCAGGTGCATATAATTGACATTGGATGGACAGGTGGTCATACAGGAGAGGCAGGAGAGACAGCGATCAATATGCTTCACGACTTCATCTGACGGGTTGCGCTCATTTTCCAGCATATCCTTAATGAGATAGATACGTCCCCGTGGGCTGTCCAGTTCGTCGCCTAATAACTGATAGGTCGGGCAGGTTGCCAGGCAGAATCCACAGTGCACGCAGTGGCGGAGAATACGATTGGCTTCCCTGATGGGAGGGCTTGACAACTGGTGTTCTGTAAAAAGAGTCTGCATCTGAATTCAGTGGCCGTATATCAAATCAAGCAAATCAAGAGCAAATCAAGGGGTCAGAGAACTTGAAAAGCGGAGTAGTAGTATGCAAGCTATTAATACAATAAGATTGATAAAGTAATTTCAAGTTCTCTGATAATCATAAGCCGTCTCCCAAGTTTGGTATATTGATTGAGTTAGCAATCTTAATCAATAACCTTACAGAGGAGACGACCTATGAAACTGTATTGCGGAATCGACCTACATAGCAACAATTCTTTAATATCGGTGATCAATGAAGCGGATAAAGTTGTTTTTGAGAAACGCCTGGCCAACGACTTGGTTACCATTCGACATGCACTACAGCCCTATCAGGATGCACGCGTCGGTGTGGTCGTGGAATCCACCTACAACTGGTATTGGCTGGTGGACGGTCTCAAAGATGCCGGCTTTGATGTGCGCCTGGCCAATACCGTTGCCATGAAACAATACAATGGCTTGAAGCACACGGACGATAAAACCGATGCGCGCTATCTTGCCCATTTATTTCGACTGGGTATTTTACCAGAAGGATACGTCTATCCGTATGACATACGTTGTGTGCGCGATGTGTTAAGACGTCGTTTACTCATGGTGCGTCAACGGGTCGCGCAACACTTAAGCTTACAAAGCCTGATCGCCCGGCATACCAGCAAACGACTCACAGGCCCGCAAGTCAGGAAACTTGCCCCCGAGGATATTCGTGAATTGCTGATGCATCCGTCCGCACAACTCTCCGCCCAATTATCCCACGAACTCATCACCACGCTGAGTGGGGCCATTGAGCGGATTGAACGCAATGTCGCTGTCTACTGTCAACCCACACAGGACTATAACCTTATCACCAGTGTCACGGGTATTGGGCCGATGATTGGCCAAAGTATTTTACTGGAGACGGGACCGATTGGACGCTTCTCCTCGGTCAATGACTATGCCTCGTATGCACGCTGTGTACCCAGCAATAAAATCAGTAATGGCAAGAAGAAAGGCGAAGGTAACCGTAAGAACGGCAACAAGTATCTGGAGTATGCGTTCATGGAGGCCGCGCATTATGCGGCCATCTGGGAGCCCCGAATTAAACGCTATTATCAGCGTAAGGCGAGCCGCACGCACAAGATGGTGGCCAAGAAAGCCATCGCCAATAAATTAGCCAAGGCCTGCTATCACATGATAACCCGGAACGAATCTTTTGATGTCAATCGGGCCTTTGTGTAAAGCGTGAGGTGCCGTACCGAGGTCGAAAGGGGTATGGTGAAAATCCCGGATCTCTGAATACCCGGTACGGTACACACATCAACGATAACGATTTGGAAAGTGCCCTAATCCGGAGCCAACAGGAGACTGATGAAAACTCCCGACTCTGATTCATCTGGAGCGGATTGGGTACCGACGATTTTATGGGGCAGCTTTGATGCCAGGGGCGGAATGACTTCTCATGTAGAGCAGCATTCCATGCCTTGAACCAGATGGGTGACTGAAGCACTTTGCTTATAACAAAGTAGCTCAAACAAGAAGATCACGGGCGCATATTTCTTGCGTTATCATGAAAACCGATGGGTGGATACTCAGGATTTTATTCGCCCGCTTGACAGGAGACGGCTAATGGGTGACCCCTT
>JBHHYN010000111.1:0-9880 GCA_046757565.1 Gammaproteobacteria bacterium | reverse complement strand
ACGGGAATGACGGGCTACTGTTTATATATCAACCCACAGATTCTGCTGAAGACCCGAAAAAATTGTTTTATACATTTCGGCCGCATGTTTGTCGATGACCACCCGGAATCAAACTTGGCTAACATCTTCTGCTATGTGATGATCCCTAAGCGGATATATTCTTTCTAAAGGGGCGACTGATGAAAAGAGCCTTAATAGCAACTTCTGCTATCTGGGGATACCTGGCTATCGGCCCGGTATACGCCGGCAAACAACCACAAACGGATATGGAGAAATTCAGCTACGCGGTCGGGGTACAAATCGGGCAAAACCTTGCCCGTCAAGGAATATCGATGGACTCCGAATCGCTGGTCCAGGCCATTAGGGATGTACTGGATAAATCGGAACTGAAATTAAGCGTTCCTGAAATGCAAGGGATATTGGCCGATTTCCAGCAAAAACAGGTTCAATTACAAAACGAGCTGGGAGAAAAAAACAGAATTGAAGGTGATAAATTCCTGGCGGAAAACAGAAAAAAACCGGGTATTGTCGAATTACCCAGTGGACTGCAATATAAAATCCTGAGAAAAGGTACCGGAAAAAAACCAACGCTTGATGACACAGTGCTGGTCCAATACAAGGGGTCATTACTTAATGGAAAAGTATTTGACAGCTCATACAGCCGCGGAAAACCTACATCACTGGTCCTGCATGATGTCATAAAAGGTTGGCAGGAGGCGCTGACGATGATGGAAACAGGCGCCAAGTGGCAGATATTTGTCCCATCCAGGCTTGCCTATGGAGAGCAGTCAGCCGGTCCGGATATTAAACCGAATTCGGCATTAATATTCGATATTGAATTGATATCTATTAATTAATCTGCCATAACTCAACAATCCTGTTAGAATAGGGATGTTGTCTAATCATGCTTGATGCTGTCAAGACCGCATCGGATAAAATCATGAAAATCAATAAACTAGCCATAATGTTTATGGGGATCTGCCTGTTCCAGGGCGGCTATGCGGAACCTGATCCAGCATTCCTGTTCAAACAGGCACAGGCCTATTACCAGGCGAGTGATTATGAGGAGGCATTATCCTCTATCAAACAAGCGGTTAAACTCTCTCCGGACAATTCCGATTATCAACACTTTCTGGGCAAATGCTATGGAAGAGTCGCTGAAAACGCCAACTGGCTAAAGGCGATGTCGCTGACCAGGAAAACCCGTGAGGCATTTGAAAAGGCGGTTGAATTGGATCACCACAACGTCAGCGCGCTCAGGGATTTAATGAGTTTCTACAGGCGGGCCCCCGGATTTTTGGGTGGAGACCGGAACAAGGCTGACAAGATTGAACGGCTTCTGTCCATGATCGATGTCCCAGGCTAGGAATCCGCCGGACTCGGGATGAGTCCTGCTGTAGCGGCGGGAGAACGGCCCAAATGTTGCTTCGAATAATCCTGCCGAAACCCGCGGTTTCATTGATGTAACCGGGATCCGTTGACCATGGAACAACACCGGAATGGCAAATAATTCACCCAACCTGCAAAAATGAGTTGCTTTTGTAAATGATGAAAAAAACTTTTTTTCTGTTCCTTGCAGGCTTGCTGTTTTCCTGCCAGATATGGGCAAAGATCCCGATTGTACCGGCATCCGCATTAGCACCGGATCTCGATTACAAACTTGCCACCGAAGCTATAGTCCATATTATACAGGTTTACCATTACAGGAACAGACCGCTGAATGACAGCCTTTCCAGCGAAATCCTGAATAATTATCTCAACCATCTCGATCAAAACCACAGCTTCTTTACACAGGAAGATATCAGCCGCTTCGAGAGCTACCGCTATGGGTTGGATGAAGCATTGATGACCCCTGATCTGGCTCCTGCTTTTGATATTTTTAAACTCTACCGCCAGCGTGTTGCAGAACGTTCACACTTTGCAGTGGCACAATTGAATAATGATTTTGACTTCACCATCGATGAAACCTACCGGTTTGATCGACGTGATATGCCCTGGCCGGCCGATACGAATACCCTGGATAATATATGGCGAAAACGGGTCAAGAATGATTACCTGAACCTGAAACTGGCAGGCAAGGACCCGAAGACCATCAAAGATACTCTGGTGAAACGGTATAAAAGACTGAAGACGAGCACCTTCCAGCTGGATGCCAACGATGTTTTCCAAACCTTCATGAATGCTTACACCACTGCCATAGACCCGCATACGGCCTATTTCTCCCCCCGTACCTCCGAGAATTTCGATATCAGTATGAGTCTGTCACTGGAAGGGATTGGTGCGGTATTGCGGGGTGAGAACGATTATACCCAGGTACAGAAAGTTGTCCCTGGCGGACCTGCTGATCTGGGTGGGCAATTGCAATCTGAAGACCGGATCATTGGGGTGGGACAGGGCAAGGAGGGCGAGATTGTCGATGTTATTGGTTGGCGGCTGGATGATGTTGTCGACTTGATTAGAGGAGCAAAGGGGACGGTTGTACGGCTGGAACTCCTGCCTAAAGGAGTGGGCCCTGAAGGGCCAAGCCGGATCATCTCTATTACACGCGACAAAATAAAACTTGAAGAACAGGCAGCCAAATCTTCTGTCATAGAGCTGCCTGGCTCAAAGGGCCGTATCGGTGTTATTGATGTCCCCACCTTTTACAGCGATTTTGCCGCACAGGCCAGGGGCGAAAAAGACTACAAAAGCACCTCCCGTGACGTCCGTAAACTTATCTCAGGACTTAAGCAGGATAATATAGACGGGATCGTTATCGACTTGCGTGGTAACGGAGGTGGATCGTTGTCTGAAGCACTGGAATTAACCGGACTCTTCATTGAATCCGGTCCTATCGTTCAGACGAAGGACTCCAGAGGCAAAATTGAAGTTAATAATGACCCGGACCCGGGGATCGCTTACGGCGGACCACTGGCAGTACTGGTAGACCGTAACAGTGCTTCCGCCTCGGAAATCTTTGCAGGCGCAATACAGGATTACCACCGTGGTATCATCATCGGGGAACCGACCTTTGGTAAAGGAACAGTACAGAACATCGTTGATCTGAACCGGTTTGTCCGTGGCAGTGAGCATGACCTGGGGCACCTGAAAACAACCATTGCCCAATTCTACCGGATCAGCGGTGGCAGCAATCAGTTCAAGGGAGTCATACCGGATATTATCTTTCCCACAGTAAAATTTTCAGAAGAACATGGCGAGCGCTCACTTGATAACGCACTGCCATGGGATCAGGTCAAGGCAGCCAGGTATATTGCCGCCAGCGCGCCGGTCGACAATTTTGTTGTAGTAAAAAAACTGTATGAGCAGAGGCTCAAATCAAGCAGGCTCTTCAAATTGTTACTGCAACAACTTGACATGGCATATAAAGCAAATTCCAGAAAAACCGTGTCACTACTTGCCAGCAAACGTGAGGCAGAGCGTAAAAAATTTAAAAAAGCCAAGCATAAACTGGAAAACGAATTCAGGCTCGCTCAGGGACTGGAGCCGCTGCCTGATGATACGGAATCACTGGATAGTGATAGTAAGGAACGTGAGAAAGAGGAGAAGCCTGTAGACGTAATCCTGAAGGAGACAGCGCAAATCCTGGGTGATCTGACGGTGCCTGCCCGGACTACCGCATCCGAACAGAAAAGAAATAGTGAGAACAGCGAACGACCGGTAGCGATCTTTGGTCAGAGTCTTTAATCCGGAAAATGCACCATGGCACAGAAGGTCCATGCACGGTTCATGCTGTCCCAATCAACTCTTTTTTAATTCCTTGCCGCAATAATTCTCCACCACATTATTATTCTTTACAATGAGACAAATAAATTGTAAAAATCCGCGTTGTTTGACCAGCTTCAACATCTGATTGACGTGTGATCGATTGCTATGCAACAAGGCGTGTTTGATCGTATCTAAAATAAACAATCGCTCCTCCTTGGGCAGGTTATCCCATAAATGCATACCGATATCCGCAACAACCTTTTGCACGCCCGGTTCCCAGGGTCCGAGCTCGATGGATGTGTGCAATGCACGGTAGAATTCAGCATCGATTTCACCCAGACGATATTTCGCCAAGGCAAGATCCACCCAGGCATAGGGCCATACCGGGCGTAGTCGTATCGATTCACGATAGTGGTCAGCCGCCCTTTGGCGCACGGATACAGCTTCAATGAGTCCTGGTCCAAACCGGGCATACGGCCCCTCAATGGCCAAACCAAGCCACTGATGGATATCCGGGTTACCCGGGTCAAGCTTAAGGGCTTTAGATAATTTACCTCGTAACCTGTTCCAATCCTCATCTTTCAATTCCACCTGGCCCTTCTTCCACTTACCAAGGAGATTCATGGCGGGTCGTGCGTAAACATCAGCGAGACCCCAGGAGCCGGCCACGTAACAAAGATAAAGCATGAGGGGGATTAATATCGCAGCAACTGTTCTCGGCAACATTTAATGGGCGTGCTCAAAATGAAATTTGGATATTGCCAACGGCCGCTCCCTGACCAACTCCCACGATTGCTGTTCTCCGACGATAGCAGCAGCCACAGCACGTCCCGGTTCAATATCCGGCAGGCGTGCATGCATATTGTGGGCATCGGATGCCATGATCAATACCCAATCATTTTTCAACATCTCTATGCCCCGCTTTCTGGGCAAATCACCAAAGACTCCTGCAAGCGATCCTGCCGTTATTTGCAACAGGCAGCCCACCTTGACAAAAGGCTCAATTTTCCCCAGTTTCCTCAAAACATCTCCGTTCCGCTCCGGGTGAGCGATGAGCGGACGAATACCCTGGTCCAGTAACCATTTAATTAATTCACTACTGCCCGGCGGAATATGGGTATGAGGAAATTCAAGCAGGATGAGTTTCTCACCATCATACTCACCCAGAAAAGGCACGGAACCTGACTGCACCATATCCATAATGACCGGGTCAAGACGTACCTCTGCCGCCATACCCAGTTGCAAAGCGATACCGGCCTCCAGCAAATCCTCACAGAAGCTGTTATAGACCACAGTGATGGATTCAAAGGTGTTATCGTAACGGCCGGGGGTAATATGCGGCGTCGCTACTGCCCGGGTAATGCCGTTTGAGACAGCGGTCCGGCAAAGTTCGAGGGCATCCTCCCGGGTCTTGGGGCCATCATCGATCCCGGGCAACAGATGGCAGTGCAGGTCAATCATTCAAAGAAAAGGACCCTGATTTATTCAAGGGCGCCTCTAAAAATAGGGCGCTTTATTCCTGTGCCTACATTGATCCGACAGTTAGACCGCCGCTCCTGCGCGTCCTGCGCCCGCAACATACAGTACATCCTATACATAAACACCGTCATTCCTGCGCGGGAAAAGTGCATTTTTAGAGGTCCCCTCAAGTCTCTGTCCCGGTATAACCATAACCATGGTAATTATAATAATCACCGTATGCATAGCCGTAACGTCCGGGCCGTTTGGATGGAGTCATCTGGTTCAGTACAACACCCGCAATGTGAGCATCCACATGCCGCAGGCGTTTTATACCCTCCAGTGCTAACTGGTAGGGGGTAGCATCGGCTTTGACAACATAGATAATACTGTTGATGCATTGGCTTATGACCATCACATCACTCACGGCGATAGTGGGTGCGCTGTCAAACACGATGTGATCAAAGGAAGACTTGAGTGATTCAATAGCCTTGATGAATCTATCCGACGACAGCATCTCCAGTGGGTTCGGCGGCACGATACCCGCCGGCATGACATAGAGATTCTCCTGCTCGAAATAATGAAAGCACTCCTCCAGGATATTGGTGCCGGCAATATAGTGTGACAATCCTGGATTCCTGCTTTTCATTGCAAACACATTGAGGATAGACGGTCTGCGCATATCGGCATCGATGAGCAGGACCCTGTCCATCCGTGCCATAGCCATGGCCAGGTTAACCGCCACAACACTCTTGCCTTCATTCGGCAGCGATGAGGTCACCAGAACGGTTTTTTGCTTCTTATCCATAGCGGTCAACAGGATACCGGTACGGATCGTACGGATATTCTCTGCGAAATTCGTTTCGATGTGATCCGAGTAATAACGTAATACCTTGAAATCCCTATCGCGCCAAATGGACAACTTGGGCAATATACCCAGCACGGGGAGATGGAGTTTACGCTCAACATCACTACTGTCCTTCATGGTGTTATCAAGCGACTCGATCAGAAACGCTAATACCGTACCACCTGTCAAACTGAGAAACAGGGCGATGACTATAATCAACAATTTTTTCGGCTTGGCCGGTTCCGAAGACACCACGGCAGGATCGATGATACGGGCATTGGTGGATTGTAAATCTTCGGTGGCGTTGGTCTCCTTAAAGCGTGTGATAAACATATCATGCAGTTGCCGGTTGGAATCTACCTCCCGTTGCAGGGCGCTGAGTTCATATTGCTTACGATTGATATGGGTGGCCTTGGCCCTGGCCAGATCCATGGCATGGGTTAATTGAGACTCCCTGGCGCGGGCAACTTCATATTCCTTGCTGACGGAATTCAGAACATTCCGGATCTGTATCCTGACATTTTCATTTGCCGTCGCAAGTTCGGCCTTGGCCGCGATCATCTTCGGATGTTTCGGTCCATAGCGTTTCGCAATTTCCGATACCTTGCGACTGGACTCTGCCCGCGCTTCCCTGGCGTTATGCACCTGGATATCCTTCAGGACAGCAGGGATTGATGCAAAGGCCTCTATCGGTTGACCTTGAAGGTCCTCGACCTGCCGATACAGGGCTTCCGCTTCAGCACGGGCCCGTCTGGCTTCAACCAGCTCTTCCGTTATTTTATCCAGTTCTTTGGCGGCCAGTGTGCCCACACCCTTGACATCCACCAGTTTCTCCTTATCACGAAAGGCCTGCAGGGCCTGCTCAGACTTCACCACTTTCTGTTTCAGACCATCCAACCGTTCCGTGATCCAGCTTGCCGCCTTCTGGGTCATGGCAAGCCGCGCTTCCAGATCGCTATCGATATACACTTCAGCGAGAGTATTCGGTACTTTTGCAGCCAACTCGGGATCATGAGCATCAAAGCTGATAGTGATCAACTGACTATTGCGTATCGGGCTGATGTTGAGACGACCAATGAAATTCTCGAAAATGGCGTTCCTGATGTCATGCTCTGTAGGGGACTCTGATTTCTCTTCCTGAAACCAATCACCGGGCAACCAGTTTTTCGGATTCAAATTGAAACCAGTATGCTCAACTGACGGATCAAACTCGGGATGTTTGGGGATATTTAATTTATCGATGACCTTTTCCGCCAAATCCCTGGACTCCAGTATTTTATGCTGTGTTTCAAAATATTCCCGGTTTGATCCGGGCAAACCATAGACCTCTTCAATAGAGACAACATTTTCTTCCTGGGATTCGATCAGCACGGTCGCCGTCGCCCGATAGGTAGGTTCGATGGAAAAGACAATCAAAGTGGTCAGCAGGGTCAGGGTAAAAGTTAACCCCAGAATCGACCATTTGTACTTCGAGATTATATATAAATACTCACGCAGATCGATCTCATCATCTTCCAGGACGATCTGATGGGATTCCTTCAAGGGTATTGACTGCGACATGTTGAAATTAATCACTCATGGGTGTAAGGAGACAATCCTATCCCCCCCGGCCTAAAAAAAACTCTCTTCAACCGTAATGATATCACCCGGTCTGACCTGAGCATCCAGGCTGATTTTTACGGGTTTACCCTGAGGGTTATCATCATGAATAATGTAGATCTTTTTCTTCGATGCCCGTTCCTTGAACCCGCCCGCGACAGAGATCGCTTTACGTACGGTAATGCCCGGCTGAAACGGAAATCCACCCGGCTCTTCCACTTCGCCGTTCACATAAAACTGACGGTATTCCAGGATATCCACCGACACCTTTGGGTTCACCAGATAGTCCCCTTTGAGCCGTGAAGTAATCACTTTTTCCAGTTGTGCAGGGGATAAGCCGGCGACCTTTAACTCACCCAGAAAAGGATAGGAGATGGTACCGTTGTCACTGACCTTCGCTTCCAGATAGAGGTCTTCTTCATCATAGACCTGAATACGCACCATATCCCCCGTTCCTAACCGATACAGAGATTTCGGTGAGTTACTTTCAACAGAGTACCCGGGCACGGGGAGTAAACTCAACAACAAGCCTGCAACCGTAGCAGGCCATAAACAGGCAGGCAGAATACTTTTTGCTGTAATGCTATGCATGAGACTCAATATTAGCGCTCTTGGACACAGACAGGAAGAGTCTACCGGCAGTCCCTATAGGATTTGACTGATAGTTAGGGAAAATATACGGTGCTACAGCGTGATCCTGGCAGTAAGTTCGTAGATATTCCGGTGAAAATCAAACACGCTGTCGCTTGAATCACGATCACGATAGTGGTAACCGGCGCCGATTGTCAGCCAGCGGCGTATATTATAATTAATACTGATCCCGGCGTTTATCAAATCATCTTCCCGGGCAGTGGGATCGAACATATCTTTCGCATAAGAAAAATCGACAACCGAAGAGAGCCGTTTCAACCAGGCATGGTTCCAGTTAAAGCTGACCATATCGTGTTGAATGAAATCGCCGGCGCCATTGGTTTCCTGAAAATCCCGTGAAGTAGCGATGTTCACGATCGAATAGGTCCGTGGCCGCCATTCGATGCCGACTTCCCAGGTAACAGCGTTATCATCCTGCCGGAGTCCGGAAGCAAACTCCTTATCGATATAGCCCACCTTGAGAAAACCCGTGGTCTTGTACGTGGCCTCCCAGGTAATACCCCCCAATCCCCGAAACACATTACTGTCCAGGCTTGGTGCCCCCGGCGCATTACGATCATATTCAAAGTGAACCGCCCGTCCTTCCAAAACCAGTGAGGTCTTCGGCGCAAGACGATAGAAAAACCGCGCCGCCCCGTAACTATCATCCCGGTCTCTGACAAAGGTAAAGGCACGATTGGTATCATATTCCTTGGTGACAAAGCCGGCATCGACTTCAACACGGGCGATGGCCTGTTTCGAACCGTAGCCCAGGTTCCCTTCAACACCAAAAGAGTGCCATTCGTCCGGGTCCGCCTGCAGGACCGTTGAGACACCTTCCGCACGACCGGTACCCCTGGGGTCCCGCGTGTCCTTGAATTCACCCTTCAGGGCGCTATAGAAACGGCTGGTCGGTTGAAATGCGTATTCGGCCCTGACCGTATTGTCGACATAATCGTCATTATTGCTGTCTGTATAAAAACCCGCCTCCAGTAACCAGTCCACAACAAAACGCCGCGTTTTATCGGAAATTTCGTAAGCGGCATAGGGAGCGATCACACCGCCGAACGTGTCCAATTCATTGGTCTCCGCATCAAGCAGGTTATCATCGTAAAAGGTTTTGAAAGCGACACTCGGATAGATAAAGCCGGGACCGGCCTTGATACCGGCTCCCCCCGCCTGGGCGCCAAGTGCCGTTGTTTGAGCCTGGGAAACAGCAGCAGAAGCAAGAAGTGACAGGCCAAAAAGACAATTGCAAAAACCACCTTTCTGACTATCAATCAATGACATTCATCCCTCCCCTATTAGAGAACCTTCTCGAATATCCTGTATTATCCAATGTATCGAGTGTAACCGATTAGGTTGACGAATCTAAAACCATCGAATTTTAGTCATAATCAACCAGAGTATCAACATAAATCTATGTTATATATTTAACCTATTGATAATAATACATATTTAAGAATATTTGCTCGCACCATTAAGAGAGCAGGCCAGTCTGGATCACGAATATTTTAGTCTACTGCTTAAGAAAAAAGTTCACACCCCAAGTTTCACCGAGTGTTATCAACACAGCCCCGCTTAAATTTTCGGGTCTTCAGCAGAATCTGTGGGTTGATATATAAACAGTAGCCCGTCATT
>JBHHYN010000110.1:0-10040 GCA_046757565.1 Gammaproteobacteria bacterium | reverse complement strand
GCACGCGCTTCTCGCGCTCGTCGATGCGGTCGATGCGGGCGGCCAGCAACGTCTGAGACAGCCACGGTTCTTTTAAAATAATTTCTGTACCTGTCATAACGGATAACCCTTGCCATGCATCAGCATCGCCATTTGCAGTCATCGGCTCTGCTATATATATATCGATATTATTAATATTTTATTGATTATATCGATAAAATATTCAATAATTAGATTATAGCGAAAATAAACGGGAAACCATAGCGGAATTTATCTAAATGATTAACGCAGCAATCGTCGGTCTGGGCTGGTGGGGCAAGACCCTGGTAGAGGCCGTATCCGGCGCGAGCGATGTCATCCGCTTTGTTGCCGGGTCAACGCGCACGTCTTCCGATGCGATCAAGACCTTCGCCGGTGTACACAACTTCAAATTACTGCCGGCCTATGACGATCTATTATTGGATAAGGCTATCGACGCCGTAGTCCTCGCTACCCCGCACTCGATGCATGCAGAGCAAGTTATCGCGGCGGCCGCAGCGGGTAAGCATGTGTTCTGCGAGAAGCCTTTTGCCCTGACCCGGGCCGATGCCGAGCAGGCGGTCGAGGCCAGCCAAAAGGCGGGGGTCGTGCTTGGTCTCGGGTACAACCGCCGCCTGCACCCGGAGATGATTAAACTGCGGGAGCGCATAGAGTCCGGCGGGCTTGGTCAGATTTTACATGTAGAAGCAACAATGACCTTCCCCAACGCCTTGTTTCTTAAACCCGAGGTGTGGCGCGCCAATAAGACCGAGACCCCTTGCGGTGGGTTGACCCCCATGGGTGTGCATGCCGTTGATGGTATGATCGATCTATGTGGTGACATCGACGAGGTCTACTGCCAGAGTTTCCGCCGTGTGGTCGAGATCGATGCCGATGACACCACCTCTATCCTGTTTCGTATGAAGGCGGGCATGTCCGGTTATCTGGGCACCATGACGGCGACCGGAGGCGGCTTCAGTTTTCAAGTATTCGGTTCCAAAGGTTATGTAAGGTTGGAAGGCATGACCCATGTCGCCGGCGCCCCCTCGGAAGAGCGCCGCACCCGCCTGTTTGGTCATTGCATATTCAAGCCGGTAAAAGGCCCGGCCGAGACCTGGCAGGCCGAACCCTGTGACGTCAGCCGCACCGTGCTGGAGGCCTTCGCCATGGCGGCCGATGGCGGCCCGGACTTTCCCATTACAGTCCACGACATGATCCACGGTGTAGCCGTCACCGAGAGCATCGTTAAATCGGCGGCCTCGCACCTGCCGCAAAAAGTCAGCTAGCGCATCAACAAACAGATTAAGGGAGACACACATGAGAGTCGGTACGCATGGCATGATGCAGGTGGATTATGAGCAACGCATCGATTTTGACCGCATGCGGGATTACAGGGTCTCCCGCATTAAAAAGTATATGGACGAGTTCGATATCGAATGCCTGTTGTTGTTCGATACCGGTAATAAACGCTACGCTACATCAACGGCGGTTGCCTCGCCGGAAGTGGACAATATGGGCCGTTATGCCATCGTTCCACGCAACGGTTATCCACATATCTTCGGCTTCGGTTCCGAGGTCGCGGCGGAAAAGTTGTACTGCCCCTGGATCGCCGACTACACCTTCCCGGCCCACGGCACTATGTACGGCGCCCTGCCCATGGACTGGAAATGTTATGAAGGCTTCCTTGCCGATCTGGATCGGGTGCTCGCCAATCATGATCTCGATAAAAAGAGTTGCCGGATCGGCGTCGATATTGTCGAGTCGCAAATCATCCTGGCGTTGCTGGACAAGGGTTATAACATCGGTGACGGTCAGAAGGTGATGCAGTATGCCCGCGCCATCAAGAACGAAGATGAGATCATGTGCCTGAAGCACGGCGCCGCCATTGTCGACGCGGCCTTTCACAAGATTGCCCAAACCATCCAGCCTGGGATGAAAGAGAACGATCTGCAGGCAGTCGCCGCCCATGAGATGCACCGCCTCGGCGCCCAGTGGGTGCACAACATCCAGGTCACGTCGGGTAATCGCACCCACCCGCACCCGCACCTGAGTTCGGACCGGTTGCTGCAACCGGGGGACATGATCTTCATGGATATCGTTTGCATGCTGAATGGCTATCACACCTGTGTCTACCGCTGTTTTTGCTGCGGTAAACCGAACCAGAGACAGAAAGAGATACACCAGCAATGCCTGGAGTATCAACTTGCCGGTATCGAGGCGGTGAAACCCGGCGTCACCAGTGCAGATGTCTGTTCTACCTGGCCGACCGCGAAGCAGATGGGGGCCAAGTCGGAGCATGAGGTATTCGGCCTGCAGTATGGTCATGGGATCGGCGTCGGGCTGTGGGAGTTTCCGATTATCTCCCGGGCCTACAGTCTGGATCATCCGGTGGAGATTGAACCGGGGATGGTCTTTGCCCTGGAGACCTATGCAGGCACGGGCTATGACGGCGTGCGCCTGGAAGACGAGGTCGTGGTCGCGGAAACCGGCATTGAGGTCATCACCAGGTTCCCCACCGATGAACTGATCGGCTGCGGGATGAACTACTGATAGCGAGGACGTTGTGGCATCGGAATTGAAGATTGCAGTCATACCGGGTGACGGGATTGGCCAGGAAGTCATACCCGAAGGTATGCGGGTGCTGGAGGCGGCAGGACACAAACACGATATTGAATTCCTGTGGACAGAGTTCGCCTGGTCGTGCGAGACCTACCTCAAGAGCGGACGCATGATGCCGGAGGACGGCATTGAGCAGTTACGTGGGTTCGACTCTATTTACCTGGGCGCCGTGGGGTTTCCCGGTGTTCCCGATCATGTCTCACTCTGGGGTTTATTGATCCCGATACGGCGCGAATTCGATCAGTACATTAATTTGCGCCCGGTGCGTCTGTTTGCAGGCGTATCCTGTCCGCTGGCCGGTAAACAACCCGGTGATATAGATTTTTATGTGGTACGAGAGAATGTCGAAGGCGAATATTCCAGTATCGGCGGAATTCAATATGAAGGGACCGAACAGGAGACGGTGCTGCAACAGAGTGTCTTCACCCGCTACGGGGTGGACCGCGTATTAAAATATGCCTTCGATCTGGCGCAATCGCGTGCCGAAAAGCATCTTACCTCCGCGACAAAATCCAATGGCATCATTCACACCATGCCCTACTGGGACAGCCGGGTGGAGGCCATGAGCAGACACTACCCGGATGTAACAGCAGATCAGTATCACATCGATATCCTTGCCGCCAATTTCGTGCGGATGCCGGAACATTTTGACGTTGTAGTGGGCAGCAACCTGTTTGGCGATATCCTCTCCGATCTGGGCCCGGCTTGCACCGGCACCATCGCCATTGCCCCGTCGGCAAACATCAATCCTGCACGGACCGCGCCATCGATGTTTGAGCCGGTACACGGATCCGCGCCGGACATTGCCGGTCAGGGCATTGCCAACCCTGTTGGTACTATTTGGGCAGGCGCCATGATGCTGGAACACCTCGGTTACCCGGATGCAGGAGTTGGTATTATCAGTGCCATTGAAAATGTATTACAGGAAAGTGCGAATTTGACCCGGGACATGGGCGGAAAGGCGGACACCACTGAGATTGGCAAGGCGATCGAAGTCGCGATCTGATGTTCCATATTTTTTATCAAGATTGATAATTATCTTATGAACAAAATTGTATCAATGATAGCTGTGCAGAAGCCGGAAGGCGGCAATGAGACACTGGCCTCCACGGTCTACCAACAACTCCGGGCTGATATTCTGTCCGGCAAGTTGCAACCCGGCACTAAACTGCGTCTGCACGAACTGAAGAACCATTACGATGCCGGTAACAGCCCGATCCGCGAGGCCCTGAACCGGTTACTGGTAAACGGCATGGTCGTGCGCGAGGAAAACCGGGGATTTCATGTATCACCAGCCGGTATCCCTGAGTTGCTGGAATTGATCAGGACACGCTGCTGGCTGGAAGAGGTTGCCCTGCGCGAATCGATCAAACATGGCGATAGCAGTTGGGAAGAGCGGATTGTGCTGGCTTATTATTGGCTCTCTCGCGTTACCCGTTCCAAGGATGATCCCGCCGCTTATACTTCGACGGAGTGGGAGGACAAACATCGCGAGTTTCATTTGTCGCTGTTGTCGGCCTGTAATTCCAACATATTGCTGGGCTTTTGCGCTCAACTGTTTGAACTGACATTACGTTACCGGAACCTTGCGGCGGTGGTCGAATACCGGGAACGGCATGAATTGGACGAGCACCGTGCTCTTTACGGTAGCGTACTTGATCGAGATGCTGATGAGGCGGTCAAACTTCTTGTCGCCCATTACCAGGTAACCGCCGATATCGTTCTCTCCAGTGGTAGCCTGAAGTGATGGCATTCCCACACGCAATATCGTAACAGGAACCGGCGCTGTGAAAATTGCTTTCATCGGACTGGGGCGTATGGGCCAAGGCATGGCCAGGCGAATTCTCGATGCAGGCCATGAACTCGTTGTGTACCATAAAGTGGCTGAGAAGGCGAAATCACTGCAGCAGGCCGGTGCAATCGTTGCGGGTTCGGTAGCTGAGGCGACTAAAAACCGGGAGGTCGTCGTTACCATGTTGCCTGGTGACCTTTCCCTTGAAGATGTTGTCTATTCGGATCGCGGCCTGCTTGCGTCGATGGAAAAAGGGGCAATTCATATGGCCATGGGTACCCATGGTGTTAATTTGGTCCGAGCCCTTACCCTCTCACACACGAAAGCAGGCCAAATATTTGTCGCTGCACCTGTATTAGGCCGCCCCGATCTTGCTGCAGCAGGCGAACTTAGGATCATTCCAGGTGGACCTTCCAATGCATTAAAACGCCTGCAACCGCTGTTCGGGGCGTTGGGTAAGCAGATATTCCAGGCAGGCAGTGATCCACAGGCAGCAACTGTGGTGAAGGTCGCACATAATTTTGTCCTCGGCTGCGCCATTGAAGTAATGGGTGAGGCTTTTGCAATGGTTCATAAACTGGGTGTCGAACCGGCATTACTCCACGGGGTGCTTACCAGAGGACTGTTTAACGCGCCGGCATACCAGGTCTACGGGAAGCTAATTATTGACGAGGCATACGATAATATTGGTGCAACGGCGCTGATTGGACTGAAGGATGTCAACCTGGCGCTGGCTGCGGCCGAGTTGGCGGAGATGCCTTTGCCCAGCGCTAATGTCTTGCGCGACCGGCTGTTGGGGGCAATCGCCCACGGAGAAGGTGGACTCGACTGGGCGGTGGTAGCGCGTGATCAGGCTCGGGCAAGTGGCTTATGGTGGGATTGAATGAAGCCGGGCCGGGAAATGAGACTGAACAACTGCTGAGCACGTCCGGCTTCATCACTGTTCCCCGATAGAAAATATGAGAAACAGTGGATAAGGGAAAGCAACGGGAAAGTAACATCTGAAAAAAGGGGTGATATTTATGAGTAGCGATGAACGGAAACTTGTTGACTTCATTGTTGAAATGAAGTCTGCAGAAGCGCTCCAATTGACTGCTGAAATGCTGGATGCGGGGACAACGCCGACAGTAATTCTGGATGTATGCCGGCAGGCCATGGATATTGTTGGCAGGAAATTTGAGGCACAGGAGTATTTTGTGCCCGAACTGATGCTCGCTGGCGACATGCTTGAACGTATCTCTGCACTGGTCAAACCGCGTCTCTCGAACACGGGTGGGGGGGCACAGGCAAAACATGGCAAGGTTTTGATCGGTACGGTTGCAGGGGATCTGCATGACATCGGTAAGAACATCGTTACCTTCATGCTGGATGTCAACGGCTTCGAAGTAAAAGACATTGGTATCGATGTGCAGATACCGGTATTCCTGGATGCTATTCGTGAGTTCCAGCCCGACGTCGTGGGATTGAGCGGGTTCCTGACCCTGGCCTTTGATTCCATGAAGGAAACCATCGAGGCAATCAGTGAGGCAGGTCTGCGTGAACAGGTGAACATCATGATCGGCGGTGGCCAGGTGGATGATATGGTCTGTAACTATACCGGCGCGGATGCATTTGGTCTGAATGCCATGCAGGCGGTAAAACAGTGCAAACAGTGGGTGGGAGTAACGGAGTCATGAACGATAACAATAATATACATCTGTTTGACGAGCGCAGCCAACGCATCGAAGATGCCATCAGCCTGCACGAGACAGACCGGGTGCCGTTTGTCTATTTCTCTACATTCTGGGCAGCCAGACTGCAGGGATTCACGATTCAGGACATAATGTTCGACGTAGACAAATACATCGAGGTAAGCAAGCAGGCAATCGACATGCTGCAACCCGATGCCTATTCAGCCCTGTTATTCGCCTTTGGCCACACCCTGGAAGGACTGGACTTCAAACCGATGCGTTGGCCGGGCCACGGCACAGACGCCAATGCCACTTTCCAGTATCTCGATCAGGAATTCATGACCGCTGATGAGTACGATGAATATCTGTTTGATCCCACCGGATTCTATCTGAAGAAGTATCTGCCGCGTCTGGCCGGCGCCTACGGGATACTGGAACAGTTTCCGGATTTCCCGGCTACTGCCGAGTGGGATTTGATCGCGGCCGCCAGCGGTTTTGCCAACCCGGTATTTCAGGCAGGGATGCAGCGCCTGTTTGAAGTCGGAGAGAAGACGGCCTATACACTCCGGCAAATGGGGACCTACATGCATGACATGAAGGACGCAGGCTATCCCCTCATCGATGGCGCGTTTACCAAGGCGCCATACGATCTGTTTTCAGATTTTCTGCGCGGTTCCAAGGGCTGCATGATCGATATGTTCCAGAACAGGGACAAGCTGCTGGAGGCCATGGCCAAGGCGCGGGTATTACTACTCAGAAATGTCGAGGCCACGACCAGGAAGTCTGGTTGCCGCTATGTATTCATGCCGCTGCATTGGGGACTGGATGGTTTTATGTCACCGGATCAATTCAACACCTTCTACTGGCCGGAGTTGAAAAACGTCATCATGTACCTGATCGAGCGGGATCTGGTGCCCAACATCCTGTGGGAAGGGGATTGCACTTCACGTCTTGAGATCATCGCCGATATCCCTCCGGGTAAGGCCATTTACTGGTTTGAGCGGACCGATATAATCAAGGCCAAGGAAGTGCTCGGGGACATCGTCTGTCTGCGTGGGAATGTCCCGACCTCCTTGTTGAACACGGGTACCCCGGATGACGTGGACGAGTATTGCCGTAACCTCATTCAAAAGGTCGGCAAAGGTGGGGGCTTCATTCTCGACGGTGCTATCGGTATTACGGACGAGGCGAAAGTGGAGAATGTGGTGGCAATGGCCGGCTCTGTCAGAAAATACGCCAATTAGGATCAGCCTTGCTCCCATCATCCCGAAACAGAGGGCAACCGGTAAAATATGACAATTTCAAACCTTCGAATTATCGGTGAAAGAATCGACCAGGGGTTCAAGAGCACGAAGAAACTGTTCGATACCGGGGATATCGAGGCTATCCAGGAATTGGCGGTCAAACAGAAAGATGCCGGGGCTGCCTGTCTGAATCTCAATGTTGGTCAACGCGCCAGGGATGATCCTCAATTTATGAGGGAAATTATCAAAGGTGTTCAGGCCGTCGTAGACATTCCTCTGGCATTCGACTTCCCCAATGTTGAAGTGCAGGAAAACTGCCTGGCAACGTATGATCAGGAAAAGGCCGGGGGTAATAAACCCTTGATCAATTCCATTGCGGAGACGCGCCAGGAAATGATTGAACTTTTGAAAATTCGCCCGTGCAAAGTTATCGTGATGATTTCCGAAGCGTTGCAGGACGGCACAACCAGACAGGTCAAGACTGCACAGGACAAGCATACGGTGACAAAGAGAATGGTGAACAGACTGTTGCACGCCGATTCCGATTTATCACTTGATGATCTCATTATCGATGTGGCCATTAATACGCTTTCTTCGGATACTGAGGGACTGACAAGGAACACTATCGAATGTGTAAAACTGATCAGGTCTGATCCTGATCTTAAGGGGATTCATATGTCGGGCGGACTATCGAATCTTACGGCGCAATTGCCGGAGAGAGAGATAGGGGGGCAACAAATGAAACTACAGTTGGAAAGCGCCTTCCTCACACACGTCGTGTCCAACGGGTTTGATTATGTATTGTCCACTCCGTGGAAGGATTTTCAGATATTGCATGAGGACAATCCTGTTTTTCAGGCTTTTAAGGAGGTTATCGAACTTACCGGATTCGACGCTCTGAGACGATTACGCAAACTGTATATGTAGAACCTGTCTTGTCCCCCATTCCGGATGGTTGTGCCGGGGAACAGGACCATCGAATCAAAATTCATCGCCGGCATCACTCGACTCTTCGCGCACCTGATTGCGAATAGGTTTGAGCGAGCGCAGGTAGGTGATGATGGCATCGACATCGTCACGGCGCAGGTAGCTGAGCCCGTCATCGATGACCTCTGCCATCAGGCCATCGGCGGTGTCCCCGTCCGGCATCAGTCCGCTGGTCAGATATTCCCGCAGTTCGCTACGGCTCCATGACCCGATCCCCGTCGACAGATCCGGCGTGATATTCGGTACGGAATCGCCGTCGGGACCGGTTTTGGTCCCGGCCAGCGGTTTTCTCAAGTCCAGTGAGCCGAACGGCGTACGGGGCGTATGGCATTGCGGACAGTGCGCCAACGCCTGGACGAGATAGGCGCCGCGATTCCATGAGGGCGACCGGGCGGGATTATCCCGGTAGGTCCGGGTGCGGAAAAAAGCGAATTGCCAGAGGCGGTTGAGCAGACGTGTCCGTAGATACCAGGGCAATTGATGCAGCCGGTTCGCCCGCGCTGCGGTCGGCACTGTTTGCAGGTAGGCCCACAACGCCAGCATGTCCGCGCGTCGCATGGCGGCATAGGAAGGGTAGGGGAACACGGGATAGTAGCGCTGCCCCTGTGGACTGACGCCATGACGCAGTGCGGCGACGAATTGCTCACTGCTCCAGGCGCCGATACCGTGGCGCTGGTCGGGCGTGATATTCGGTGAATAGAAGATGCCGAAGGGGGTGTCGATACGGCGTCCTCCCGCCAGAACAGGACCCCCGTGTTCCTTGTCGGTATGACAGGCGGCGCAACCGGCGGCACGAAACAGGTATTCACCGTGCGCTGCCGGGTTTTCCCCGGCCAACCCGCGAGTCGTGAACACAGCTACGCCAAGTAGAACGATCAGATAACTGCCTGGTTGCCGCATAACGAACTACCCGGATGAACCAATCCTACGCGGCCTGCAGGCCGGTAACGTCTATTTCTTTTTGGCCCGGTACTTCTTATGACACGCCTTGCACGCCTCACCCATAGCGCCCAGCGCCTTGCCCAGGGATCCGTTGTCACCGGACGCTACGGCCTTGAGTACCTGGTCGGCCGCATTCTCCGCATCGCCGGCCTTCTGCTTGAAGTCGGTGAAGTCATTCCAGAGTTCGGGCTTGGCGCGTGTCTTGCCCCCGGAGGTGCGGTGCTCGAAGGCGGGCACCACCATACCGAGCAACTCATACAGGGCACGCGCATGAACGGGCAGGTCCGTGGATCGACCTGTGCCCCCTTTGACGATCCCGAACATGGCGCCCAGATGTCCGGCCTGGCCCTTCATCAGGTTCTGGCGATACTTGATGAGGGCCTCGTCCTGTTGACTGAAGCCCTTGACCGGGATGCTGACAAGCAAAACAGTTAAAATTGCAGCAAGGAATTGTCTCGTGTTCGCCATGTATCGATCCTCCTCGTGTCATGTTCTGCCAGCTGACGCCGCACACCCGAAAGCGTGCAAATTTACCAACAAAAGGCCCCGTCGTTTATAGCAGATTGATGTAGTGAAGCTTTAATTAAATCATCCATGATTGAATCATAAGGTTCCTTAGATGACTCTTTCCAATGAGCAAAGTTCTGGCGGCGCGGCGTTGCCAACCTGGACAATACAGAGCATTATTTACTGCGGTGGAGAACATGCGTCGCACAGCCGCCCATAGGAATTATTGGTCTTCAGCAGAATCTGTGGGTTGATATATAAACAGTAGCCCGTCATTCCCGT
>JBHHYN010000109.1:0-10065 GCA_046757565.1 Gammaproteobacteria bacterium | reverse complement strand
TGACAAGTGACAAATCACAAATGACAAATCACTATTTCGGAGTTCCTGTTTTACTGGGATGGCCTGCAGATAGGTTCTATTTGGCCGTTTGGATAAACATTAACGGATCGATCATGGCCTTGTTCAGGATCACACTCCAGTGCAGATGCGGGCCGGTGACGCGGCCGGTCCGGCCGACCGTCCCGATCACCTCGCCCTTGCTTACTTCCTGCCCTTCCTTGACCTTAATATTGTGCATATGGCAGTACATGGTGATCATGCCCTGGCCGTGGTCGATAAAGACCGTATTGCCGTTAAAGAAATATTCCCCGGTATTGATGACTTTTCCTGAAGCGGCGGCCTTGATGGGTGTGCCTTCATTGGCGACGATATCCAGGCCACTATGTGGTTTACGGGGCTGTCCGTTAAATAACCGCTTCAGTCCAAAGGGACTGCTATAGGGACCTTTAAGCGGTTGTTCCAGAACGGGCCGTACGCTATCGTCATCCGACCAGACTGCTTTGGCATGTTGTATGAGTTTGCTCTCCCGATTAATCCGTTTCATGTCCAGCGGGGTGGGATTGACCTTGCGCTTGTCTTTAATGGTAATGCGCTGGATCTGATATTCCTTGTCTTTCACATCAAAATTATAGATGGCAACATGAGTGCCGTTATGTACTCTGAGCTTGTATGTGCCGGGTTTCGTACTCAAAGGGATGCCAATGATCGCCTGCCACGCACCGGGCCGGCCAATCACCATGACCCGGTCTCCTTTATAAGAGGCGTAAGGTTTTGCATCATCCTTCAGGGACACGACGGCTATCCCTCCCGGCACGTTGGCAAACTGCGGCAGGGCCATTGCATCGACGTTACTGAGCAAGGCAATAACGAATACAGACAGTAGGCTAGTCTTCTTCAATGATTTTCTTTACTGTTGAGTGCATGCGTCCTCTTGCAAAGCGGGTCATGAGTGTCTCGCCCGGTTTCAACGAGCCTGTATCGCGAACGATCGCCTCGTTGTCAATCCGCGTAACTATGGCATAACCCCGGTCCAGCGTCGCCAATGGGCTGACAGTATGTAAGGCATGATCAAGGGCTTCCAGGTTCCCTTTAGCGGTTTGCAGGGAGTGTGCCATCCCAAGACGCAGTTGATTGGCAAGATATTGACATTTTTCACGATGCAATCCAAGGGTTTGTAACGGGTTGTACTGGTTCATTTCCGATGCGATCTTCAACAAACAGGATCGCTTTTCGGCAACAACCGCCCGCATAGTCCGTTGCATTGTTAACGCGATGTCATCGATACGCTGGCTGAGATTCTGCAATTGACGCATCGGGCGGGGCAGGCGCTTGTCGAGTTGCGACAAGGTCCGGGTAGAGTGTTGCAGAGTGTGTTTGATATGGATTTGCAGCTTGTTCCCGAATAAGCCCAATCGTTCCAAAAGCTCCCCTTGATCGGGACTGACTCGTTCTGCGGCCGCAGATGGTGTTGCTGCCCGCTGATCGGCGACAAAATCTGCGATGGTAAAATCAATCTCATGTCCTACCCCGCTGACGATGGGGGTGTCGCATTGGTAGACGGCCCTGGCCACGACTTCCTGGTTAAATGCCCACAGGTCTTCCAGGGAGCCCCCGCCACGGGCAAGGATTAATACATCCGTTTCATGACGTTTATCGGCTTCTGCAAGCGTCCGGGCAATCAGTTCGGCTGCAGCTTCACCCTGCACGGGGACGGGATAGATAATTACGCCGGCACAGGAGTAGCGTCTTTTCAGGACGGTCAGAATGTCCCGAATTGCGGCGCCGGTCGGTGAGGTGACCACACCAATGCACTTCGGAAAAGCGGGAATGGCTTTTTTATGTTCTTCATCGAACAATCCCTCTTTATTAAGCCGCTGTTTCAGCTCTTCAAAGGCCTGCTGCAGTGCTCCCGCTCCCGCCTGCTCCAGCTGTTCGATAATGAGCTGGAATTCCCCACGCCCTTCATAGAGGCTTACGGTTGCCCTGGCAATGACTTGCATACCATTGTCCAGGCGAAATTTCAGATAACGGTTGCGGTTCTTGAACATGGCGCAGCGAACTTGAGAAGCCTGATCTTTCAGTGAAAAGTACCAATGACCGGAACCGGGCCGTGCTAGGTTGGAGATCTCGCCCTGCACCCACAGGGTGGGGAAACTGCCTTCCAGGACCGCCCGTACTTCGCGATTCAGCCGGGTAATGGTGTAGATATCCCGGCCGGCCGCAGATTGAGCGAAAAGATTGGTCACCTCAACTTATACAATCAGTCAGAACTTAGATTTACCGGAAGCAGTCCAGCCACTATAATAGTCTGCTATTTTACCTGTAGATGCCTTAATTAACATGCGGATCATTGAGGAAGCCCTCACTTTTGATGATGTCTTGCTGGTTCCGGCCCATTCCCGGGTGTTACCCAAGGAGGTCAGTCTGGAAGCGCAATTGACGCGCGAAATCAGGCTCAATATACCGATACTCTCCGCCGCCATGGATACAGTTACCGAGGCCGGATTGGCCATCACAATGGCCCAGGAGGGTGGCATCGGTATTATCCACAAGAACATGAGTCCTGAAGAGCAGGCCGGGCAGGTACGGGTGGTAAAAAAATATGAGAGTGGTGTGATCAAAGACCCCTTTACCGTTACTCCAAAGACCAGTATTCAGGAAGTACTGGAACTGACCCACTCCAATAATATTTCAGGTGTGCCGGTCGTGGAGGGTGAGGAACTGGTCGGTATTGTGACCAGCCGTGATCTCCGTTTTGAAACCCGTTATGGCGATCCCGTCAAAAACATTATGACCCGGAAAGATAAACTGGTGACGGTAGGAGAGGATGCCGATAGCGATGAGATTGTTGCCTTGTTACACAAACACCGCATAGAAAAAGTGCTGGTTGTCAACGACAAGTTTCAATTACGAGGCCTGATAACGGTGAAGGACATCCAGAAGGCCCACGAATTTCCCAATGCCTGCAAGGACAGCAATGAAGCATTGCGTGTCGGGGCTGCCGTGGGTGTTGGACCGGGTACACGGGAGCGTGTCGACGCACTGGTCAATGCAGGCGTCGATGTGCTGGTCGTCGATACCGCCCATGGGCATTCAGAGGGCGTGCTGAACATGGTGAAGTGGATCAAGCAGCACTACCCTGATGCCCAGGTCATAGGCGGTAATATCGCTACTATGGATGGCGCCAGGGCATTGCTCGAGGCTGGGGTGGACGCGGTAAAAGTCGGCATCGGCCCCGGATCGATCTGTACGACGCGTATTGTCACCGGGGTCGGTATGCCACAGATTTCAGCAGTTGCCAATGTTGCGAAGACGCTGAAAAAAGAGAAGGTTCCGTTTATTTCCGACGGGGGGATCCGCTATTCGGGGGATATGGCCAAGGCCATCGCCGCAGGTGCCTATACCGTGATGATTGGAAGCCTGTTCGCCGGCACCGAAGAGGCCCCTGGAAAAGTTGAACTCTACCAGGGCCGCTCCTATAAAACTTATCGTGGCATGGGTTCTCTCGGCGCCATGTCGCAGCAGCATGGATCCTCGGACCGCTATTTCCAGGAAAATGACGAGATTGAGAAACTGGTGCCCGAAGGGATTGAGGGCCGTGTTCCCTATAAAGGGGCATTAAGCGCCATAGTGCATCAATTAATGGGTGGCCTTCGTGCTGCAATGGGTTATACCGGTTGTCAGGACCTGAAACAGTTTCGGAACAAACCGAACTTTGTCCGCCTCACCAGTGCCGGTGTGAAGGAAAGCCATGTGCATGACGTGACCATCACCAAGGAACCCCCTAACTACAGGACGTAGTCCTGCAATCAGTGAAAAGTGGAAAGTATAAAGTGAAAAGTTTGATGAGTTCTTTTTTCTTTATACTTTTCACTTTCCTCTTTTTACTTAGTTATGGCGAACATCCACTCTGATTGCGTCCTCATTCTTGATTTCGGGTCACAGTATACCCAGTTGATCGCACGGCGTGTGCGCGAAGCCAATGTCTATAGCGAAATCCATCCCTATGATATGGATGCGCAGGCAATCCGGGAGTTCAAACCGCAGGCCATTATCCTTTCCGGTGGTCCGGAATCCGTCACAAAACTCAATGGTGTCCGGGCGCAGGATATTGTTTTCGATTTGAATGTTCCCGTACTGGGTATCTGCTACGGCATGCAGACCATGGCGGAACAGCTGGGCGGCAAGGTCAGCGCTTCATCCGTGCGTGAATTTGGTCACGCACAGGTCAGGGCAAGAGGCCATTCAAAACTGTTGCGGGGTATTCAGGACGGGACGAATAATGAAGGCCACGGGTTATTAAATGTCTGGATGAGTCATGCAGACCGCGTCGATAAATTGCCAGCCGGATTCAAGGTAATCGCTGCAACCGATAATGCCCCGATCGCCGGGATTGCCGACGAAGACCGTGGTTTTTACGGCGTGCAGTTTCATCCCGAGGTGACCCATACCGGGCAGGGTGCGGCAATACTACGGCGTTTTATTCACGATATTGCCGGTTGCCGGTCATTATGGACAACCGCGAACATTATTGAAGAATTCATCCACGATATCCGTGAACGAGTGGGAAAGGAGAGGGTATTACTGGCCTTATCGGGAGGTGTCGATTCCTCTGTGGTAGCCGCCTTGCTGCACAAGGCGATCGGGGATCAACTCACCTGTCTCTTTGTGGATAATGGTTTATTAAGGCTTAACGAAGGTGACCAGGTCATGCAAACCTTTGCCCGGCATATGGGTATCCGTGTAATCCGCGTCGACGCCAGGCAACGTTTTCTGAAAAAGCTTGCCGGAGTTGTGGATCCGGAAGAGAAACGCGGCATCATCGGCCGCGAGTTCATCGCTGTCTTTGAGGAAGAAGGCAGGAAATTAAAGAGTGAGAAGTGGTTGGCGCAGGGTACTATTTACCCGGATGTCATCGAATCCGCCGGCGCCCGGAGCGGCAAGGCGCATGTCATTAAATCACACCATAATGTCGCCGGTCTGCCGCAGACCATGAACCTGCAGTTGATTGAACCCTTGCGGGAGTTGTTCAAGGACGAGGTGCGCAGGCTTGGACAGGAACTCGGACTGGCCAGGGAGATAATCGAGCGCCATCCATTTCCCGGCCCGGGACTCGGAGTGCGCATACTGGGCGAAGTGAAGAAAGAGTATGCGGATCTGTTGCGGCAGGCCGATGACATTTTTATCAACGGACTGCACGAACATGATCTCTACCATAAGGTCAGCCAGGCCTTCACCGTGTTCCTGCCGGTTAAATCGGTAGGGGTGAAGGGTGATGCACGGTATTATGAATATGTGATCGCCCTGCGTGCCGTTGAGACGATCGATTTCATGACCGCCCGTTGGGCCCGTCTCCCCTATGAATTCCTGGAATACATTTCAAACAGGATACTGAATGAAGTAGGCGGGATCTCCCGTGTAACCTATGACGTTTCCAGCAAGCCGCCGGCGACCATTGAGTGGGAATGATTCCACGTCTGGCACTGGCAGGCACCGCCAAGCAAACTTTTTCAATGGTATAAATCGTGGTATTGTCGCCCTCAAGATCAGGGATTCGACAAAATACCATGCTATGTTGTTCAGCACATTCATGGTATTAAAAATCGACAAATCACTGATATATAACGAGAAACATAAGAAAAACCCGCCATGAAAGATCATGGTATTTTTTCCCCTAGGGGAGGACTTGTGATGCTGACAGATACCAAGCTGCGGAATTTGAAACCGCAGGACAAACTCTACAAAGTGAACGACCGCGATGGGCTTTATGTGGCGGTGACACCAGCGGGAGGTATCTCCTTCAGATACAACTACGCGATTAACGGTCGACAGGAGACGCTGACGATAGGCCGGTATGGTGTTCGTGGCGTTACGCTTGCGGAAGCGCGAGAACGACTCAGCGAAGCAAAGAAGATGATCGCGGCCGGGAAATCACCAGCCAGGGAAAAGGCACGCGACAAGAAGCGTGTGAAGAATGCCGTGACGTTCGGTGCATGGGCCGAAAAATGGCTGCGTGGCTATCAGATGGCTGAGTCAACGCGCGACATGCGCAAGTCGGTCTATACCCGCGAATTGAAAAAGCGCTTCGGAAGTCAAAAGCTGACCGAAATCACGCATGAGGATCTGCGCGCATTGACCGATGCCATTGTCGAAAGGGGAGTGCCAGCAACGGCGGTGCATGCCCGAGAAGTGGTGTTACAGGTCTATCGTTGGGCAATTGAGGTGCCAACCTTTCAGAATTCCCCATCCCGGACCACATTACCTTTGCTGATTATCTTGACAGTTTTTGGGTGAACCGGTTCGTTGTCCGGCAGCAGTCCTTTGCCTTTCTCAATCACCTTGGCGGCGATACTGGTCAGCTTGCCTAAAGTGTCGGAACCGGCAAGCGCCTTGCTATCGCTGTAGTAGTCAAACCAGGGCAGGCCGGCTTGTGTGTAATCCTTGGCAGTCGCAGGTTTATGTGGTGGTTGATGCCCGGTAATCATCTGGTATTGCTCACTGTTGGCTAGGTGGATGAAGCAACGGAAACCATTGTCCTGATCCCAGGCATCGATGCCGTACACGTCCTCGTAGATCTCCTGCCGCATCAAGCCGCCTGGAGCAAGCCCCATATCCGGGGCAGCGGATTCACTGACCGTGCGACTGAACATCGGTATCTCGAGGTAGCCCATGTCTGCTTCCACGGTTCGCTCGAAATGTTCGACGTAAACGTCATGCTTCATCGGGTAGACAATAATCTGGAGTCCGCCATGTTCAGCCTTACCGGTAATCTGCTCCTCGGCTGTGAAGCCTTCGCCCAGCGGCATGGCGACAAACTGCCGGATGAAATCCTCCGAGACGTTGAAACCATCCAGCCAGGGCTGCTCCGGAATCACCGCATAGTCCTGCGGATCAGCCGAAAGCCCATTGCTCCAGGGTTCACCGGAAACCGCATTGATCTTGCCGGCGGCGATCTTGACGGCGCAGGGGTAGTCACCAGAGAAATTGATCCACAGTGCCTCTGACTGATACATGGGTATGAAGACGCCACCATGTGTCCGCTAGCCCGCATATTGCATGAGTTGGTGAGATGATCACGCCGGGCTGTTGGGTTTTACGCGTGCTCGCGACCGAAATCATAGCCGTAGTTCTGGTGAAGAGAGCATGTGCGCGCAAAACGCGACAGAACAAGTGAGGGCTCGCCAAGCACGGTAAAAGGGACAAACCGCACATTCAAAAAATTACTGAAACCCATGCCGGATCAAATGATCAAGCTGATTCTTTGCGTACTCATGCAATATGCGGGCTAGGTATCAGGCAAATTGTCTGCGAAGTCATCCACCTGCTCCACCGAGAAACGACCCAAGCCCGGGGGGAGGGGGTATTCCCGGTTGTCATCCGGGATCCGCAGGGTGCGCTGGAAGTCGATGCTACACGCCGCTTTCTTGTGGACCTCCGGAAACCGGAAGGTCAGTTGGTTGTTCAATAGTTCGATCATTGTCTTTTCTCCCCCTAAGTAGATTGTTTGGGTCGATTATTCAGGTGTTACCAGTCGCCATCACGGACATCCCGGGCAATACGCAACAGGGCGTGATCCGGTGCGGATTTGAGCTGGCGGATCAGGTCAGCGAACAGTTGCGGCCGCTTGCGAATGATCTCCTGTAAATCCGTCGATACCTTCCCGGCCATTGCCAGCAGCACATCCGGGTCTTCGCCAAGCTCCTCGGCCAATGCCCGGATTTTTGCCTCGGACGGTGGTGCCACGTCCCCGCGTTCTATCTTGCTGAGGTAGGCGGGTTCCACACCGATTCGCTGGGCGACCTGCCGGACGGAAAATCGCCGATCCTCTGACTTCAGGGCCTCGCGATGTTCACGGATGTATTCTCCGAATGTCATATGTACTATATAGTACACATTGATTATTTTGACTATCCTGGAACGAGTAATGAAACCTGTGCACGGTTTATTTGGGCTACGAGGACCAGGGCACCCGCGAAATCTACAATCCCCGCGGCTATGCGCCGCCGGAAGCGCTGAATAAGGAGTTTGATAATGAAAAGGTTATAGAAACATAGGCATGCAGCTTGCCTGAAATCTGGTAGCGCTCTTTTTATGGAGGTAGATATTCTTTCCAAAGTACGTCTAATCAGACTTTACAGTGTAAAAATACTAAGTATACTTAGCATATAATATCCATATATTGTGGAGTGTGACATCAATTGAAGGATTTCTTCGATCGATCGGAAATCATCCCGGTTCTGCAAGGATTCAACCCCTGGTGGAGTGATAAACCTTGCTCCGTGCCTGAATTTAGACGGCTGGCCTTTGAGGCGAGCCGTATCTATCTGAAGGATACTTCCCTGCGGCGTGCCATATTGCTTTCCGGGCCGCGGCGCGTCGGAAAGACCACCATTCTCCAGCAGATCGCCGATGACCTGATTCAGGGTGGGCGGGATCCGAAGAGTGTGCTCTATCTGAGTCTCGATCATCCTCTCCTGAAACTGCTTACGCTGCGCGACATCCTTACGCTCTACCACGAGTCCGTGTTTGCGGAAGGTCAGCCCGTGGTGCTGTTGCTGGATGAAATCCAGTATTCCCAGGGCTGGGAAACGGAGATCAAGCTGCTGGTTGACCATCAACCGCATTACCGTATTCTGGCAACCGGGTCGGCCAGCGTGGAGCATCGAGAACGCCTGGCGGAAAGCGGTGTCGGCCGCTGGGTCACCGTCCCGGTGCCGACACTTTCATTCTATGAGTTCGTTCATATCCGGGACGAAGACGCGCCGGTTATACCGGAGGATCAGCGGCTCAGCAGGCTGGCGAAGATGACTAAGGCGCAACTGGTTGCGATGGCAACCCGCATGCGCCCTTTGCAGCTCCTGTTTCAGCGCTACCTGCTGGTGGGTGGTTTTCCGGAAACCGCGCGACAGGAAAACATTGGCCTCTGTCAGCGACTGTTGCGCGAAGACGTTGTGGAGCGCGTACTCAAGCGGGATATGACCGCGCTGTTCGGCGTGCGTAACGTCAACGATCTGGAAAAGCTGTTTATCTACCTCTGCCTGCACAGTGGTGGTATTCTGGCGCACAACACCTGTGCCAGGGAGCTGGAAACCTCCGCGAGTACCGTTGCCAGCCACCTTTCCCTGCTGGAACAGGCCAACCTGATTTATCGCCTGCCGCCAGCGGCGCTGGGTGGCAAGAAGGTGCTCAAGGCGCGAAACAAGTACTACCTGGTCGATGCCGCATTAAGAAACGCCATCCTGCTGAAAGGAGAAGAGATATTCACCAACGCGGATGAAATGGGCCTGATTGTGGAGACCACCGTATTGCGGCATCTGTATGCGTACTATTACCGCGATACACCGGAAATCGTGTACTGGCGAGAATCAGCCTCAGGGAAGGAGGTGGATATCATTGTGCGCAGCCCGGCGTACACACTTCCGTTTGAGATCAAATACAGGGAAAAGCTCAGCCTGGATCAATCGGAAGGACTGGTTACCTGGTGTCGCGCAGAACAGCCTCAGCAGGCCTGGATGGTGACCAAGCGCGAGCGTGATTTCGGCGTAACACAGTTCGAGGGATTGCAGACCCGGTTCATCAAAGTGCCGGCCCACATACTTTGTTATCTATTGGGACAGACTGAGCGTTTGCTATGGACAAAATGAATAACCAATACAACGAACCCGGATGGTTTCGGACGCTTCCGGCAATCTACCGGTTCGCGAATTAAGGAATACGCATGGCCAGACTCTCACTCGCCAAACTCGAACGCCACCTCTACGCCGCCGCCGACATCCTGCGGCGGGAAGGCATGGATGCGGCCACCTACAAGGACTATATCTTCGGCCTGCTGTTCCTGAAGCGCTGCACCGACGTCTTCGAGGCGGAGCACGACGACCTCGTTGACCGCAAGGTTCAAGAGGGGATGGTGAAGGACGAGGCCGAGAAGAACTACGGCGAGAATCCCGATTTCTACGACGGCTTCTTCGTCCCGCCCCGCGCCCGCTGGAACTACCTGCAACAGCATCTCAACGACGCCGAAAAACCCTTCGGCAGTTACCTCGATATCGCGCTGGCCGCGCTCAG
>JBHHYN010000108.1:0-10120 GCA_046757565.1 Gammaproteobacteria bacterium | reverse complement strand
TGCTCGCGACCGCAATCATAGCCGTAGCTCGGCTTTGGCTTCCTCGACTCTGTCTGGAAAATATGCTCCAGGCATTTTCACCCGAATATGTCCTATATTCGTCCTGATTCGTTCTATCTCGAGAACGTGTTCCAGACGTTCTCTACCTTCTCCTTCCATGGAGTCGTCCTGCATCCATGCAGTCGTGCGTCGCTCTATCGACTCCATCCCTGGAGTCGTCTGGTGGGGAGCATGTGCGACCATCATGGATGATGGGAGTGCAGAATATGCAGGAGCAATTATCTGCCGCTCAAAACCCATCGGAACAAGTAAGGGCTCGCCAAGCGGAGACGCAGGGACAAACCGGGTTTTCGCAGAAAACGATGAAGACTTTGACAGGCAAGGGTTTCACTTCCTTTTCCAGTGGACTCATGCAATATGCAGGCTAGCGTTCACCCGGCGCGGTAATCACATTGAGTAGCGCCGGTTTGCCCCCGGCGACCGCCTCAAGACCGCGTTCCAGTGCGGCAACCAGTTCACCGGGATCTTCGACCCGTTCGCCATAACCCCCACAGGCCTGCATGATCCGATCGAAGTCGGGTGAAGGGCCCAGCGCCACCAGCGGCATGGAATCGCTGTCTGCCGCCCGGCCTTGTGGGTACATGTCGACCGTGGAGCGGTGCACGGCATGCCAGCGATGGTTGTTTTTTATCACGGTCAGGGTCGGCAGCCCCTGTGACCGGGCAATGAAATGGGCCGATACGGGATTGCCGAACATATAAGAGCCATCGCCGACAATCAGGATCACCTTCTTGTCCGGCGCCCCCAGCCTGGCGCCCAGAGAGAGCCCCAGGCCGGAGCCGAGACCACCGGCGAGGCTGTTGGAGATATAGCTGCGGGGCGCCTCGAGTTCAAGCAGATCCATGGAGACGCCCAGCTCATTGACGATAATCGTGTCCCGGTCCTTGACCTTATTAATACAGGCTGCAATCCAGGCAGGATTTATCGGCTTCATGCCTGCGGCGTCCCGCAGGGTTTTATCCCGTTGCCCGTTGCGTTTTAGTACCATTCCTTCAATCTCCACCCGGCGCCGCCGGATCGGTTGCTGATCCCGCTTCGTTATCGACTGCAGGGCCGCGTAGAGCATCTGCAGGGCCGCTGAAGAGGAACCGGCGATGGCCAGGTCCATTTCAAAACCGCGCAATGGATAATTGGCAAAAAACGGATCCGGCGCAATCTGGATCAGGCGGGCGTCCGCTTTCGGGCTTACCACACTGGGCCACCAGGGCACCTCGCAATCGATGGCCAGGATGACATCCGCCCGGGCGATGGCCTCTGTGGGGTTTATACCCAGGAACATGGGATGACTGCTGGGGATATTGACATCGCGTGGGCCGGGCTCGCCGGGCAGTCCCACCGCGATACTGAATTCATCAGCAAGGCGGGAGAGCAGTTCCACGTTAGCGGGATTTCGTCCCAGACTGGCAGTCATAATCAGGGGGAATTCCGCCCCGGCCAATGCCTGAGCGGTTTTATTGATGGCCCCCTGAGACGGCGCCGACGGTTGCGAACCCAGGGGACGCTGACGGCGTGGCGGCGTCACATCACTGGCGGCGGCGTTGCCGAGTACCTCACGCGGCATATTCAGGTAAACGGGGCCGCGGGGTTCACTCATGGCGATATCCAGGGCGCGGCCGACGATCTCCTCCACCCGCTGTCCGGCGCGCAGTTCGTAGTCCCATTTGACATACTCACGCACCAGGCCACCCTGGTCGAAACTGTCCTGGCCCCAGTGAATGCCGGCATTGCGGGAGCCTGGATGGCCGCTCTCGGTGTTGGGTGTGTGACCGGCAGCGAGCAGAACCGGCACATTATCGCGTGAGGCGTTCATGAGTCCGCACAGGGCGTTGGCCGTTCCCACAGTAACATGCACCATGACCGCAGACGGTTTGCCGCTTGCCAGGTAATAACCATGGGCCATGGAGATGGCGACATTCTCGTGAGGAACAGCGATAAACTCCGGGATAGGCCGGTCCTGTTCGGAGGCAACCACCATGGCCTCGATAATGGGCGCGAAATCCGTGCCGGCGTTGGCAAAGACATAGTCAATGCCCCGGTCTACGAGGGCATCCAGATAGGCAGCGGCGACGGACTGTACCGGGGTGCACGCTTTGCTCATTTATTATCCTCCAATCATTATGGTGCTGGTTCAAGTGGCTGGCTGTTCCCTGAGAGATGCGCAGACGCAGTGCGTAAACCCGGTAGATGCGGCGTTCCGGAAATTTCTACTTATTTATTTGATAGAGACAGACAACAGTACACAGACGCATCATTAACCCGTAAAGCGTACCATAATTACCGGTTGCCGGGGAGCATACAAAAAGCCGGGCCTAACCCGCCTTGATGACGCGTTGCCCGGCAATATAATCCGCCTGCCTGAGCGCCAGCGCAACGATGGTCAAGGTGGGGTTCTCGCAACCCACCGTCGGAAACAGACTGCCGTCGGTGATAAACAGGTTGGTGATATCGTGGGTCTGCCCCCAGCGGTTGCAGACGCTCAGTGCGGGGTCATCGCCCATGCGCGCCGTGCCCATATTGTGCGTCGCCGGGAACACATCGACCATGTCGAAGATCTGCCCGGCGCCGAGGGAAGCATACATGCGGTGCCCGGCATCGAGGGCGTAGCGGAGCAATTTCCGTGAATTGGGGTGGTGCATGTAGCGCACGACCGGCACCGGCAAGCCGTACCGGTCCTTGCGCGTGGGGTGAAGGGTGATGCGGTTATCGGGCCGGGGGGGGTCTTCTCCTACGATCAGCAGGGCGGCGAGGTCCCGGTAGCGTTCCAGCACGCGGGTCAAGCGCCTGCCCCAGCCGCCCGGTATCAGATTCCGCGCCAGCAACTCCGGTGTGAACGGCACGGTCATCATCAGAAAACCTCCGAAGAAGCCGCGTGCAGGCTCGTTTACGGCCTCGTCCTTGACGATCCCCGCTACCTGGGCGCCCTTGTACATATTCACGGCACCCGGCATCACGCCGATAACCGCCGCGATGACGTGGCGCATGTAGTTGCGGCCGAGTTGCCCGCTGGAGTTGGCCAGGCCGCCGGGAAAGCGATGCGTACGCGACTGCAGCAGCAGGCGCGTTGTCTCCACTGCATTACCGGCCACACAGACGACCCGCGCCCGTTGCTGCTGCATCCTACCGTCCCGGTCGAGATAGCGGACAGTCGTGGCGCGGTTATCGTTACCGATGATAATGCGCACGACCATGGATTGCGGCCGCAACTCGAAGTGGCCGGTCTGTTCCGCCTTCGGGATCTCGGTATAGAGCGTTGACCACTTGGCCCCGATAACGCAGCCACTGGTGCAGAAACCGAGCTGCAGACAGGCCGGGCGGCCGTCTCTCGGGGTGGAATTAATGGCGACATTATTGGTATCGATGTGTCGATAACCCACCTTGCGGGCCGCCGCCGCCAGCACTTTATAGTTGTTGTTGCCCGGAAGCCGCTCAATGCCCTGGGTGCCGGTAACGCCCATCAGCTCCTCGGCGCGGTCATAGTAGGGTTCGATCTCGGAGAGCGTGAGCGGCCAGTCGGCCAGGTTGGCGCCCTCGACATCGCCATAGGTCGAGCGCGCCCTGATTTCGTGCGCCTGTAAGCGGGGGGAACAGGCCGTCCAGTGCATGGTGGTCCCGCCGACGGTCTTGCAGGTCCACACCGGAAAACGGGAGAGGGCATGGCCTTCGCCGATGCGCTCATCGAGCCAGGTGAGTCTGGCGAACATCTGTGCCTCATTGTTGACGATATCGCCAAGCGTGAGACGCGGGCCGGCCTCGAGACAGACAACGTCAATGCCGCGCCGGGCCAGTGCATGCGACAGGGTCCCGCCACCGGCGCCAGAGCCGATTACGACCACGACGGAGTCATCGTCAAACGCAAACGTTGCCGGCATGGGCGGGCTGTCAGTCCGTCTCCGGCAGCCAGTCGATATCGTCAAAACCACGGTGCAGATAACCGCCCTGCTCGATAGCCGAACCGCCGTAACCGAGCAGCTGCCAGACGCTCGGGTCACGGTATATCACTTCAATTGCCGTGTTTTGCAGAAATTTAAAAAAAGGGGTGGTCTGCATCTGTTGCAGGATGTCGATTTGCGTGTGGCTGTCTGTTGCCAGCCAGGTGGTATTTTCCGCATGCACGTCCAGTCGCGACAAACCTCCTGTGACCAGTGCATACCTGCTAGAGGATTGTTGCATTCCCAGTAACACGGCCCCGGCTACCTGCTGATAAACCGCGTGCGGCAGCGATTCATGGGGAAACAGGCGGTAGGCCAGTGCAGTCAACGTCTTCGCCGCTTGTTGCCTGACCTCCTCGGAATCCGCGGCCGTAGAGAGGTATGGAAACAGGGAAAACGCAGTGAAACCGCCGAGGGACAGCGCCAGAGAACGGGCCATAAACAGGCGTCTGGCAAGAGACGGGAGGCTTAGATGATGCACAGGCAAATGACTCTCATGTTTCGGCTCAAAAAAATCCTCGCAGCAATCTGACGGGTTATCTGTTCACCAAAGATATTGGCACAAGACGTGCCGTTTATGTGGTTAGGATTAGACACAGAGATTAAAAGTCGGAAGTCTTGAGTCAAATTGAATCTGACTCTGGACATCCGACTCACGACTTAAGACTGTTCTTTCCTCTGTGAACTCTGTGCCTCTGTGGTGAATTATGATTAATAACTATCTCTCGCCCTCACTACCGGAGTCAATTATTATAGCTCAAGGTCAAGTACCACTCCGCGGGCCGGTTAAAGGTCCCATTGGTGATGCCCGCACCCGTGTTGTTTTGGCCGGTAAAGATGTAGCGTTCATCGGTGATATTGGTGCCGCCCGCGGTTAACGACCAGTGTTCATCGGGCATGGTGTAGGTCACGGATGCGCTCAGCAGCCCGACATCGTCCTGAATCAGTATTGGCGTGTTCTCCGTATCATTGGCGATTGTAGAGGTCCAGGAGTAGTCGGTACGCATACGGATAGACGCGCCGTTGGTCAGACGCAGGGTATACTGCCCGCCGCCATGGACCGACCAATCCGGCGCATTCGGCAACCTGTTATTAATGGTCAGTGCAGCCGGCGCCTTTGGATCGATCCTGGTGTAATGGGCATCCAGATAACCGACACTACCATCGATCACGAAGTCATCCATGACCAGACCGGTAAACTCCAACTCAAAACCGGGGATCTCGGCATCGCCACCATTCTCGAAGGTGGGCGAAATACCACGCTGGATCTCGAGTTGCACGCCATCATAGAAATTAAAGAAACCGGCCATGTTCACTTTCAAACGCCGATCGAACAACTCCGACTTGATGCCCACCTCGTAGGTGGTGGCGGTCTCTTCATCGAAACTTGGCGCGGTCTTCAGCGGAAAGGAGAGGCGGGTGGTCCAGCCACCTGATTTAAACCCCTCGGAAAAGGAGAAATAAAACAGGATTTCGTCCGTAAAACGGTACTCCAGACCGAAGCGTTTGGAGATGTCAATAAAATCCTTATTGTTAACGCCCGGTGGGAAAAACAGGGTGGTATCGGTCGGATCGGGGAAATCGGCAGCCGTTGCGCCGTCAGGAGGCGCGGCGCCGCCGAGACCGCCCAGAATAAGCAGCCGGTTCAGGTCCTTCTGCTTGCCTTCAAACTCCTTATGCTCGTTGGTGAAGCGAAAGCCGGCAGTGAAACTCAGGCGATCGTTGAAGCTGTAATTGACATGGGTGAACAGCGCCTCGGACTCGGTATCGAAGAAGTTCTGGCCAAAGATCTGCAACAGGCCGCCCGGGAACGGCACAAAATCGGTCAGGTCCCCATGCTCGGTAAAATAGAAGCCACCCAGCAACCATTTTACACTGCCATCGAAGACGCTCCCACTCAATTGCAACTCGTGGGTAAACTGCTGCTGCTTGGTATCCGTTACAACCTCCAGGATGGTGATGGGAGAACCGTCGAAATCCAGGCCTCCCTGCTCGAACACCTTGCGCCAGGCGCCGATGTACTTTACCTTGAGGTAATCGGAGTAGTCCCAATCGATGGTCCAGGAGGCGCCAAAGTTATCCAGCAGCGACGGATCGGGGCCGGTGGCGAAGCTGACATCGGGATCGATTTTAGCGGCCGTAAAGAGCTGCCCGCCGGCAAGACTGGGACTGGTGGAGGTGGTGAAGGTGCCGGTAATAAACTGGGGCCCGTAAAACAAGCGGTCGTTGGTGTTGGTCGTATCCGTGATGCTGTTCACGCCGCCGGTGACCGGGTCCGCCAGAGAGGTGCCGACGACGGCGCGCGGCGTCGTGCAAATCGGCACCAGGCCAAAGGTCGCCAGACCCACCGGGACGGGTCCGGTCGGGTTGATGGGTAGGCCGATGCAGGTGTTATAGAGTTCGGCCAGGGTGCCGCCGATAGAACCCGGTCCCTGACCGAGATCGATGGCCAGGGTCGTATTCGGGGTTGCCTGTTCGTCCACCGTGGTATAATCGGCTGTCAGCGTCACCTCGAGGTTTTCGTTGACAATCCACAGCAGCTTGCCGCGGATATCTTTCTCATTCTGCCCCCCGGCCGTGTCATGACTGATTTGATTCGGCAGCAGAAAATTGCTGTCAGTCACAAAAGGAGTGGGTGAGTTGAAGGGGATACGGTGCTGGTAGCCGTCCCGGTTCTTGGTCGAGAACGCCACAGATGACAACAACTTATCTTTAATGATGGGCATGTCCACCGAGCCGCGCACATCCACCCGCTGAAACCGGCCTGTAGTCACTTCCCCCTTGAAGGTAAATTCATCCACGGGCCGCCGGGTGACAATGCTCACGGCGCCACCCAGGTTGTTGCGTCCGAACAGGGTGCCCTGGGGCCCTTTCAGCACCTCGATATGGTCCACGTCCAGCAGGTCCACGTTCGCCCCGATGGTGCGAGCATAGTAGACGCCGTCCACATAGATGCCGACGCCCGGATCTTTATTGA
This sequence comes from Gammaproteobacteria bacterium, assembly GCA_046757565.1. Classification (GTDB taxonomy): domain Bacteria; phylum Pseudomonadota; class Gammaproteobacteria; order Eutrophobiales; family Eutrophobiaceae; genus JBHHYN01. The sequence goes on along the minus strand of JBHHYN010000108.1, from coordinate 3,154 downwards.
AGGCAAAATCGTTCTGGCCGACACCGCGGATGTAGGGGCTGAGCACGGAGCTGGAGCCGGCAAACGGAGAGGTGGGATCCATGACCACATTCGGAGTGAAAGCGGCGATCTGCGCGATGTTGTTATTCAGCCCCTTCTGTTTCAGGAAATCACTGGTAAAGGCGGTAATGGCGATCGGTACATCCTGAATGTTTTGCGAACGTTTCTGCGCGGTGACGATGATCTCTTCGAGTTCAGCGGCCTTCACGGCCAGGATCGGCCCAAAAAACAGAATAACGGAAACTACGATGTTTATCGCACCCTTATTACAGATGGCTGGATATTTCATAAAACCCTCCCCTTAAAACAAGTTGTTACAACCCGGTACACACCCCGTTACGTCTCTGCGACATCATGTCTGTTTGGTGATTCAAGGCAGATGCAGCGATATTGGCTGCACGCTGCAATTCCCTAATGTTCATATAGAATCCGAACCGTTCGGTTCGTTATACGGATATATTAATCGATTAAATCAATACTTGACTGCCGAGTAGGAGAAATGCATAAAGAGAAAACAACTATGAATGGCACTGCCCGCCTACAAGGCCTCCCGTTGCGAAAACGCAACGTTCCGGCTGGCAGGGAGCAACGTGATCGTTTAGTCGCCGCTTGTCTCGCGGTCGCTGATCTCGACGGAAACCGAGACCTGTTTGCCAATCTGCTGTTGCAGGAATTGAATGGTATCACTGTAACCCCCGGGTCCCTGGCGTTGCCGCGCCAGGTCCATCGCCGTCTCCATGGAGGTCGCCGGGATCAAATTGCCGGTCACGAGGGTATTCATGTACTGAAACCAGCCCGCCACATAGATGGCCGACTCCAGCTCACTACGCTGCCAGCCGCTGTCCAGGGCCCTGCGCCAATCGGTTTCGGCAAACTCATCGGGATGCCGCACCAGTGTGCGCAGAAAACGGAACAATTCGCGCAGCTTGTCGTCCAGAGGCGCCTGCTCCAGGTCGGCAACGGCCTCATCGATGGGGCCCACCTCCGCGCCCAGGACCTTGACATCGCAGCCGTGGGAGAGCGAACAGTAACTGCAATGGTTCAGGCGTGAGATATAGGCCGCAATTTGCTCCTTCAGCAGCGGAGTAAGCGGATCGTCGATGGCGTGGTCAATGGCCCGGCGCGAAAGCAGGGTGGTCAACCAGTAGAGCGTGCGGCTGTTGGCAAAAAAGTCGATGAAACTACTGAAACGTGGCAACTCGTAGCACTGTGTCATAGGACTATTTTTCCAATTGATTGTGTTCACCTGGCAAGTAAAGGCAGAGTATGTGGTGACAATAGCACGTGCTCCGAGCACGTTTCAATCTATACAACGGGTCCTGATCGCACAGATTCTTCTCCTTGAATCCATTCTTTTTTCTCTCCTGAATCCTGGCGCCCGGATCGCCATTGCCTCTCCTGACACACTCCGCTAGCATTGTACGCGGACAATAACCAACCATGAGCGAGGCACACTCAAACACCTTATCGAAGGAGAATGTTATGAAAAAGATAACACCGCTTCTGGCCATGGCAGTGCTTATCCTCACTGGGCCAACAGCCTGTGCTGCAGACAGCCGGCAAGAAGAGATCAATAAAAAAAACGTGATTGAGTTCTACGATAAGGCCATCAACCAGAAGGATTTTGAGGCGGCCTCAAAATACCTCGGCCCCAAATATATCCAGCATAATCCCATGGCGGCCGACGGCCCTGAAGGGTTAAAGAGTTTTCTTGAATTCGCCAGGACAAACCTTCCCGATTATCATACCGAATTCAAACGGGTTTTCGCCGATGGCGATTATGTGATTGTCCATGCCCTCGCAAAAAGGAATGCGCAAGATCGCGGCTCAGCGGTGATCGATATCTTCAGACTCGAGAATGGCAAGGTTGTTGAACATTGGGACGTCGTGCAGCCGATCCCTGAAAAGGCAAATAATTCGAACGGGATGTTCTAGGACTGCCAAGGAGAGTATCGACGCTCAAGGGATTTTAAAAGGAAAGCGTTCCCTTTTAGACGAATAATAACGCGCGCTCAGTAATGAGCGCGCGTTTCCGCCCCATCTCGTTAAGAGTGAATTAAAAACTATGCCTGACAGTGAAGTTCCATTCGCGCGGCTTGGCCGGGTGCGTTGACTGCCAGGCGGCCCCCGCACCAGTTAAGTCAAATGTGTTATACAAATATTCCGTATCACCGATGTTGGTCGCCGAGAACGCCGCTTCCCAGGTGTCATCCGCCGAGCGCCAGGTGAGCCGGGCATTGATCAGCGTATAGGAGTCGATGACCAAACCCGCGGTACCCGCAAGCCCCGATTTTTCGCCCTCATAGGCCACATCAACCCGCGGAGTAAGCGTGCCCCAGTCACCCATCGGGATCTCATACTGCGCTCCGGCGCTGGCTTTCCACGTTGGGGTGTTTTCAGGCCTATCCAGGGTGGGGTCGACGGGGCCGACAGCGGCCGGATCGACTTTCGTGAAATTCAGTTTGATATAGCTCATCGAGGTATCGATAGATAGATGGTCGGTGGGAAGGAAGGTTGCTTCCAACTCGACACCCGAGATCTGCCCGTCGGCCAGGTTGCGCGGCGCGGCGCAGGGCGCGCTCGGAAACGGGGAGATATCGTCGCAAGTGAGCGGCACCAGCTGAATATCACTGTACAATGCGAAAAAATAGTCAGCGTTCAGACGCAGGCGCTGGTCGAACAGATCGGACTTGAAGCCGGCTTCAAACGACTTCACCGTCTCTTCGTCGAAGGGCAGGAACTGGGAGCCAAAGAACGGACGCGGGTTGGAGCCGCCACTCTTGAAACCCGTAGAGAAGGTAAAATAGGTCATGAGCTGATCGGCCCAGCGATAGTCGGCGCTGAAGCGGTAATCCAGACGGCTGCCGGTGAAGGTGCTGGTCAGCGAACCGCCTTGGGCAGCAAAATCAGCAAATGCCGGGTTGGCGCTCGGCTGCAGGGTATCAGAATCCAAGCGGGACTCAGTCTGGATCTTCTCCTCATGCGTATAGCGAATACCACCTGTCAGGTTGAGCCGGTCGTTGACGTGCCAGACAACGTGCCCGAACCCAGCGATACTCGTGGCATCGACGGTCTGGTCACTCAGAAAGTCGAATGAGCCGACGGGGATGAAGGG